>NZ_JBLQTA010000011.1:0-164949 GCF_048159625.1 Ciceribacter azotifigens | reverse complement strand
CAAACCGAAACCTGATCCTGTCCGGTTTTTAAGGGGCAACTCCACCTTGGCGACCGTGATACTCGCTTCATCACCGAGATTGCTGAGGGTTTTCCGAGCATGGCCGTCCTGGCTGCACAGCAGGATGCAGATAGCAGACAGACACTGGTTTCAGCAGAACAAGTTCTCGACAGGATCATATGGAGCGGCAAGCAACGTGTGACGGACGCGCAGCGAGTGCTAGAGATTGCGTCGTTGTTTGAGTGGCTAGGAATGCAGGGGAGAGTGGAAAGTCAGGCTGGCTTTCTTGCCGCAGAGCTAGCGCACGTTCCAGCACCGCTATTTGTAGAACATCTCCTATCGTTCAAGCCGCGTGGCATTATTTCTCAACGTGGGGATTTTGTGCAGGTTGGTCCAACACCATTGGCAGCGCGGCTTGGCCTTGCTCGGCTGTCCGTGATGACAGCCGAGCAACTGCTTCGCTTCTTTAAGACAGCACCTTCAGAGCTTCAATCCAGTCTGCTCAAGCGTATAAAGTGGATGGACATGTCGCCAACCGCAGTGGCGTTTGCTGATAGGCTGCTTCAGCCCGAGATGTTTGGCAACTTTGCCGCGCTCAATACGGAATTTGGTTCGAAAGCTCTTGATCGGCTGGTACACGTTGCGCCGGATCTTGTGTCTACAACAATTGACAGGGTGTTCGGACACCTGAGTATAGAAGAATTAAAAGCTGCGCATGATGGTCGTCGCCATCTCGTTTGGGCTTTGGAGAAGCTTGTATTTAGGAAGCAGACATTTGAACGATCAGCTCATTTGCTTATGAAGCTTGCGGCGGCCGAGAATGAAAATTGCGGTAATAACGCCAGCGGCATATTCAAGCAGCTTTACCAGTTATACCTCAGCGGTACCGAGGCTGACCCTACCGCTAGGCTATTGGTTCTTGATGATGGCCTAGCATCACAATCGGAGTTCGAACGGCGCGTTTGTGTGGACGCACTCGGCCACATGTTGAGCAACGGACATTACTCGCGTAGCGGCGGGGCGGAGCAGATCGGTAGCGCAGAGGCAATAGAGGATTGGCGTCCGAGAACCTACGGCGAGATCCACGATTTCTTTCGCGCCGCAGTGTCTCGTCTTACAAAAATTGCGGTTAGCGATGATGTTTGCGCAAAGGTCGCACAGACCCATCTAGCCTCGCACATTCGCGGGCTTTTACGCGACCTGCCCAGTGCAGAAGTGAAGGCAATGATTGACGAGGTAATACGCGTCAGAGGCTTCTGGCCCGAAGCCCTGATGTCGATCTCAGACTGGCTTTACTTTGACCGGGAGAAAGGGACACCAGCAGAAATCTCTAGGGAGGTGCGCAGCATGTACGACGCTTTGCTGCCAACTGATCCCGTCGAACTTGCCATTTTATACACTCAGGGTTGGCAGGTCGATCTGCATGATCCAGACGCTACGTATGACCGTGGAAGCGATGCAAAGCATGACTTCGACTATGCGGCACGACAAGCGACCTCAACGGCACGGTTGATCGCAACTGACAACCAACTCACTGAACGATCTGTGGAGCGGATCGCATGCGGTGATGGGCACGGTACGTTTGTGTTTGCTAGGGAGTTAATGAAGCAAGTCACCGACCCAAATGAGCTAATGCAAATTGCTATTGCAGTGGCTGAGCGCAGCGAAACGTCGTCAAATCGAGGCTTCTTCGGCGGATTGATCACGGGAGCGGATGATCGTGATAGCGATCTGGCAAAACGTCTCATCCGCTTGGCACTGCAATCACCCAAGCTGAAAAACGAGGCAATCGCCCTCATTGGTTCAGGCCGTTTGCAGTCTGATGATATTCAGTTGGTAATCTCGCTTCTAGCATCCGCCGATATTCACCCTTGGCAATGCAGAAATCTTGGGCTTGCTCGGCTGGATGCCTCTTCGCTTGTTCCATTACTGGAAGAGCTTGAGAGGCATGGGAATGAAGGGCTTTGGACTATCCTCGATATAGTGGGAATGTACCTTTACGATGGCAAGAATGCCGTAACCAAAGAATTGGTCGCATTGATCAAGCGTGTGTTGGTGACACCAATCCTGATGGATGCCGTCTCGAACAATATGGATGGCTACCACATGGAACAGATGGTGGAACGTTTGGTAAGGTTCAGTGCCATTAGTGAGCCTTATGCAAAGAAGCTTTCGAAACAAGTCATGAGAATATGTCGACAAGGTACAGACCGGGTTTTTTATGATCTTGATGCACCCGTTCGAAAAATTCTGGAAAGTCTGATGGCTCTTTATCCCGCTACTGTATGGACGGAGATAGCGAAAAAGCTAACAAGCAAGTCATGGTATGATCGCTTTTACGCTGAGCACTTACTTCAGGCTCAGCACCTGGGTGGTGATGATGGCGACTATCTCGGGCGTGGACTATCGTTCAACGTGCCTTCGCAAATTTACATGGATTGGGTGCGGGAAAAGCAGGAGGCTCGTGCTGCAACAGCCGTCGCATGGCTTCCCATCGCAGAGAAGAACGACCGAGGCCAACTCAAGTGGCATACCGAACTTGAAGCTTTTGTTGCCGAGTTCGGCAGTCAACCAGACGTGTTAGCTGCAATATCAAGTCGTCTATTGCCCACGAGCTACTGGGGAGGACTTGAGCGTTATCTTGAGCCCCTCATCCCACTCGTTCAAAGCTGGTCATCGCACCCAAATGCGAACATCCGTCGCTGGGTGACCGAACAGCTTGATCGGCTACACAAGGTTATTGCCGAGGAAAGAAAACGTAGCGAGGAGGATGTTGTTCGCTACGGTTAGAACCAACATTTAGAGCCATCAGATAGGGATGCCATCTCGAAAACTACAAATTTTTACGAGGGGGTATTTAAGCAGCTTCGTGTGGCGGCTTCCCCCATGGGGTCGCTGGCGGTCTGCGATAACAAAACTCACTGCCGGTAGTGACTACGATCTTTCTGCGCAGCGTCTGTCATGAGAGATCGGACATAAGGCGGGGATATGGGACCTATCCGCAAGGGTATACGCCTACGGACACAACTCACTCCGAAGTTTTTGAATGTCCATTAGGGCCATATAACACCATCGAACGTCCTCAATAACGGACAGAACCTCAGCGCCCCTCCATCCCCCTCACCCCCACCATCCCTCGCCATACTCCACCTTCTCCACGCCGGCGAATTTGGCGATGCGGGAAAGCTCGGCCTCCAGCCTTTCCATCCGCCCGGCGGAGGGTTTGACGCCCGGCTCCCACCAGAGGCGCCGGACGGCCAGCACGTCCGTCTTGCGATCCGCCTTCATGTCGATGCGGCCGACGAGCCGGTCGGCTTCGAGGAGCGGGAAGACGTAGTAGCCGTATTCGCGCTTCGGCTCGGGCACGAAGATCTCGATGCGGTAGAAGAAGCCGAAGAGCCGTTCGGTGCGGTTGCGGTCGCGGATCAGCGGGTCGAAGGGGCTCAAGGTGCGGATGCGGGGCGGCGGCTCCGGCGGGTCGAGGAGTGCCGGCAGGCTCCCGGCAAGGGCGAAGGAGGCGCGCGGCTTGCCGTCCACCGTTTCGAGCGAGACTTCCTCAAGCTCGTCGCGGTGCGCTTCCACCCAGGCCTTCGCCTCCTGCGGGGTGACGAGGTCGAAGAAGGCGGCGATCTCGCCATGGCTGGCGAAGCCGAGCCGCGCGAGCGCGCCGCGGCAGGCCCAGTCGATGAAGGCGTCGTGATCGACCTCGGCGGAAAAGTGCTCGGACGGGATCACCCGCTCGGCGAGGTCGTAGACCTTCTGGAAGTTCTCGCGCGCGGAAATCGCAAGCTTGCCGGTGTGCCAGAGGAATTCGAGCGCCGTCTTCGACGGGTGCCAGTTCCACCAGCCGCCGGACTTGTGATCTTCCGCCTTCACGTCGCGGGCCATCACCGGGCCGGTCTCGCGGATGCGCTCGTAGGTCTCCTCGAAGGCCTGGTCGAAGCCCTCCCCCTGCCACTTGCGCCAGTTCTCGCGGATATGGCCCTCGCGGCGGGCGAACCGGTGCTTCCAGTAGGGAAAGAAGGCGGAGGGGATGATCGAGGCGTCGTGCGTCCAGTGCTCGAAGAGCGCGCGGTCCTTTTCGAGAAGCGCGCTCAGGTGCTCCGGCCGGTAGGTCTGGTTGCGGGAAAACAGGATCTGGTGATGGGCGCGCTCCACCGTCGCGATGCTGTCGACCTGGACGAAGCCGAGGTCGTGGATCAGCTCGTAGAGACCCTCCTTTCCGAGCATGCGGTTCGGCGGCCGCGACAGCCCCTGCCGTTCGAGGAAGATACGCCGTGCCTGCCGGTTGCTGATCGGAATCGCCATGCACGGCAAGCTAGCGAATGTTCTTGATATGTTCAATGGGTGGATGGCGTTGTTGCAGTTGCCTGCTTGTGGCTTGGAATTGCCCCTCACCCTACCTGCCGGGGCAGAGCCGCGTGTCCCTGCCCGTCCTTCGGACCCCCGCACGCTGCGAGAGGGGAAGACACGTTGCGGCGCGCGTCCTTCTCCGCGTCAGGGGCAAGGCAATCGCATTTGGGATAGCGGTGGCGGCTGCGGCCTCCCTCTTCTCCCCTCGGGGAGAAGTGCCGAGCGTATGCGAGGCGATGAGGGGGCTGCCCGGCACGGCTTTTGCGCTTCGCGCCCCCCTCATCCGGCCCTGCGGGCCACCTTCTCCCCGCCGGGGAGAAGAGGGAGCCCGCTTCGTGCGCTGCTCAAAATTCATAGGCAATTGCCCTGCCGTCAGGGGGATGAGGGGCATCGCACAAGCTCCCTGCAGCGTCGCATATTCCCCTCACCTCCGCTCCGGTCTATAGAGGGCCCGGACCAAGGACGGGGACCCGAGCATTGCAGATCACATTCGACCGGGCCGAAGTGCGTTACGGCGAGCGGGTGGCGCTGGAGCCGCTCAGCCTTTCGCTCAGCGAGCGCCGCATCGGCGTGATCGGGCTCAACGGCTCCGGCAAGACCACCTTCGCGCGGCTGATCAACGGCCTCGTCAAGCCGAGCGCCGGCAAGGTGACGGTCGACGGGTTCGACACGGTCGATGACGCGAAGGCGGTGCTCGCCCGCGTCGGCTTCATCTTCCAGAACCCGGCAAACCAGATCATCCTGCCGATCATCCGCGACGACATCGCCTTCGGGCCGAAGAGCCGCGGGCTGAAGGGCGAGGCGCTCGACCGGGCGGTGAACGCGGTGCTCGACCGCTTTTCGCTGACGGCGCTCGCCGACCGCCGGCCACACGAACTTTCCGGCGGCGAAGTGCAGTTGGCCGCGCTCGCCGCGGTGATGGTGATGCGGCCCGAGATCGTCATCTTCGACGAGCCGACCAACCAGCTCGACCTCAGGAACCGGGCGCTGGTCGAGGGAGCGATCCGCGGGCTGGAGGAGAATGCCATCGTCATCAGCCACGACCTCTCGCTGATCGCCGATTTTCCGCGCGTTCTGGTCTTCGACCGGGCGAAGCTCGTCTTCGACGGCGCGGCGGACGAGGCGGTCGGCCTCTACCGGGAGATCGCGCTTCGATGAGGAGCCTCTACGTCGCCGGCGATACGTGGCTGCACCGGCTCAAACCCGCGATCAAGCTGACCGCGCTCGCGGTCTTTGCGGTGGCGGTCTTCGCAACCCGCAACCCCGCGGTTCCGGGGGCGGCACTCGCCCTCGCCGGTTTCGTCTATTTCGGCCTCGGCCAGCCGCTCCGGGCGGCCCTCCGGCCGCTGCTGCCGATCCTCCTGACCGTGGCGCTGGTGGCGCTCTTCAACCTCCTCGTCAATTCCGCCGGCGAAGCGCTGCTGACGCTGCTGCGGCTTTCCGCGCTCGTGCTGATGGCGGCCGCCGTCACCGCGACGACTGGCATTTCCGATTTCATCGACACGATCGCCGCCGCCGCCCGCCCGCTCGAAAGGGCCGGGCTCGTGAAGGCCTCCGACATCGGGCTTGCCGTCGGCCTCGTCATCCGCTTCGTGCCGGAAATCCTCGCCCGCTACCAGGCGATCCGCGAGGCGCATGCCGCCCGCGGGCTTGCCATCCGGCCCTCCACCCTGCTCGGTCCGCTGGTCATCCAGACGCTCAAGGACGCGGACAGCATCGCCGCGGCCATTGACGCCAGGGGAATTCGGGGTCAATGAGCAGGAAAACAGGGGATTTCCCAAGGAGGCTGCCATGAATACCCGCGATCTCGTTCTCGTTGCGCTCTTTGCGGCGATCATCGTCGTGCTCGGCCTCGTGCCGCCGATCATGCTGCCGTTCAACGTGCCGATCTCGGCCCAGACGCTCGGCGTCATGCTCGCCGGCGTCATCCTCGGGGCAAAGCGCGGGGCGCTGGCGCCGGTTCTCGTCATCATCCTGGTGGCGATCGGCCTGCCGGTGCTCTCCGGCGGGCGCGGCGGCCTTGCCGTCTTCGCCGGCCCGACCGTCGGCTTCCTGATCGGCTGGGTGCCGGGCGCCTATGTCACCGGCCAGATCGCCGAACGCTTCGGCAAGCCGGCGATGGACGCCCTGCCGCAGACGCTCGGCTTCTTCGCAGCCTCGGTGATCGGCGGCATCGTCGTCGTCTATCTCTTCGGCATCGGCTATCTCGCCTTCGGCGCCGGGCTCGGCCTGTCCAAGGCCTTCATGGGTTCGCTCGCCTTCATTCCCGGCGACCTCATCAAGGCGGCGATCGCAGCCCTTGCCGGCCGCGCCGTGATGGTCGGCTATCCGCTCTTGCCGCACCGCGCCTGAGACACGCGCGGCCGCGGGCAAGACCCGCGGCCCGTCAACGTCGAAGACTGTCGGCCGCCTGTCGACGGCGCGATCGCCCGCACCGTCCATCCGGAAGTGCCGCCGAAAGCCGAAATGGTCGATGACACCATTCGGCATGGCGCTCGAACCGCTCCTGCAGGCGATGTGGGTCTGGTCGGAAACCCGCGCAAGACCGCCCTCGCTGGGGCCGAATGAAGGCTCTTGTTTCTTCGGTAGAATTTGCGTTTGGTCAGTTCCGCGTCGCAAGCGCTTCGGCTATGGTGCCGCGGGACATTTCGAAGAGGAGTGCAGGCATGTTGGGATTGTTCGGTCGGTTCGTCGCCCTGATCGGGGCCGCGATGATCCTCATGCGCCGTGGCGGTGCGGGTAACGGCAAGCCGGCCCTCGGCGGGGCACCGATCATCCCGGAGGCCAAGCCCCAGCGCATCCCCACGCTGAAGATGCCAACCGCCAGGGGCTGGACCGAAGGCCACACGCCGACGGCCGCGCCGGGGCTCAAGGTCAATGCCTTCGCCAAGGGGCTGAAGCACCCGCGCTGGATCTACGTGCTGCCGAACGGCGACGTGCTCGCCTCGGAAGCGCTCGGCGTCGACGGCGGGCGCATGCGCACACCGTTCGACTATGCGATGTATGCGACGATGAAGCGGGCGGCGGCCGTCGGCGACAGCCCGAACCGCATCACGCTGCTGCGCGACAATGACGGCGACGGCACCGCGGAGGTCCGCCACGCCTTCATGGAGGGGCTCAACCATCCCTTCGGTATGGCACTGCTCGACGGCACTTTCTATGTCGGCAATACCGATGGGCTGATGGCCTATCCCTATACCGACGGCACCACCCGGATCGCCGCGCAGGGCCGCAAGATCGCCGATTTCAAGCCGGCCGGCCACTGGACCCGCAGCGTGCTCGCGAGCCAGGACGGCAGCAAGCTCTATGTCGGCGTCGGTTCTCTGAGCAACATCGCCGAACACGGCTTCGCGGCCGAGGAAGGCCGCGCCTGCATCTACGAGATCGACCTCAAGACGGAGAAGAGCCGCATCTTCGCCGGCGGCCTGCGCAATCCCGTAGGCCTCGCCTTCGAGCCGACCACGGGCGCACTCTGGACGGTGGTCAACGAGCGCGACGGCCTCGGCGACGAGACGCCGCCCGACTACCTCACCTCGGTGAAGGACGGCGGCTTCTACGGCTGGCCCTATTGCTACTGGGGCCAGACGGTCGACGACCGCGTGCCGCAGGCACCCGGCCTCGTCGCGACTGCGATCCGGCCCGATTATGCGCTCGGCGGCCACACCGCTTCGCTCGGCCTCTGCTGGCTGCCGGCGGGCACCCTGCCCGGCTTCCCGGACGGCATGGTCATCGGCCAGCACGGTTCGTGGAACCGCTCGACGCTCTCCGGCTACAGGGTGATCTTCGTGCCCTTCGAAAACGGCAAGCCTTCCGGCCCGCCGCGCGACATCCTGACGGGCTTCCTCTCGCCGGACGAGAAATTCTCCTATGGCCGCCCGGTGGGCGTGACCATCGGGCCCGACGGCTCGCTGCTGGTGGCTGACGATGTCGGCGACGTCATCTGGCGGGTGACGGGAGCGTGAGCGCGAGACGCGTCGCCTTGCCTCACGGCAGATAACTGTAGAGCCAGTCGCGCAGGGTTTCCGGCAGCGTGACCGGCTCGTCGTCGTTCCTGCCGGTCGCCGCCCAGACGATCTCGACTTCGGCGGCGAGCGTCCCCTCGCGCTGGATGAGGATGTCGAAGCCGACCGACTTCATGCCGATCTTGTCGACGCGGACGGTGAGCTTCACGCGATCGTCGAGATGCAGCGGCTCGTGCAGGCGGATTTCGATCTTCGTCGGCTGGAAATGCG
The DNA here is from genome assembly GCF_048159625.1 of Ciceribacter azotifigens. Lineage (NCBI taxonomy): Bacteria > Pseudomonadati > Pseudomonadota > Alphaproteobacteria > Hyphomicrobiales > Rhizobiaceae > Ciceribacter > Ciceribacter azotifigens. The sequence continues at coordinate 156,364 of NZ_JBLQTA010000011.1, read as the reverse complement.
GTTCAGCCTCCAGCGGCGGGCGATAGCGCCAGAAGTGGCTGAGTGCGGTCTCGGCATGGGCGAGATAGGCGGCATTGTGCATCCGCCCCGTCATATCGATGTCGCGATAGGGAACGATGATTTCCGTCACTTCGACGCGCTCGATGTCGTCCATGGCCTGCCTGCCCTCTCCCTCATGCCAGGGCATTTATACGTTCATTCGACGAGGAAGAACAAGGAGCGGCCGGAACCACGGCTTCTGTTGACAGTTGTCAATCGGTTCGGCGGAGTGCTGGCGCCGCGCGCCGTGAGATCCTAGATTGGTCCATGAAGACAGAGAAGGCTACTTCGGGCCGACCGGCCGAGAACATCATCTGACCCGGGAACGACCATGACCACACGCCTCTACGAGCACCCGGTTTTTCTGGAGCACCTGACGCCACCCGGCCATCCGGAGCGGCCGGACCGGCTGCGCGCGATCAACATCGCGCTCGAGCATCCGAATTTCGCGCCGCTCCAGCGGGCAGAGGCGCCACAGGCGAACGAGGACGCGGTGCTGCTTGCCCATCCGGAAGAGCACCTCGCCGCAATCAAGCGGCGGATCCCCGAGGAAGAGGGCGAGATCAACCGTGTCGAGACCGACACCTATGTCTCGCCGAAAAGCCTGCAGGCGGCACTGACGGCGATCGGCGGCGCGATGGCGGCCGTCGACGCGGTGATGGCACGCGAGATCGCCAACGCCTTCGTCGCCTGCCGCCCGCCAGGCCACCATGCCGAAAAGGCGAAGGCCATGGGCTTTTGCCTGTTCAACACGATCGCCATCGCCGCCCGCCATGCCATGCGGCATCACGGCGTCGAGCGGGTGGCGATCGTCGACTGGGACGTGCATCACGGCAACGGCACGCAGGACATCTTCTGGGACGAGCGCTCCGTGCTCTTCTGCTCGACGCACCAGATGCCGCTCTATCCCGGCACGGGCAAGAAGGAAGAGACCGGCGCCTTCGGCAACATCGTCAACGCTCCGCTCTCGCCGAACACGGGCAGCGAGCACTTCCGCGAGGCGTTCAAGGCGCGCGTCCTGCCGGCGCTCGAGAACTTCCGGCCCGATCTCGTCCTGATCTCCGCCGGCTTCGACGCGCACCATCGCGACCCGTTGGCGCAACTCAATCTCGTCGGCGAGGATTTCGACTGGGCGACGGGGCGGGTGATGGAAGTGGCGGACAAATTCGCCCATAACCGGGTCGTCAGCCTCCTCGAAGGCGGCTATGATCTGGAAGGCCTCGCCGAATCGGCGGGCATGCATATCATGAGACTGATGAAGGGTTGACCATGACCGAAAGCGCCCCCCAGGCCGATCTTTCCGGCTATTCGTTCGAAAAGGCCGTCGCCGAACTGGAGAGCATCGTGGCGCGGCTGGAGCGTGGCGACGTGGCGCTTGACGAGTCTATCGCCATCTACGAGCGCGGCGAACAATTGAAGAAGCATTGCGAAACGCTGCTGGCCGCCGCCGAAAACCGTATCGAGAAGATCCGCCTCGACCGCGCCGGCAAGCCGCAGGGCACCGAACCTCTCGACCGCGAATAACCCATCGGCATCCAGAGAATCTCAGAGCTTTCGTTCGCGGGCGGGAGATGCTTGCGCTTGCCTGCAATCCGCCTTCTACTTTCCAGTATTTCCACATCTATCGACGGAAAATCTTCCCGATCATAAACTTCCTTCGAAATTGACATTGGTCAAATATAATCAATGAGCATTTTCAGATTTAACGGCTACAATTACGAAATACTGAAATCCTGAAATCTTTTTGTTTGCAGGTTAGTTTAACAATTCAGCCGTAATTAACAGCTTTTCAACCATTACATTGATAAACAGTATTGCCCTGCAATTTTTGCGAGGCAGGCGAAATGAAGTGGCCACGCGCAAGGTCATCGCCAGTCGTGAGCGGGCCCCAGGGCCACTTTCGAACCGATCATGCTTTCCGATTACCGCCATCTCCGCATGTCCCTTCCCGGTGCACGGAGCCGTTTTTTTTCAGAAGGAATTTCCATGAAGCGCCCAACCGTCAAGACCTCGCTGATCCTGAGCCTGGCGTCGATCGCCGTCATTACCAGTGGCCTCGCTTTTGTCGCCATCTCCGGTATTTCCGGTGTTTTCGACCGTGCAAGTGAAATTGCCGACCGGGCGCTGCCTTCGACCAACCAGGTGCGGCTGATGGACAAGGGCATGGTCGACATCCGGCTCGCCTATGCCCGGCACATCATGAGCCTCACGCCGGAAGCCATGGCCGCTGTCGAAGAGGACATCAAGACCTATGTGGATTTCCAGCGCGAGCTGATCCGCAAGCAGAACGAACAATTCATCACGGGGACCGAAGAGCAGAAGCTGATCGCCGAGGTGACGGGAACCCTCGACGCCTACGTCCAACACGGCGAACAGGTGCTTGCGCTATCCCGCGAGAACAAGAATGAAGAGGCCACTGCCGCATTCACCAACGAATTGCAGAAGTATGGCGACGCAAGCGACCAAGCGATCGACACGATGGTCGATCACTATGTCGAGCAGGCGGATGCCGTGCATCACGACATGGAGGCCAGGTTCGACGTCATTCAGGTCCTGATGGTCTCCGTGAGCGTGCTTGCAATGCTCATCGCGGGTGCGGCGATGCTGTTCACCGTCGCCGGGGTCGCCAATCCGATCCAGCGCATCACGCGCTCGATGCGCGGGCTTGCCAACGGCGACACCGATGCGCAGATCCCCTATGCCGGCCGCAGCGACGAAATCGGCCAGATGGCGGGCGCCGTCGAAATCTTCCGGCAGGCGGCCATCACCAACAAGCGTCTGGAGGCCGAGGCCGAAGAAAACCGCCGGCAGGCGGAGATCGACCGGATCGCCGGCCAGCAGCGCGCCGAAGCGGAAGCCGCCGAACGGATGCGGATCGCAACCTCTGGCCTCGCCGCCGGGCTGAAGCGGCTCGCTTCCGGCGACCTGTCCTTCGAGCTCGACGAAGCCTTCGCCGCCGATTTCGAAGAGCTGCGCCGCGACTTCAACCAGTCCGTCCGCCAGCTTTCCTCGACGCTGCAGGTCATTCAGCACAGCGTTTCAACCATGGACAGCGGCGCTCGCGAGATGGCGACGGCCGCGGAAAACCTCTCCAGGCGCACGGAACAGCAGGCCGCCTCGCTCGAAGAGACCGCCGCCGCACTCGACGAGATTACCGCCAACGTCAACTCCTCGACCCGACGCACGGAAGATGCCCGCACCGTCGCCGCCCAGGCGAACCAGGGCGCGGCGAAATCGGCGGGCGTCGTCGCCAGCGCCGAAGAAGCGATGCGGCGCATCGAGGGGTCCTCGCAGCAGATCTCCAACATCATCGGCGTCATCGACGAGATCGCCTTCCAGACCAACCTGCTGGCCCTCAACGCCGGCGTCGAGGCGGCCCGCGCCGGTGAGGCCGGCAAGGGTTTCGCCGTCGTCGCCCAGGAAGTGCGCGAGCTTGCCCAGCGCTCCGCCCAGGCGGCTCGCGAGATCAAGGGGCTCATCCAGAACTCGTCCGACGAGGTGGAAAACGGTGTGAAGCTGGTGCGCGACACCGGCGTGGCGCTGGAGGCGATCAGCGGCTTCATCACCGAGATGAACCAGCACATGGATTCGATCGCCACTGCGGCGAAGGAACAGTCGATCGGGCTTGCCGAGGTTAACACCGCCGTCAACTCGATGGACCAGACGACCCAGCAGAACGCCGCCATGGTCGAACAATCGACCGCGGCGAGCTCGAGCCTCGCCATGGAAACTGCCAAGCTGCGAGAGCTGATCGGCCAGTTCCGGCTCGCAGCCGCCGAGCGCGCCGTTGCCCCGGCAGCGCAACCGGCCATGGCCGCCCCGGTCTCACGGCCGGCGTCACGCCCGCAGCCGGCCGCCGCGCCGAAGACCGCCCCGGTTCGCGGCAGCACCGCGCTCGCCATTGACGACTGGGAAGAATTCTGAGCGGCGGGCAGCGGCCCACTCCCCGGCTTCGGCTCCTGCCGCCTGCCCCTCGGCCCTTTCGGCCCGCTTCCCCCTCGAAGGGAGATCGATCGGGCGCGCTCACGGCGTCCCGATCCCCACGTCTCGCCCCCGCAAAACGATTTGACGTTTACGTAAAAATCAATTAGCCAGTGGACACGATTTCCGCATCATGCCCGGAGGACCGGCCGCGGAAATAACGGGACATCAGCAGGAGGAACATGCGCATGTACAAGGCGCCGGTAGACGAGATTGCATTCACCCTGAAGCATGTGGCCGGCCTTTCCAAGGCGATCGACGAGGGACGCCTCGGAGACCTCAGCGACGACCTGGTGGATGCGATCCTGTCCGAAGCCGGACGCTTTGCGAGCGACGAGGTGGCGCCGCTTGCCGAGATCGGCGACAGGCAGGGCGCGCGGCTTGTCGACGGCAAGGTTCTCGTGCCGGACGGCTGGGCCGAGCTCTATCGCCACTGGGCCGAGGGCGGGTGGAATGCGCTGGTCGCTCCGGAAGAATTCGGCGGTCAGGCGCTGCCCCATATGCTGAATGTCGCCGCGCTGGAAATGTGGAACTCCGGCTCGATGGCCTTCGCGCTCGGCCCAACGCTCACCATGGGCGCGTCCGAAGCGCTGGCCACCCATGGCAGCGCCGCGCTCAAGGAAACGTTCCTGCACAAGATGGTGTCCGGCGAATGGACCGCCTCGATGAATCTCACCGAGCCGCATGCCGGCTCCGACCTCGGCGTGATGAAGACACGCGCCGAACGTCGCGACGACGGCACCTACCGCATCTTCGGCCAGAAGATCTTCATCACCTGGGGCGAGCACGAAGTCACCGACAACATCGTCCATCTGGTTCTCGCCCGGCTGCCCGACGCGCCGGCCGGCACCCGCGGCATCTCGCTGTTCCTCGTGCCGAAATTCCTGGTGAATGACGACGGCTCGCTCGGTGCCCGCAATGACCTGCATTGCCATTCGCTCGAGCACAAGCTTGGCATCCACGGCTCGCCGACCTGCACCATGATCTACGGCGACGGCAAGTTCGGCGACGAGCCGGGCGCGATCGGCTATCTGATCGGCGAAGAGAACAAGGGGCTGGCCTGCATGTTCACCATGATGAACAATGCGCGCCTCGCCGTCGGCATGCAGGGCGTGGCGATCTGCGAAGCCGCCACCCAGAAGGCGGTCGCCTATGCCAAGGAACGCACCCAGGGCAAGGCGCCTGGCTGGAGCGGTTCCGGCATGAGCCCGATCATCGAGCATCCGGACGTAGCCCGCACGCTCATCACGATGAAGGCGCTGACTCAAGGCTCGCGCGCCATCTGCTACACCTGCGCCCATGCCATCGACATGTCGCACCACACGGAAGGCGCCGAGGCGAAAAAGTGGGCCGAGCGCGGCGCGCTTCTGACCCCGATCGCCAAGTCCTTTGCCACCGATGCCGGTGTCGACGTCGCGTCGATGGGCATCCAGGTGCATGGCGGCATGGGCTTCATCGAGGAGACCGGCGCCGCCCGCTACCTGCGCGACGCCCGCATCGCCCCGATCTATGAAGGCACCAACGGCATCCAGGCCGCCGACCTCGTCACCCGCAAGCTGCCGCTGTCGGACGGCGCGCAGGTGCGCGGCTTCATCGCCGAGCTGAAGGAGATCGCCAAGGCCGTGCGCGGCTCCAACCTCGATGGCTTCGGCACCACCGCCGACCGTCTCGATGCGAGCCTCGCCGATCTCGAAGAAACGACCGAATGGATGCTCGCGCGTCTCGCTGAGGGCGATGCCGCGGCAGCCCTTTCCGGCGCCACGCCCTACCAGCGGCTGTTCGGCCTTGCCCTCACCGGCTGCTATCTCGCCAAGGGCGGGCTTGCCGACGAAGAGAACGGCCGCGACACCCGCATCGCACTCTGCCGCTTCGCCGCGGAAAACCTGATCGCCGAAACCGCAGCCCTCAAGGACCGCGTCGTCAACGGCGCCGCGAGCCTGACGGCGGCGCGGGTGCTGTTTGCTTGAGGTTACACCTCCCCCTCGAGGGGGGAGGTCGCCGCGTGAGCGGCGGGTGGGGGTGACATTCCTCCCACAAGGTTGCAGATAAATGTCTTTGATCACCCCACCCCGGAGCTTCGCTCCGACCCTCCCCCTCAAGGGGGGTAGCGCCGCCACTCTAGGAAGACCCAGATGACCGACCACATTCTGATCGAGCGCCCCGAAGCCCATCCCGGCGTGCTGGTGATCCGGTTCAACCGGCCGGAAAAGAAGAACGCCATCACGCAGGCGATGTATGCGAAGATGACCGACGGCCTGCTCGCTGCCGAGGACGATCCGGCGATCCGGTGCGTTGCCTTTCTCGGCACCGAGGGCTGCTTCTCCGCCGGCAACGACATGGCGGATTTCCTCGCTTTCGCGATGGCCGGCGCTGTCGGCGAACCGGCCGCCTTCGGCTTCCTCAAGGCGCTCTGGAGCGTTTCCAAGCCGGTGGTCTCGGGCGTTGACGGCCTTGCCATCGGCATCGGCACGACGATCCAGATGCATTGCGACATGACGATCGCCTCCGACCGCAGCCTGTTCAGGACGCCGTTCGTGGATCTCGGGCTCGTGCCGGAAGCGGGATCGAGCCTGCTCGCCCCGCGCATGATGGGCCACCAGCGCGCCTTTGCCATGCTCGCCGCCAGCGAAGGCTTTTCGGCCGAAGAGGCACGCGCCGCCGGACTGATCTGGAAGGTCGTCGCGCCGGAGGCCGTCGAGGCGGAAACGCTGAAACTCGCCGCCTCGATCGCCGCCAAGCCGCCGGAGGCCATGCGGATCGCCCGCGACCTCATCCGCGGCGATCGCGGCGAACTGCTCGTGCGGATGGAAGAGGAACTCGCCTTCTTCGTCGAGCGGCTGAAGAGCGCCGAAGCCCGCGCCGCCTTCGAGGCCTTCCTGAAAGCGAAAGGCTGAGGAAGACCGGCGAGCCCTCCCCGCGGCCGGCCTCGCTCTGTCCACCACCACAAAACCGCCTCTTCGCGCTTCTTTAATTCCTGCCGGCTAAAAGAACGAGCATCACAGCTGGAGGATGAAACCGATGCGCGCGATGATCCTGTGCCTGGCCCTTCTCCTGACGGCGGGAACCGCCGTTCCGGGACCATTTGCGACCGAGGACGGCCTGCTGCACCTGGTGCAGGACGACGGTTCGGGAACGATCAACAGCGAGTCGAACAGGCCGGCGCCGCCGCCCGGCATGCGGCCCCAGCGCTTCTATTGCGTGATCGATCCGCCGGCGAGCGCGGAAACCGACGAAAAGTGGTCCTGCCCCGCAAGGCCCGGCCGCGTTGGCGGACGCTGCCGCTGCGCGGGTATGGTCGGAAGCGGTACGCTCTACGCCTATTGAGGTCGGATCAGCGCCTGACGAGGGTCGCGACGACCTCGACATGCGGCGTCCAGAGGAACTGGTCGATCGGGGTCACGCCGATGATCGAATAGCCGCCCTCGACCAGGATCGCGAGATCGCGGGCGAGCGACAGCGGATTGCAGCTGACAGCAACGATCTTCTTTACCGCCGAGCGGGCGAGCTCGCGGCACTGCGCCTCGGCGCCGGCCCGAGGCGGATCGAAGACGACGGCGTCAAAGGTCTTCAGTTCCGAGACCATCAGCGGCCGGCGAAAGAGGTCACGCTTTTCGACCGAAACGGGTTTCAGGCCCTGCGTGTTGCGGGCGGCATGATCGAGCGCCTTCAGCGCCTTCTCGTCGGATTCGACGGCATGCACCTGGGCCGTGCGCGCGAGCCGCAGCGCGAACGTGCCGACACCGGCAAAGAAATCGGCGACGCGCTTTGCCTTGCCGACATGATCGAGCGCAAGCCTTGCCATCGCCTCCTCGGCGGCCATCGTCGCCTGGGTGAAGGCGCCCGGCGGCGGGGAAACCCTGACGCCGGAGAAATCGAGAAGCGGCTTCTGCGGTTCGATCACGATCTCACCGTTGACCGAGACGCGCGCGATGCCGCGAAGCTTCAGCACGGCCTCCGTCACGTCGCGGCGCTGGCGGTCCGAAAGCTGCTTGACGCCGTCGATCGCAACGTCGAGGCCGGTCAGGCTCTCGATCACCGTGATGCGGAAGGCATCAGCACCGGCGGCAGCAAGGCCGATCGTGCGGACCGCCTCCAGCCGCGCGAAAATGCCGGCCGAGATGACGGGACATTCCTCAATCGGCACGATATGATGGCTTTCGGCCTGGTTGAAGCCGAGAAGCAGGCCCTTCTCCGTGCGACGGGCGGCGAAGACGACGCGCCGGCGTTCTCCGGCCTCCGCCTCTACGAGCGGGCCGACTTCCGGCTCCAGGCCCTTCGATTTCAGCGCCGCGACCACCAGCGAGCGCTTGAAGGCGCCGTAGGCCGGCCGCGCAAGGTGCTGCAGCGAACAGCCGCCGCAGCTGCCGCCGACACCCTCCGGGCCGAAATGGCGACAGGCGGGCTGGATGCGGTCGGGCGAGGCGACGCTTGTCGACATCACCGTGCCATGGTTCTTCACCCGGGCGATCGCGACGGTCTCGCCGGGAAGGGCAAAGGGCACGTAGATCGGGCCGGCGGGACCGTGGGCGATGCCGTCGCCCTGGGCGCCGAGGCTGTTGATGGTGACGGTTTCGGTGCTCATGGTTTGCGCCCTGCGAGGAGGAATTCCTGGTTGCCGTCGCCGCCGGCGATCGGAGAGGCAATGAGGCCGAGGCTCTGCCAGCCCATGTCCTCGACGAGCCAGCGCTCGAGTTCGGCGGCGACCGCCGGTGCCGAGGCCGGGTCCTTCAAGAGGCCGGCCTTGCTGATCGCATCGCGCCCGGCCTCGAACTGCGGCTTGACCAGCAGCAGGCAGTGGCTGCCCGGCTCCGCAATGTCGAGCGCCGGTGCCAGGGCGAGCTTCAGCGAGATGAAGGAGACGTCCGAAACGACGAAGGAAATCGGCCGTCCGTCGATATCGTCGCTTTCGAGATAGCGCGCGTTGAGCCCCTCGATGTTGGTCACGCGGGGATCGGCGGCGACGCGGGGATGCATCTGGTCGTGGCCGACATCGATCGCCGTCACGTGGGCGGCACCGCGCTTCAGCAGCACTTCGGTGAAGCCGCCGGTGGAGGCGCCGACATCGAGGCATTCCTGTCCCGACGGATCGAGGCCGAAATGGTCGAGGCCGGCGACGAGCTTCAGCGCGGCGCGCGAGACATAGTCCTGTGCCGGATCGTCGATCTCGATCGTCACGTCCGCTGAAAAGACGAGGCTCGGCTTGGTCACGACCTTGCCGTCGACCTTGACGGTGCCGCGCTGGATCGCATCGCGCGCCCGCGAGCGGCTGGCGACGATATCGAGGGCGACCAGCAACTGGTCGAGGCGTTGGGGATCGGCTGTGGTCATGCGGCTGTCCATGGCCCGCAAAGGAGGCCGTGGCAAGCCTTTTGTTCCGCAGCCCCTTTTCGTCCTCGCCCGAAGGGCTTTTTCTGGTGCCATCTTACGGGTCATTGACCGTTCCCGGAATCGGTCGCTAACTGTGGCCAGCCCTGACGCAGAAGGATTCTCGCGATGAAGAAAGCTCTCCTGGTTCTCCTTTCGGGTGTTGCTGCCGCGCCGGCGGCCGTCGCCAACGACACGATGGCCGAACTCAAGGCCGGCGGCCTCGTCTATGTCCAGACGACCGACGTCTCGATGGAGAGCGAAGACCTCTTCATCTCGCCGGACAAGGTGACCGTCGACTATGTCTTCCGCAACGGCTCCGACAAGGACGTCGAATCCTACGTCGCCTTCCCGATGCCCGACCTGACGGCGGGGCCGGACGCGAATGTCGCGATCGGCGACGCCCAGTCCGACAACTTCCTCGGCTTCACCGTGACGCAGGACGGCAAGGCGATCACGCCGGACCTGCAGCAGCGCGTCTATGCGACCGGGCTCGACATGACCGAGGAGGTGACCGCCCGCGGCATTCCCCTCCTGCCCTTCAGCGACGCCACCTATGCGGCACTCGAAAAGCTTCCCCCGGAAGTACTCTCCGACTGGACGGCGCGTGGTCTTATCTTCGACGACGCCTACGATGCCGGCAAGGGCTGGGAGCACCATCCGATGCCGCTCTGGACGCTGAAATCGGCCTATTGGTGGAAGACGACCTTTCCCGCCGGCAAGGAGGTGCGCGTCCATCACGAGTACAAGCCGGGCGTCGGCGGAACCGCCGGTCTCTCCTTCATCCAGGACGGCAAGCCGGGCTACAGCTACGAGGAATACCTCAAGAAGTACTGCATCGACGAGGCCTTCGTGAAGACGGCGGCCAAGCTCGAGAAGGCGGCGAGCGACCAGACCGGTCCTTATTTCATGGAGAGCTGGATATCCTACGTGCTCACCACCGGGGCGAACTGGGGTGGACCGATCAAGCATTTCAAGCTGACCGTCGACAAGGGAAGCCCGAAGAACTACATCAGCTTCTGCGGCGAGGGCGTCAAAAAGGTCGGCCCGACCACGTTCGAGATGACGGCCGAGGACTTCTACCCGCAGAAGGACCTCGATTTTCTGCTGCTGGTGCCTTCCGAGTAACTCTTTTTCGCTGGATTTCGGTTCCGTCAATTTCATCAGCGCCTGCTAACGGATTGTAAGGGTAATCCGTTACAGGGTGGGCCGATCGCCGGTTCCGCCCATCGATACAGCGCGCCATGACGGCAGCGCTCCGGCCAAGGCCCGATCATGCCCTCCCGCAAGCCGATCCGGCCGGGCCGTGCGCCCGCCTGCCGACAGATATTCGAGCGTGAAAGACCTTTGGCATGTCCATCAAGAACTTGTCGCTGAGTAAAAAACTGATCGTGACCTTCATGGCGATCATGGCCGGATGCTTCGTTGCCTCCGCGGTCGTCCTGCTGCAGGCCTGGAACGCCAAGCTCGTCTCCCAGGAGCAGGAGCGCGCCGAACAGATCCTCGCCTCCGTGGACAACGCGCTGGAATCCATGCTGGAGCAGGCGGTGAACCAGCGTGGTTACCTGCTGTTCCGCAGCGAGAGCACCTACAACGACGTCTTCGCCCATCGCGAACGCATGCTGAAGTCGATCGCCGACGCCGAGACCCTCGCCGCGGGCGATGCAGGTCTGGTCGCATCGCTCGAGGCGATGAAGAAGGCGGCCGACGTCTTCCATACGCAGCTCACCGAGCCGCAACTCGCCGCCCGCAAGAACACCGAGGCCCCGATATCTGAGATCATCGAGATCGGCCGCAATGCCTCCAAGGGGCAGCTCGATGCCTTCCGCGCGGCGGCTGCCGACATCAAGCAGCAGGTCGTCGCGATGCTCGAGGCGAAGCGGGCCGAACAGGCCGGCGCCCACAATGACATCCAGATGGCGTTGTTCCTCGGCAGCGCCGTCGCCGGCGGCATGGCCGTCGCTCTGATCTGGCTGCTCGCCCGCTCGATCGTGACCCCGATCGTCGGCATGACCTCTGCGATGACGCGGCTCGCTGAGGGCGACCACGACATCGAAGTCCCGGCACTCGACCGCGGCGACGAAGTCGGCCAGATGGCGAAAGCCGTCGTGGTCTTCAAGGATGCCGCCATCGAGAAGCTGCGTCTTTCCGGCGAAACCGAGGCGATGCGGCTGCGCTCCGAAGAGGAACGCCGCGCTGCGGAAGTCGAAAAGGCCCGCGAAGCCGAAGAAATCGCCTTTGCGATGGACAAGCTCGCCGCCGGCCTGACGGCGCTTTCCGAGGGCAACGTCGCCTACCGCATCCGCAGCGAGTTCGCACCGCGACTCGATCCGCTCCGCGTCGACTTCAACGACTCGCTCGAGAAGCTGCAGGGCGCGCTCCGCTCGGTCGGCGACAATGCCGCGGCGATCAATGCGGGTGCAGCGGAAATCCGTGCCGCCGCCGACGACCTCGCCAAGCGCACCGAACAGCAGGCCGCCTCGGTCGAAGAGACCGCAGCCGCCCTCGAACAGGTGACCACGACGGTCAAGGACACCGCCATGCGTGCCGAAAACGCAGGCGAACTCGTCGCCCGCACCCGCAGCGGTGCGGAACGTTCCGGTACCGTCGTCCGCAATGCGGTCGCCGCGATGAACGAGATCGAGAAATCCTCCGGCGAGATCGGCAACATCATCGGCGTCATCGAGGACATCGCCTTCCAGACCAACCTGCTCGCCCTCAACGCCGGGGTCGAGGCAGCCCGCGCCGGTGAGGCCGGCAAGGGCTTTGCCGTCGTCGCCCAAGAAGTGCGCGAGCTCGCCCAGCGCTCGGCCAATGCGGCCAAGGAGATCAAGTCGCTGATCGCGACCTCGAGCGCCCATGTCGGCACCGGCGTTGCGCTGGTCGGCGAGACCGGATCGGAACTGGAAAAGATCGTCGTCGCCGTCCAGGACATCAGCCAGCACGTCGCGGCGATCGTCACGGCCAGCCGCGAACAGGCGACCGGCCTGCAGGAGATCAACACCGCCATCAACCTGATGGATCAGGGCACGCAGCAGAATGCCGCCATGGTCGAGCAACAGACCGCCGCCAGCCATTCGCTCGCGACCAAAGCAGCCTCGTTGAACAGCCTGCTTGCGCAGTTCACGCTCGCCGAAACCGGCGGTGTCCCGCGCGCCGCCGCTCCCGCCGTCACGTCACGGCCGGCCGATCGCCGTCCGGCGCCTCAGGCGGCAACGGAAAGCAGCGGTCCCGCCGCCTCCCCCGCCCGGGCGCTCGCGAACCGCGTCGCCAGCGCCTTCGGCGGCGGTTCGTCTTCGGCGGCCGTCAAGCAGGAATGGTCGGAGTTCTGATCCATTCAAAAGCAGTCACGAAAGAGGCCCGGATCGCCGCCGCGATCCGGGCCTTCTCTTTTGAGCTAAGGGACGGTGTCTGGGTTCAGCCCGCGGCGCCGAGGCCGAAACCCTTCTGGCCGAGCGCGCGGAACACCGTCTCGACGATGCCCCGGCTGTCGAGGCCGGCCTTCGCATACATCGCCTCGGGCTTGCCCTGCTCCATCCAGATATCGGGGAGCACGAGGGAGCGGATCTTGAGCCCGTGGTCGAGCAGGCCCTCGCCGGAAAGGAAGTGCAGGACCTGACTGCCGAAGCCGCCGACAGCGCCTTCCTCGACGGTCACCAGCACCGCGTGCTCGCGAGCGAGCCGGCGGATGAGGTCGTGGTCGAGGGGCTTGGCGAAGCGGGCGTCGGCCACCGTCGTCGGAAGTCCGGCGGCGTCGAGGTCTTCCGCCGCCACCAGACAGTCCGCAAGGCGCGTGCCGAACGAGAGAAGGGCGATCTTCGTGCCTTCCTTGACGATCCGGCCCTTGCCGATCTCCAGGATAGAGCCGCGTTCGGGCAGTTGCACGCCAACCCCTTCGCCGCGCGGATAGCGGAAGGAGATCGGGCCTTCATCATAGGCCGCGGCCGTGCGCACCATGTGCTTCAGCTCGGCCTCGTCGGCGGCGGCCATCACCACGAAGCCGGGAAGCGCGGCAAGGAAGCCAGTATCGAAAGAACCGGCATGGGTCGGCCCGTCGGCGCCGACGAGGCCGGCGCGGTCGATCGGGAAGCGCACCGGCAATCTCTGGATCGCCACGTCGTGAACGACCTGGTCGTAGGCGCGCTGCAGGAAGGTGGAATAGATCGCGCAGAAGGGCTTGTAACCTTCCGCCGCAAGGCCTGCCGCGAAGGTGACGGCGTGCTGCTCGGCGATGCCGACATCGAAGGTGCGATGCGGGAAGGCTTCCTGCAGCTTGTCGATGCCGGTGCCGGAGGGCATTGCCGCGGTGATGCCGACGATCTTCTCATCGAGCGTCGCCTCCTGCACCAGCGTCTCGCCAAAGACCGCCGTATAGCTCGGAGCATTCGGCTTCGCCTTCGCCTGCGTGCCGGTGATGACGTCGAACCTGTTGACGCCGTGATACTTGTCGGCGGCTGCTTCCGCCGGGGCATAGCCCTTGCCCTTCTGGGTCACGACATGGATCAGCACCGGACCATTGCCGTTGTCGCGGACGTTGCGCAGCACCGGCAACAGGTGGTCGAAGGAGTGTCCGTCGATCGGGCCGATATGGTAGAAGCCCATCTCCTCGAACATCGTTCCGCCGGTCACGTAGCCGCGGGCGTGCTCGACCGCGCGGGTGAGCGCCCGGTCGATGCTCTTGCCGAGATAGGCCGTCAGCTTCTTGCCGAAGTCGCGGAAACCCATATAGGTGCGGCCGGAGGCGAGCCGCGCCAGATAGGCGCTCATCGCGCCGGTCGGCGGCGCGATCGACATGTCGTTGTCGTTCAGGATGACGATCAGCCGGGCGTCGAGCGCGCCGGCATTGTTGAGCGCCTCGTAGGCCATGCCGGCCGACATAGCGCCGTCGCCGATCACGGCGATGACGTTGCGATCGGTATGGCTGAGTTCGGCGGCGACCGCCATGCCGAGGCCGGCCGAGATCGAGGTCGAGGAATGTGCCGCACCGAAGGGATCGTATTCGCTCTCGGCGCGACGGGTGAAGCCGGAAAGCCCGCCCTCCTGTCGCAGCGTGCGGATGCGGTCGCGCCGGCCGGTGAGGATCTTGTGGGGATAGCACTGATGCCCGACATCGAAGATCAGACGGTCGTGCGGCGTATTGAAGACCTTGTGGATCGCGATCGTCAGCTCGACGACGCCGAGGCCCGCGCCTAAGTGCCCGCCGGTCTTCGACACGGCGTCGATCATCTCGTCGCGGACCTCGCGAGCGAGCTGCGGCAGGTCACGATCATCCAGTTCACGCAGGTCCGTCGGCAGCTTCACCTTGTCGAGCAAGGGGGTCTCGGGCAGCGATGTCACGGGCTCAGGCCTCATTCTTCTTATGTCGTCGGTTCAAGGGTCCTGCGCCCTAAGCCGAAATTCCCGGCCCGGCAATACCGCAGAACGGCCCATGCCCTCCTTATATAGAAGTTAACGGCCTTCGGGCAAAGGGACAAACTCGTCTTCGTCACCGGGAACGATGTCGAATCTGCCGGTGCGCCATTCCTCCTTGGCCTTTTCGATGCGTTCCTTCGACGAGGAAACGAAGTTCCACCAGACGTGGCGCGGGGAAGCGAGAGCGGCGCCGCCGAAAAGCATGATGTGACAGCCGTCCACGCCACCCTTCAGCGTGATCGCGTCGCCGGGGCGGAAAACCAGCAACTGGTCGGCGCCGAAGCGGTCGCCGGCGATCTCCACCTCACCGGACAGGACATAGGCGGCGCGCTCCTCGTGGCCGGCGTCGAAGGGAAAACTGGCGCCGGCCACGAGCGCCAGGTCGACATAGAGCGTATCGGAAAAGACGCCGACCGGCGAGGTCATGCCGGCGAGGCTGCCGATGACCACCCGCCCGCTGGCGCCGCGGTCGTCGAAGACGGGCATCTCGTCATGCCCGGTATGGGCGAAGGCGGGATCGATCTCCTCCTTCTCGTCGGGAAGGGCAATCCAGGTCTGCAGGCCGGAAATCGACAGCGGGCTGCCGCGCAGGTTTTCCGGCGTCCGTTCCGAATGCACGATCCCCCTGCCCGCAGTCATCAGATTGACGTCGCCGGGACGGATGACGAGGGTCGTTCCGAGGCTGTCGCGGTGCTTGATCTCGCCGTCGAAGAGATAGGTGACGGTGGAGAGGCCGATATGCGGATGCGGGCGCACGTCGAGTGCCTCGCCGGCCTTCAGCACGGCGGGGCCCATGCGGTCGAAGAAGATGAAGGGACCGACCAGGCGACGCCTGGCGGAGGGCAGTGCGCGGCGCACGGCGAGCCCGCCGATGTCGCTGGTGCGGGGAATGATGAGATGTTCGATGGCGTCGCAGGCCCGCGCGTCGCCGGCGGCGGGATCGATTCCGGGAAAGAACGACATGAAGGTCTCCGATCGATTTGGCTTTTGCTAACGTAGTCACCATCGGCACGGGATGACAGGGAAAATCCGGCTTTCTCGCAGGATCTGCGGGTGACACACCGTTCAACCCCGCGACGATCGAAGGAACGGCTCGCCGTCTTTGCCGCCGATTCCATGGGGGCGGGCCGAGCCGTCACAGAACTGTAACGGCAGCCCGCTAACCCGCAATTCGGACATTCCAACAGCGTCAGCACAGGAGCAAGCCATGACCGACTTCGACACCAGCAAGCTTTCTTGGGACGAATGGGACGAACTGCAGAACCCGCCGCCGGCCGAAACCGATTTCGATCGTGTCGTCGAGCGGGCGATCTCGCGCCGCGGCTTCCTCGGCGGCGTGCTTGCCTTCGGTTCGGCTGCCGCCGCCATGGGCACGCTCGGCAACCTGATGAGCTCGACCTCGGCCGAAGCCCAGGAGGCGGCTTCCCGCTTCCAGTTCAAGCCGGTTGCGATCGCCACCGACAACACGGTCCATGTTCCGGAAGGCTACAGCTGGCAGCCGCTCGCCAAGTGGGGTCAGCCGCTGTTCTCCAGCGTTCCGGACGTCGATCCGGCGAAGGGCGTCAGCCTCGAGAACTCCGACAAGGTCTTCGGCGAGAATACCGACGGGATGGAGCTCTTCGTGATCGGCGGCCATCAGGTGATCGCCATCAACCACGAATACGTGAACCCGGAAATCAACCTGCCGCACACCGAGAAGGGCGTGCCGCAGTCGGCCGACGACGTGAAGATCCTGCAGAACATGCAGGGCGTGACCGTCATGGAAGTCGCCGAGGGCGAGAACGGCTGGCAGATCGTGCTCGACAGCCCGTTCAACCGCCGCATCCACCACAACACGCCGATGACGCTTTCGGGTCCCGCCGCCGGTTCCGACCTCGTCAAGACCGCGGCAGATCCGAAGGGCACCGACTGCCTCGGGACCTTCAACAATTGCGGCGCCGGCCGGACGCCGTGGGGCACCTATCTGACCTGCGAAGAAAACTTCAACGGCTATTTCGGCTCGACGGATGCGAATTTCGTCCTGCCGGAGGACTATGCCCGCTACGGCATCACCGCCGAGACCCGCTACGCCTACGAGAAGTTCGACGCACGCTTCGACGTCTCGAAGAACCCGAACGAGCCGCGCCGCGCCGGCTACGTGGTCGAGATCGACCCCTCGAGCGCCACGTCGACGCCGGTCAAGCGCACCGCGCTCGGCCGCATCAAGCACGAGAACGCCGCCGTCGTGGTGGCGCGTGATGGCCGCGTGGTCGTCTACATGGGCGACGATGAACGCGGCGAGTTCCTCTACAAGTACGTCTCGAACGGCATCTACGTTCCGGGCGGCGACACCTCGATGCTGCTCGACGAGGGCACACTCTTCGTCGCGAAGTTCGCCGACGACGGCACCGGCGAATGGCTGGCGCTGACGCCGGAGACGACCGGCATGAAGATGGACGAAATCTGCGTCTTCACCCGCCAGGCGGCCTCTAAGGTCGGCGCCACGACCATGGACCGCCCGGAATGGGTGGCGATCAACCCGGTTGCCATCGAGGCCTATTGCGCACTGACCAACAACAGCAAGCGCGGCGTCAAGAAGAATGCCGGCGGCGACGAGATGCCGGTCGGCGGGCCGAACCCGCGCGCCGAGAACGAATACGGCCAGATCGTCCGCTGGTACCCGGAAAACGACGACCACGCCGACGGCAAGTTCAAGTGGGACCTGTTCTGCATGGCCGGCAATCCGGATGTTCACAAGGATGCCTATGCCGGCTCCTCGAACATCAATTCCGGCAACATGTTCAACTCGCCGGACGGCATGATGTTCGACACGACGGGCCTCCTCTGGATCCAGACGGACGGCGAGGACACCAACGAAGGCAACTTCGCCGGCCAGGGCAACAACCAGATGCTCGCGGGCGATCCGGCCACCGGCCGCATCGAGCGCTTCCTGACGGCGCCGAAGGGATCGGAAGTCACCGGCCAGACCTGGTCGGCCGACAAGCGCACCCACTTCGTCGGCATCCAGCACCCCGATGCGCCCTTCCCGGACGGCGAAGGCAAGCTGCCGCGTTCGACCGTCGTCGCGATCAAGCGCAACGACAATGCGATGATCGGCTGACGAGCGCATTCATCGCTTGCGGGGGGGCATCGGCTCGGACCGGTGCCCCTTTTCCGCTTTGCCGGGAACCGCAGCGAGGGCCTGCGACAACTTACGGCGCAAGCACAAGCCTACTATCATGTCGGCCTCGGAGCCGGCATCCGGCGCGATCAAGTCCTTGATCGCAAAAGATTCATCCACGGCGCGGACGCGCCGTGACTGGATGCCGGATCATCCTCGGGTTTAACCCGAGGACGGGCATGACGGAGGACGGAGAGCCGGATCGTCACAACAACCTTGTCCATCGACGAAAATGCCCGGACGAAGCCGGGCATGTTCATCTCACTTCCAGGCGCCATCCGCTCAATAGTAAGGCGAGAGGCACTGGCGGCGCGGTCCGTGATACGGCTGGAACGTGTTCGAATACGGATCATACGATCGATAACGCGCCTCGCACCAACGGTAGTGCCGCGGGTTGAGGCCCATGCCGGCACGCGGGACGGTCGGGGTGGCGAGCGCACCGCCGATGATGAGACCGGCGCCGAAGGCCGCGAGCGGGAACCAGTAGCCGTTGTGGTAGCGATAGCCCGGACGCGGATGACGATAGCCGCGATAGCCGCGGTAATAATAAGGCGGGTAGTAGTGGCGGTGCCTGACCTGGAGGACATCGCCCGAGGTCTCGACCTTCGGTGCAGGTACCGGGACGGTCACCGCCTCGGCGGGGGTATAAACGCCCATCGTGAGGGCGGAGGCCAGAGCAAGCGCGGCCCAGCGCTTAATTGTCGTATTCATGACACTCACTCCATCCTAATTCTCGTTCGACATCATACCACGACTTTTCCGGGAAAACGAAAGCGTAGTATTGTCGCAACGAGATACCCGCCGGGATAGAAAAGGCATCCTGAACGAAGCGTTCATGCACGCTCTGCCACCCGGGCGCCGGGAAAACGTCCGGACGAGCCATGTTGTTCCGGAGCGGTGCCGGTCACGCCTCGATCTCGACGTCTCCCTTCGGACGCGAGCAGCAGGCGAGCACGTATCCCTCGTCGATCTCGTCGTCGAGGATGCCGCCGTTGTGGTTCATTTCCACCTCACCGGAGAGCTTCATCACCTTGCAGGTGCCGCAGAGGCCGGATTCGCAGGCCGCACCGATGCGCACGCCTGCGGCACGGGCCGCCTGCAGGAGAGTGTGACCCGGCTCGCAGGCGCCCTCCTTGCCGGACATCGCGAAGGTGACTTTCGTGCGTGCGACCTCGCCCGAAGGATTGGCGACCACCACCGGTGGCTCCGGCTTCACCGGCTGGAAGGCTTCCTCGTGGTAGTTCTTCATGTCGAAGCCGGCGCCCGAAAGCGCATCGCGGACGGTCGCCATGAAGGGTTCCGGGCCGCAGCAGAAGACGGTGCGGTCGAGGAAATCGGGCGCGAGCAGCGCGATCTTCGCCTTGTCGATCCGCCCCCTGAGGCCCGACCAGAGCTGGCCGCGGGCGGTCTGCCGGACGACGAAGCCGAGGGAGAGGTTCTCCATCTCGCGAGCCTTGGCCTCGAGTTCCGCACGGAAGATGATGTCGTCCGGCGTGCGGGCGCAGTGCACGAACGCAATGTCGCTGTCAGGCGTCCGGTCGCCGAGGTCGCGCGTCATCGATATCATCGGCGTGATGCCGGAACCGGCGGAGATGAAGAGATACTTGCGGCCGGGATGCCGGACATAGGAAAAGTCGCCGAGCGGGCCGATCGCCTTCAGCACCATGCCGGGCTTCAGATGGTCGAGCATCCAGCGCGTGCCGATGGACCCCTTCTGCGCCTTCACCGTGACCGCGACCGTGTAAGGGCGCGACGGACTGGAAGAGAGCGTGTAGGTGCGCAGCACCGGCTCCGGGCCGACCGGCAATTCGAGCGTGACGAACTGGCCGGGCAGGTAACGGAACCAGAGGCCGGAGCGATCCGGCCGGAAGGTGAAGGTCATCACGTCGGGTGCTTCCGGCGTGACGGCGACGCAGGCGAGCTTGTGCTCCCGGTCCGACCAGGGGCGCATCTCGTCGACATGGCGGTAATTGGTGACGGCGATGTTCATATCAGGCGACCGCGGAAAGAGGGGCTTCGTCGCCCTGGAGACGGTTGACCATGAAGTTCGAGTACCACTCGACGAACTGCATGACGCCGCCCTCGTGCTCCAGCGAATAGGGGCCGGGTTCATAGGCCGGCGAGCGGATGCCGAAGGCATTCTCCTCGACGATCGCCCGGTCCTGGTCGTTGGTCATCGTCCAGACATGGGTCAGTTCGTCGAGATCGTAGTCGACCCCTTCCACGGCGTCCTTGTTGACGAGCCAGGTGGTAGTGACGGCGGTCTCCTCCGCCGACAGCGGCAGCACGCGGAAGGAGATCGCGTGGTCGCCGAGGATGTGGTTCCAGGTCGTCGGATAATGGAAAAGCAGCATGGTGCCGACATGGCTGATCGGCACGTCGGCGGAGAGCGGGCGACGAACGGCTGGCTTGCCACTCAGCGTATAGCTTTCGGCTTCCTGGATCAGCGGCATGCGGGCGGTGCGGAACTGGCCGGTCGGGTCCATCCGGAACTCGCTCGGCAGGCCGGCGGCCTCGCAGCGGGCCCAATGCTCGGCGATGAACGGGTCGTCCTTGGCGCCCTGCACGCCGGTCGCGGTGGGCGCTTCCGGATAGGTGCGGCAGAGCTCCGGATGGTTGCCGGCGCAGTGGTAGCACTCGCGGTTGTTTTCCCAGACGAGCTTCCAGTTGCCCTTCTCGATGATCGTGCTGCGATGGGCGACCTTGGCCTCCCAGAGGCGGTGGGGCTTCAGGTAGGGCTCGATGGTGGCCCGCACCGGCGCGAAATCCGGCGCCTCGTCGGCGAGGCAGATGAAGACGTAGCCGCCGACGCTCTCGCAATGGACGGCCTTCAGGCCGAATTCGCTTTTGTCGAAGGTCTCGCCCATCTGGCGGGCGAAGACGAGCGAACCGTCGAGATCATAGGTCCACTGGTGATAGGGGCAGACAAGCTTGGCGGAGGCTCCGCGGTCGGAGGTGCAGACGCGGTGGCCGCGATGGCGGCAGGTATTGTGGAAGGCGCGGATCGCGCCATCCTTGCCACGCACGACGACCACCGGGTAATCGCCGATCTGGGCGGTGAAATAGTTGCCGGCGCGCGGGACTTCGCAGTCATGGCCGATGAACAGCCAGTCGCGATACCAGATCGTCTCCATGTCGAGCTTGAAGTAGTCCGGATCGATATAGAACGGCTGCGCGAGACTGAAGCCCTCGCGGCGGCTCTTGAGTTGACGCAACACGGAACTGTGCAGATCCATCGGTGTCCTCGTTCGGCAGGGCGTGGCGGGAAGGAACCGGACGGCGATTGATGTACTGACGCCGTCCTTCGATCATCTAACCACAGACGACGCGTCTCTGCTGCGCTGCGAAACGACATC
The DNA here is from genome assembly GCF_048159625.1 of Ciceribacter azotifigens. Taxonomy (NCBI): domain Bacteria; kingdom Pseudomonadati; phylum Pseudomonadota; class Alphaproteobacteria; order Hyphomicrobiales; family Rhizobiaceae; genus Ciceribacter; species Ciceribacter azotifigens. Next base: position 135,052 of record NZ_JBLQTA010000011.1, on the reverse strand, counting down.
GCCTCGAGCAATCACGACATCGAAAATTGGGCCCTTCGGCAGATCGCGATTTTCAGAATAACCGTTTTGTAACCTGGACTTAATCTGACAATCCAAGTTCTTTCGAAGAAGCGGATTGGCGCAAATTGACAAGCATGCGACGGTGCCGAGCCGGGCAATCGCGATCAATGGCGACGCAAGCTTCGCGTAACGGACGCACTTCATAATGCCCACTTGCCGGAGCTCGTTCAGGGCCTCGCCCTTGCCGCCGAAGTTGGACCATGCCGAAGTTCAGATATTTCGCACTGAAGAAAAACGACGCTCCGCCATCGGCGCTCAAGGCCGTCCACACAGAGTTCCTGCGCACGGGGCGGATTTCACGGCGCCGCGAGGATTGGCTCGCCGAAGAGCGTCGCTACCTCACCCACGAGGAGGTGGCCGAGCGCACGGGGCGCAAGCTTGAAGCCGCGGGCGAGACGACCCACGAACGGATCAACGCCTTCCACCGGTCGATCCGCTTTCCAAAGCTTATTTTTCACCGCACGCTCGAGAACCAGCCGCATCTCGGCTACTGCCACGTGACGTCGGCACGCACCAGTTTCGCCCGCTTTGCCGATGTGAAGTGGGCGTTCTACCTCACCAATTTCTTCGCCGACATCGGCGGCACCGAACAGTTCTTCGAGCGCATCCGTCCGGATTTCTCGCGCATGTATTTCGCCGTCGCGATCCAGCCCGATCGTGACAGTCGCACGATGGCGATCGACCGCTCGGTCCGCGACAACGGCGTGCTCTTCCGCACCCGGGACCCTAAGGAAGCCCTGAAGAACGTGCTGATGCTGGGTGCCCGCGACGTCGAACTGCGCGAGATCATCGCCGCTCTCTGACGTCGACGGCGGTTGCGGTGGTCAGCCGCCGAAGCCGCCGACGGACTGCTTCTTGTAGATCAGCCAGTCCTTCGGAACGTAACCGCCCTCGCCATAGACCGTGACGGTATTGCCGCCCGCAGCCTTCGAGGTTGCGAGTGCCCGTTCCGCATAGCTGGTGAGATCGAAGGCGTTCGGCGCCTGTTCGGAAAAACAGATGCCGAAGGACATCTGCGCCTGGCCGAGCGCGCGGCCGGAACCGCCGTTGACGACCGCCGTCGAGGCAAGTTTCGCCCGGACCAGATCGACGATGCGGCTAACTTCCTCCTGTTCGGAGGTATAGAAGAGCATGCCGAAGCGCGCACCGTCGAAGCGGCAGGCGAGGTCGCCGCCGTTCGTCACCGTCTGCACGATCTTCGACACCTGCTTCAGAAAGCGCTCGGCGACAGCCGGGCCCATCTGTTCGGAAATACGGCCATACTCGTCGATCTCGCCGACGGCGAGCCCGCACAGCACCGGCATTCCCGGATTGGCATAGACCTTGGCAAGCGCCTTGTTGAAGGCACGGCGGCTTCCGAGCCCGGTCAAGGCGTCGACGAACTTCGCCGTTTCCGCCTCTTCCGCCTCGCGCTGCAGGTCGGCGAGAGCCGCCGTCTTGTTGACGACCGCGCGCACGACGGTGCTGTTCTGGGTCGCCCGTTTCTCGGTCGCGACCTTGAGCGCGGTGATCGATTGTCCAAGTTCGACGTGGTCGATGTCGCCCTCCGACAGGATCACCCGCGAGGCATCGCCGATCAGGCGACCGTAATCGGTGAGCGAAAGTTTCTCCTCGTTCAAGAGGCTGATGAAATTGCTCATTTCGGCGCGGACATGGCCGTTCTGGCGGCTCAGGAGGCCCGCTTCGTGATGGTGCGGCAGGTATTTCCGTCCCAGTGCATCGAGTGCGTCCTGCGTCTTGTTCTTGCCGAGCGCCACGAATTCCCGCACCAGTTCCGGGTTGCTGCCGGCATAGGCCTCGTAAACCAGTTCGTAGTTCCGCGGCAGGCCGTCGATGCCCATCTGGTGCATGGCGGTGGCGACACGCAGGGCAATACTGGAGGCGGGGTTCTTCGGAGGAAGCATGTCTGTTGTCCCGGCATTTCGAGGCGAATCTGTCGTTGGACGGGACTATAAAAGGCAGAATTCTTTCTTTCGGTTACACCGATGGATAAAGTTTTAGCGACCGTCCGCGATCCGATCCCTTCGGCTGTGGACAAAGGCCGCGCCAGTTCCGCCCGCGCCGGCAAAAAGAGGTTTGATCCCGGTGTGCAAGACACGCTATGGACGGGAAAACAGCACGTTGCGAGCGCCGACATGGCAAAATGCATTTCAATCGAAACCGCCCGGCAGGAGGCGATCACCGAGGCGGTGGCGGTCCTGTCGCGCGGCCTGCCCGTCGCGGTGCCGACCGAGACAGTCTACGGACTTGCCGCCGACGCCACCGATCCGGCAGCGATCACCCGCATCTACGAGACCAAGGGACGTCCGCGCTTCAACCCGCTGATCTGCCATATGGCGGACCTTCAGATGGCCGAGCGTTACGCCGTCTTCGATCCGGTGTCGCGCAGGCTCGCCGAACGCTTCTGGCCCGGCCCCCTGACCCTCGTGCTACCGCTGAAACCGGGAAGCGGCATCCATCCGCTGGCAACAGCCGGCCTCGATACGGTCGGCGTACGCGTGCCGCAGGGCTTTGCCGGCGACCTCATCCGCGCCTTCGGCCATCCGCTCGCGGCGCCGAGCGCCAATTCCTCCGGCAAGATCAGCCCGACCACCGCGCGCCACGTGCTCGACGATCTCGGCGGGCGGATCGAACTCGTGCTCGACGGCGGCCCCTGCCCCGTCGGTGTCGAATCGACCATCGTGCGCGTCGAAGCCGACAGGCTCCGGCTTCTGCGTCCCGGCGGCGTCGCCGTCGAAGCGCTCGAAGAGGCAAGCGGATTGCCGGTCGAGCGTCCGGCCGGCGCCGGCGCGGCGATCGAGGCGCCGGGCATGCTCGCCTCCCATTACGCACCGAATGCCGTGATGCAGCTTAATGCACGGCGCATCGCACCGGGCGATGCGCTGATCCGCTTCGCCGGCGCGCCGGTCGAGGGAGAGGAAGGCGCGCGGCTGATTCTCGACCTCAGCCCCGGCGGCGACCTTGCAGAAGCTGCCGCCAATCTCTTCGACTATATGAAGAAGGCCGATGCGAGCGGGGCGGCACACATCGCCGTCACGCCCGTTCCGAACCGCGGGCTCGGGGAAGCGATCAACGATCGGCTGAAGCGGGCGGCGGCGCCGAGAGAGAGCTAGCCAGGGAGAGGAAAGATGGATTCAGCGGATGCCCTCCTCCAGCGTTTCGTCGACATCGTTGGCCCCGCCCACGCGCTGACGGCCGCCGTCGACATCGAACCCTATCTCGTCGAGGGTCGCGGCCTTTACCACGGCGCCTCACCACTCGTCCTCAAGCCCGGCTCGACGGAAGAAGTCGCCGCGATCCTGAAGCTGGCGAGCGCGACCGGCACCCCGATCGTCCCGGCTGGCGGACGCACCGGCCTCGTCGGCGGCCAGGTGCCGCGGCAAGAAAGCCGTGACGTCGTGCTGTCGCTCGAACGCATGAACCGCGTCCGCGAGGTCGACACCGTGGGCGACGTGATCGTCGTCGACGGCGGCTGTATCCTCGCCGACGTGCAGAAGGCGGCGGAGGCGCACGAGCGGCTCTTCCCGCTCTCCCTCGGATCGGAAGGAAGCTGCCGCATCGGCGGCAATCTCTCCACCAATGCCGGCGGCACGGCGGTGCTCGCCTACGGCAACATGCGCCAGCTCTGCCTCGGGCTTGAAGTGGTATTGCCGACCGGCGAGATATGGGACGGGCTCCGGCGGCTCAAGAAGGACAACAGCGGCTACGATCTGCGCGACCTCTTCATCGGGGCGGAAGGGACGCTCGGCGTCATCACCGGCGCGGTGCTGAAGCTTTTCCCGAGACCGCGCGGGCGGCAGGTCGCCTTTGCCGGACTGAAGTCCCCCGCCGATGCGCTGGCGCTCTTCGAGCGCGCCTCGCTTCTCTGCGGCACCGCGCTCACCGGCTTCGAGCTGATGCCGCGGATCGGCGTCGAGTTCACCACAAGGCATATTCCGGGCGTGCGCGATCCGCTCGACACCGCCCATGACTGGTACGCGCTGATCGACATCTCGACCTCGGACTCGGCCGAGACCGCCGAGGCGATGATCGCGGCGCTGATGGAACAGGCCTTCGAGGCGGACCTCGTGCAGGACGCGGTGATCGCCGCCTCGCTTACCCAGCAGGACGCACTCTGGCACATGCGCGAGAGCATGTCGGAGGCGCAGAAGCCGGAAGGCGGCTCGATCAAGCACGACGTGTCGGTGCCGGTCGCGCGGATTCCGCAGTTTCTCGAAGAGGCCGGTGCGGCGGTGCTGGCGGCGATGCCTGGCGCCCGCATCTGCGCCTTCGGCCATCTCGGCGACGGCAACATCCATTACAACATCAGCCAGCCGGTCGGGGCGGACAAGGCGGCCTTCATCGCCCGCTGGCGCGAGATCAATGCCATCGTGCACGCGATCGTCCGAAAGGCGGGCGGGTCGATCTCCGCCGAGCACGGGGTCGGGCAGCTGAAGCGCGACGAGCTGATCGCCACGCGACCGGAAATCGAGACGGAGCTGATGAACCGGATCAAGCTCGCCTTCGATCCGGCCGGAATCATGAACCCCGGCAAGATGATATCTCCGCAATGACGGCGCGGCTGACGCTCCGGATCGACCTGCCGAACGGCACGCGGCTTGGCCCCGGCAAGGCGCAGCTTCTCGCCAACATCGTCGAGCACGGCTCGATCCGCGCCGCCGGCGCCGCCATGGGCATGTCCTATCGCCGCGCCTGGTTGCTCGCCGACGAGATCAACCGGATGTTCAGGGAACCCTCGATCATCACCCGCCACGGCGGAAAAAGCGGCGGCGGCGCCGAGCTGACCCCTTTCGGGGAACGCCTGCTTTCCTGCTGCCGGCGCATGGATGAAGAGAGCCGGCGCGCGCTCGAAAGCGATCTCGCCTGGGTGGAAGGCGCACTCGACATGGCCTACCGCCCGCATGGCGCTGCTGACGCCGACGGCGACAACTGAGCGCGCCTTCAGTCGTCACGCCTGGCGGAACAGGCCCTCGGTGGCAATCGATACCGTCTTGAAGAGAAGATGGACGGGTTTGCCGGGCGTGAGACCGAGGCCCGCGGCCGAACGGCGCGTGACTTCGGCGACGAGCCGTTCGCCGCTGCAATCGACCGTCACCATGGCCGAATGGCCGGAATCCGTGAGTGCCACGACATGGCCCGACAGACGATTGAGGGTCGATATGCCGTCCGGAACCGCCGTCGCAAGAACGATCTCGCTGGTCGGCACGAAGACGCGGATATGGGTTCCGACCGCCATCTCTGCCTGACGCAGGAAGAGCGCCCCGGCGCGACTGTCGGCGAGCGTCAGTCCCTCGTCGGGGCTGTGGCCCGTCACGACGGCGTGGAGGAAGTTGCCCGGCTGCAGGGCGCCCGTCGCCGACGGCACGACGTTCAGCACCTCGTCCGGCGCCCCGATCGCGGTAGCACGGCCGTGGGCGAGGACGACGACGCGGGTGGCGAGGCGCGCGACCTCCTCGATCGCGTGGCTGACATAGAGGATCGGGATGCCGACCTCGTCACGGATGCGTTCGATATCCGGAAGGATCGCCGCCTTCAGCTCATTGTCGAGAGCCGACAGCGGTTCGTCCATCAGGAGGAGCCGCGGGCTCGCCATCAGCGCGCGTCCGAGCGCCACGCGCTGCTTCTCGCCACCCGAGAGATTGGCCGGACGGCGGTCGAGCAGGCGGCCGATGCCGAGAAGATTGACGACACGCTCCAGCGATTCGCGGCGCTCGGCGGCCGGCGTGAAGCGCCGGGCATAGGCGAGGTTCTGCCGGACGGAAAGGTGCGGGAAGAGCCGCCCTTCCTGGAAGACGTAGCCGATCCGGCGCCGGTGCGGCGGCACGAAGATCCCCCGTTCCGCGTCACTCCAGATCTCGCCGTCGAAGGCGATTTGCCCCTCCTGCGGCCTTTCGAGCCCGGCGACGAGATTGACCAGCGTGGTCTTTCCCGAACCGGAGGGGCCGAAAAGTGCGGTCAGGCCGGCGCCGATCGCGAGATCGGCGAGAAGCTCGAAGCCGTCGCGGCGATGGCGGACGTCGATGCGCAGCCTCATTGCGCCCCCGTACGGGCGGCGAGGCGACGCGCCAGCAGTTCCGAGGCGATCACCGCGCCGAGCGAAATCACGATCGAGACGAGCGTCAGCCGCATCGCCGCGAACTCGCCGCCGGGTACCTGCGTATAGGTGTAGATCGCCGAGGCGAGCGTCTGGGTCTCGCCGGGTATGTTGGAGACGAAGGTGATCGTCGCGCCGAATTCGCCCATCGCCTTGGCGAAGGCGAGCACCGCGCCGGCGACGATGCCCGGCACGATCAGCGGCAGCGTGACGGTGACGAAGACCCACGGACGGCTGGCGCCGAGCGTCGAGGCGGCCGCCTCCAGCCTGCGGTCGACATTGTCGAGCGAAAGCCGGATCGAGCGGACGAGCAGCGGAAAGCCCATGACGCCGGCGGCGAGCGCCGCGCCGGTCCAGCGGAAGGAAAAGACGAGACCGAACCACTGGTCGAGAAAGGCGCCGATCGTCCCCTTGCGCCCGAAGGTCAAGAGCAGGAGGTAGCCGGTGACGACCGGCGGCAGGATGAGCGGCAGGTAGACTATGCCGTTCAGGAGTGCCTTACCGAAGAACTCACCGCGCGAGAGCAGGCAGGCGACCGCCACGCCGACCGGCACGGAAAAGGCCACGGCTGTCGCCGCGACCTTCAGGCTGAGGAGCATGGCCGTCAGTTCTTCCGGCGATAGCGTCACGGCGGCGAGGTCCCCGGTCTCCGGTCAATTCGTTTTGGCAAGCACCGTGAAGCCGGCGGCCGTGAACCGATCATAGGCCTTCGGCGACTGAAGGTAAGAGAGAAATGCCGCCGCATCGGCATTATCCGCAGCCTTGAGCTCGGCGGCCGGATAGACGATCGCCGGATGACTGTCCTCGGGGAAGCGGTCCACCACCTTCACCTTCGGATCGGCCTTTGCGTCCGTCTCGTAGACGATGCCGAGCGGCGCCTCGGCGCGCGAGACGAGGAGGAGTGCTGCGCGGACATTTTCCGCCTGGGCGACGCGATCCTTGACGCTCTCCCATACGCCGAGATTTTCGAGTGCCGCCTTGCCATAGACGCCGGCCGGCACGGCATCGGTATTGGCCATGGCGAGATGTCCATCCCCGAGGGTGCTCGCAAGCGGGAAGTCCTTGCCGATCGAAAGCGAGACGGTGCTGTCGGAAGGAGCGACCAGCACGATCCGGTTGCCGAGCAGGTTCACGCGGCTGCCTTCGGCGACGAGGCCGGCCTTCTCGACATAATCCATCCACTTGAGATCGGCCGAGATGAAGAGGTCGGCGGGCGCCCCTTCCTCGATCTGCTTGGCGAGGGCGGAACTGCCGGCGAAGGAGAGCGTGACCTCCCCGCCTGTTTCCGCCTTCCAGTCGGCAGCGATTTCACCGAGCACATCCTTGAGGCTCGCCGCCGCAAACACCGTCACGGCATCGGCCGCCGAGGCGGCCAGCGGCGAAAGAAAGACGGCACCGGCGACGACCGCCGCACCGAGAAGACGGGATACCCCCGCAAAAACACTCATTATAAGCCCCTCCGGCTATCGATATATTTCAACGGATATATCGGTAGCCGATCAGAAACCGCCAGGCAAGAGCCTGTTCTCCGCAACGGGCTTGCAGCCGGCCGTGGATCAGGCGGATCGCAGCGTGGCCAGCGACATCAGGAGGTCGCCGCTGATGCCGGTACTGCCGCCTCCGAAAATCCCGAGCACCGGATCGGTCGTGGAGTTCTCGATGTCGTACATGGCGGTGAAGCGCTGCAGCAGGCGCTTGACCTTGGCCGGGTCCTGCATCTCCGAGAGGTCGAGGTTCTTCTCGACGATCTTCGCCTGCATGTCGACGTCCATGCTGGAGAACTCGGAGGAAAAGCCGTAGGTCACCCGGAAGACCTCGAGCAGCGCACTGTCGGCGATCAGCGCGTAGGGGTCGGTGAGCGTCGGCGCCATACGTTCGAAGTAAAGGGCGAGACGCACACCCTGATTGCTCTCGCCCTCGCTCTCTTCGAGGCTTTGCCGCAGGTACATGTTGGCGGTCTCGAGTGCCGTACCGCGCTGTTGCACCGTGCCGACGGTCTCCCGCGTCAGATTGCCCTCGCCGTCGAAGTTGAAGGAGGCAACGAGTTCGGCCCAGTCCTCGTCCGTCTGCTGGTTGACAAAGCTCTTCTTGTCTTCGAGGTCGGACGAGAAGATCTGCTTCAGGAACTCGTCGGACACGTTTGCCGGGTCGAACCCGTAAGCGCCGAGCACGACATCCACCACGCGACGGTCGGCGAGAAGATCGTCCACGGTACGGATGCTCTGGATCTTCTTCTGATAGTACTTGGTCTCCTCTTCGGCCGCCGTCTTCGCCTTCGTCTTCTCGTCGCCCTCGAGGAAGCGGATCTTGTTGACGATGTAGTCCTTCGCCGTACGGGTGATGGTCAGCTGGTTCTGCGCCAGAAGCGGCACCGCGGCATCGCCGTTGCCGTCGAAATTGAAGGCTTCGGCGAGTTTCACCAGACGCTCGTCCCGGGACTTGTTCACGAAGCTCGCCGGATCGGTGACGTCGCTGGTCAGGGCCATGCGCAGTTCGGCGTCGGTGTATTCTCCAGCCTCGATGCCGAAGGGCTTCAGCAGCATCGGGCGCAGCGCCGCATTGCCGAGCAGGACATCGACGTCGGTAACGTCGGAAAGCTTCGTCCTGTAATAGTCGATGATGCCGTTCAGCCGCTCGACATCCATGTCGTCGTAGAACTCGGCATAGGCCGAATTCGTCTCGACGAGCTGGGTGCCTTGCTGCGCGGCATAGCCGGCCTTGACGTTGCCGGCCGTATCGAAATTGAACTTCTGGGCGATAGCCACCCAGACGGCCCCACCATTGGTGACGGCATAGTTGTTGGGGTCGGAGAGATCGCTGGTGACGATCGACTTGAAGACCGACGAGGTCATGCCGGCTCTGAGCTGGAAGGCCGTCTTCACGTAGTCGAAGAGGCGCGGATCCGAGGTGAGCTCGTTGATCGAGGTGATGGTCGCCATCTTGGCGGCGTAATACTTCTTCTCCCGCGCGAGCGTGTATTCGGACACATAGTTCTGTGTTCCGTCGACATAGAGGTAGACGGTCGCCTCCTTCTGGTCCGCCGTCTGGGCGGTCGCCGCCGAAAGGCTTCCGTCGGCGTTGAAATTGAACGCCTGTGCCATCTTGAGAAACGAGGCCGAGTTGGCGGCGTTGTCGGCGACCAGCTGGTTGACGTAGCTGTTCGGGTCCGACGTGTCGCTCGTCAGGATTTTGACGAAGTGGTCGTTGGTATAGTAGCCGCGGTCGATGCCGTAGGCCTCAAGAACGTAGCTGAAGAGCCGCTTCGACTTGACCAGTTGGTCCGCACTGGTGACCGTATCGATCGCCGTCTCGTAGTATTTCGTCTCGGTTTCGACGTCCCCGGCGAGATCGACCTGGGCCTGCTTGTAGCCGTCGATGATCGCCGTCTCCTGGGCGTCCGTCTGGACATCCTTGACCTTTCCGACGAACTGGTAGGCGAGCGCGAAGTTCCGGTAGCGCTCGTCGGTAAGCTTGTTGGCGTAGCTCTCGGAATCGTTGAGGTCGCTTTCCAGAACCTTCTTCATGAAGGCCTTGGCGTAGGTCATGTCTTCCAGGCCGTGAGCCTTCATCGCATAGCTGTAGAGCTGGTAGTCGTCGAGAAACTCGTCGACCGTAGTCACCTTGTCGATGTTTTCCTTGTAGTAGGCGGCAAGCCGCTCCGTCTGGGCGTCCGAAGCGACGCGATCGAGACTCGACTTCAGATTCCTGACGACGAGGTCATAGCTGAGATAGGTGGAAACCACGGCGCAACTCCCGGACGAGAACACTGGCGCGGCCACCATGCCTGCCGAGCCTTGCCCCGGGCTTTTGGCCCGCCGCGGGCGGCACTTGCGTTCACGGTCTCGAAACCCTGAGCCGTTGGACTTCGCTAACCATCTGAGGATGCAAAGTTTTCTTAACCGCAATTTTTAAGTTGCCCGGAAGGGGGCGCGACTATCTTCCCGATCAGAGGACGCAAAGTCCCGAAGCGATGGCCATGATGGCTCTCGAGGTAAAACAAGGGTAGAATGATGATGACAAACACCGTTATGAAGCCTGCCTGGGCGGGCGCGACGCTGAGACTGGATCCGTCCCGTTTCCCGCATCAGATCACTTACGCATTGCGCGAAGCGGCCGGCGATGTCACGATCACCATTGACGAGCGTGGCGCCATTCTGCGAAAGGTCTTGCCTTCGAGCGGCCTGCCGCTCTCCTTCGCCCTGCCGGCCCGCGCTTTCAGGGGCGTTGCCGCGCGGGCGATCGACCATGGAGACGGAGAGGTAACGGTAACCTTGGAACTGCATCACGAAGATCCGGACCTGTGCATCCCGCTGCTGGTAGCACACGACCTCTGCGACATCGCGGCCGACTGGCGGGGATGGGCGGATGCTTTCCGGATCCCGATGCTGATGGTCGAGGGCGACGGTATCGCCCGCCCGCTCGAAGAGCATCTCGGAGACGTCAAGGCCCGCGCCATCCAGCCGCGCCGCCGCCATTCCTATTTCGCCCAGCGCCGCCCGCGCTTCCTGGTCCGTCGCTCGACCGGCAGCCTCGGCGTCGCCATGAAGATCTCCGGTAAGGAAATCATCGCCCGCAACTGATCCCGACACCGGTCGTCGGTTCTTTTCGAGACACCTAGACAACCGCCAGACACAGGCCCCCGCTCATTCCGATGCGGGGGCTGTTTCGTTTCGGGCCAGCAGTTTTCCGTCAGGCAAAGGGCAGCGCAGCAAGAAGCCCGAGGAAGACGATCGCGCCGACCCGGCTGTTGGACTTGAAGAGCTCGAGGCACTGCGCCGCATCGTCGATGTCGAGGACGGCGATCTGGTAGACGAGCATGCCGCCCGCGACGAGGAGGCCGGCAAAGGCGAGGAAGCCAGCCCCCGCTGCGAAGAAGGCGACGGCGAGCAGGACGAGCGTCAGGCCGTAGAGGCCGACAAGCCAGGCGCGGGTATTTTCGCCAAAGAGGCGCGCGGTGGAACGCACGCCGATCAGCGCATCGTCCTCCTTGTCCTGATGGGCGTAGATGGTGTCGTAGCCGATCGTCCAGGCGACAGCGGCGATATAGAGCAGCACGACCGGCAGCGACAGCGATCCGAAGAGCCCGGCCCAGCCCATCAGCCCGCCCCAGGAGAAGGCGAGCCCGAGGAAGAATTGCGGCCAGTCGGTGAAGCGCTTGGCAAAGGGATAGATCGCGACAACCGCCAGCGAGAGGACGCCGAGGCCGATCGCAAAGCCGTTGAAACAGAGGAGCACGAAAAGGCCGGTGAGGGCCTGCGCCGCCATGAAAAGTTTCGCCTGAAGGCGGCTGACGCGTCCGGAGGGAAGCGGTCGCGAGCGGGTGCGGGCGACCGCCATGTCGATCTCGTGGTCGACGAGGTCGTTGTAGGTGCAGCCGGCACCGCGCATGGCGACCGAACCGACGAAGAAAAGCACGAGATGGAAGGCGAAGAGCGAGAGGCTCAGCCGCCCCTCCCCCTGCAGGACGTTGGCGGCAAGCGCCGACGACCAGAAGCAGGGCCACATCAGGAGCTGCCAGCCGATCGGCCGGTCCCAGCGGGCAAGCTGTGCGTAGGGCCAGGCTGCGCGCGGCAGGATACGGTAGACCCAGTTGTCGGAGGGCGCATCGGCGACGCGCCCGGAATTTTCAGCAAAGGTGTTCATGCCGGATTGATAGACCAAACACCGGCCGAAGGAAACAAGAGGTCCGGACCGATCAGTCGACCTGGACGCCGAACTTGTAGCTTGCCCCGACACCGACGAGGAACTGGTTCGGCGTACCGCGCTCCTGGACGAGGCTGCTGTCGGCGGCCGGCCCGACGAGGCGCTTGTATTCCGCAAAGGCGCTGGCCTGAAGCCTCTCCGTGGCGTTCCAGGTGATCGCGGCCCCCGCCCCGACCGATTGCCAGCCGGCGCCGGGATCATACTGGGCAAGGCCAGAGGCCGCCGATTCGGTGGCGTTCACGCCGTAATAGGCGCGGCTGTAGCCGCTCGTCGCATAGCGGGCGCGCGGCCCGCCGGAAACCTGCAGGTCGGGTGCGATGTCGGTGAAGGCATCCGCGGCGACATCGGCGACGAGGCCGTCATGGCTGCGGACGCCCTGGCGCAACTCGCCGCGTACCCGCAGGCAGTCGGTGGGGTAGACATCGACGAATCCGCCGACTTCGGCGCCGAACTTCACATCCGAAAGGCCTTTGAGATCGTCGGAGGTGCCGGAATCCCGTCCCCAGACCAGCCGTCCGGCGACCCCGGCCCTCACCGCATCCGTTTCCACGAGACCGAAGGAGGGGCTGTCGTTGCGCGAGGAGAACGGCTGGGTATTGCCCTCCCGCCCGATCGAGATCGTCGGAGCCACACCGATCTTCCGCTCCGTCGAGCCTTCGTAGGAAGGTTCGCTCACGCCCTGTGCGCCGAGTTTCACGTACCAGTCCCCGGCAAGAACCGTGTGGGCCGGCAGAAGGGTGACGAGGGACAAGAGAAAGCGGGCGGGAAGACGCATGACACAAGCTCCGGAAACGCAATACGAAAGTCCGCCGGGTGCGGAAGAAAACCGGTGACGCATTCGCACGAAACGCGTTACCGGATCATTAACCCTGCCGCCGCTCTCCCCGTGCCCGGTTTCAGTACGTCACCTTCTCGAGCGGCGGGCGCGTGGCGTCGAAGGCGGCAAGAGACGCCTCGCGTTCGGCGATGTAGCCGCGCGTATCGGGAACCGCGAACGTGTTCCTGGCGAGCTGCATCTGGAAGATGAAGAAGCCCTGATGCGTGAAGGCCATCTCCGAACCGGCGAGGTAGAATTCCCACATACGATAGAACCGCTCGTCATAGAGCCGGACCACATCTTCCTTGCGGGCGAGGAACCGTTCCCGCCACAGGCGGAGCGTGCGGGCGTAGTGGCGCGGCATGATCTCGATGTCGCGGACGAAGAGACCCGCCTTCTGCACCGCCGGCAGCACCTCGGCGAGCGAGGGAATGTAGCCTCCCGGGAAGATGTACTTCTCGAAGAAGGGATTGTTGACGAGCGGCGGCGTCGGCTGGCCGATCGAATGCAGCAGCATGACGCCATCCTTGTCGAGCAACTCGGCCGCCTTGCGAAAGAACCGGCCGTAGTTGGAAGGACCGACATGCTCGAACATGCCGACGGAGACGATCCGGTCGAAGGGCTTCGCCTTCATCGTCCGGTAGTCCTGCAGCTCGAAGCGGACGCGGGAGGAAAGCCCGCGCTTCTCGGCCCGGTCGCGCGAGACGCGGAGTTGCTCGGTGGACAGCGTGATGCCGGTGACGTCGACCCCGGAGGACTCGGCGAGATACATCGCCATCCCGCCCCAACCGGAACCGATCTCCAGCACGCGTTGGCCTTCGCCGAGCAGCAGCTTGGCGGCGATGTGGCGTTTCTTGGCGACCTGAGCCTCTTCGAGCGTCGTCTCCGGCGTCTCGAAATAGGCGCAGGAATACTGCCAGTCCGGATCGAGGAAGAGGTCGAACAGCTTGGCCGAAAGGTCGTAGTGATGGGCGACGTTGCGCTGGTTGTGGTTGACGGGAAGAAGACGCTGCAGGCGGGTGAGTGCCAGCCGGGCCACCCCGCGCCAGATCATGCCGAAGCTCAGGTCCTCGGCAAGCGTGTTGGACTTCACGAGCGCGAGGAGATCGTAGATATCCCCCGCCTCCATGACCATGCGGCCGTCCATGTAGATTTCGCCGAGCTTCAACTGCGGATCGTCGACGAGTTCGTTCTCGGCCTTCTCGTCGATGAAGCGGATGGCGACCGGATCGCCCGTACCGTCTCCGTAGGTTTTGTTCTTTCCGTCAGCGGTGGTCGCCGTCAGCGTACCGGTTCTGATTATGCGATTCAGTAATCCCTCAAGCTTCGAGGTCATTCATGCCCCCAATTTGCTATCAACGAATATGAAACGGAAAAAATCTAACGCTTTTGTCGGCTTGGACAAGCGCGAGATTATTATCGATGCTTCATATTTCTTGAAGCCGGGGACGGGTGGCGTCTTTGCGCCACCCCTTTGCCTTACTTCTTGCGGAAGGCCTCCGCCAGCGCCGCACCGAGACTTCCCTGCTGCGGACGCTCCTGCCGGGCCTGCGGCTTGCCGCCGGAGCGTGACAGCCCCGGTCCTCGACTGTCGCGGGCAGCCGGCGGCGGCGCTTCGCCACCGTCCTTGCGCATGGTGAGGGCGATCCGCTTGCGCTTGACGTCGACCTCAACGACGCGGACCTTCACCACGTCGCCGGCCTTCACCACCTCATGCGGATCCTTGACGAAACGGTCGGCGAGTTGGGAGACGTGGACGAGACCGTCCTGGTGCACGCCGATATCCACGAAGGCGCCGAAGGCGGCGACGTTCGTCACCGTTCCCTCGAGCAGCATCCCGGGTTTCAGGTCGCTGATCTCCTCGACACCCTCGGCGAAGGTCGCTGTCTTGAAGCTCGGGCGCGGGTCGCGGCCGGGCTTTTCGAGCTCGGCGATGATGTCCCTGACGGTCGGCAGGCCGAACTGCTCGTCGATGAAGGTCCGCGGATCGAGGCTTCGCAATGTGGCGCTGTCGCCCATCAGCGTGCGCAGGTCGCGGCCGCAGGCGGCGACGATCTTCTTTGCCACGCCGTAAGCTTCCGGGTGAACCGAGGAGGCATCAAGCGGTTCCTTGCCGTTCGGGATGCGCAGGAAGCCGGCGCATTGTTCGAAGGTGCGCGCACCGAGGCGCGACACCTTGAGAAGCTCCCTGCGGCTTTCGAAGGGCCCGGTCTCGTCGCGATGGGCGACGATCGCCTCGGCGATGGAACCGGAGAGGCCGGAAACGCGCGCGAGGAGCGGCGCGGACGCAGTGTTGAGATCGACGCCGACGGCGTTCACCGCGTCTTCGACCACGGCGTCGAGCGAGCGGCCGAGCTTCGCCTGGTCGACATCGTGCTGGTACTGGCCGACGCCGATCGACTTCGGCTCGATCTTCACCAGTTCGGCGAGCGGGTCCTGCAGGCGCCGCGCAATCGAGACGGCGCCGCGCAGCGAAACGTCGAGGTTCGGGAACTCCCGCGCAGCCGTCTCGGAGGCCGAATAGACCGAGGCGCCGGCCTCGGAAACGATCACCTTGGTCGGCTTCGGCGCCGGCATCTGGGCGAGCATGTCGGCGACCAGCTTCTCCGTCTCGCGACTGCCGGTGCCGTTGCCGATCGCGATCAGTTCGACCTTGTGCTTGCGGATGAGGCTCGCCAGCTCCGCCTGCGTGCCGCGAACGTCGTTCTTCGGCGGGAAGGGATAGACCGTCGTCGTATCGACGACCTTGCCGGTGCCGTCGACAACCGCGACCTTCACGCCGGTGCGGATGCCCGGATCGAGCCCCATCGTGGCGCGCGAGCCGGCGGGTGCTGCGAGCAGCAGGTCCTTCAGGTTGCGGGCAAAGACGTGGATCGCCTCCTCCTCCGCCCGCTCGCGCAGTTCGCGCATGAGATCGAGGGAGAGCGACATCGAGAGCTTCACCCGCCACGTCCAGCCGGCGACCTCCATCAGCCAGCGGTCGGCGGGCCCCTTGTCGGCGATGGCGAAGGCGGCGGCGATCATCCGCTGTGCGGGCTTCACCGGCGACGGGTCGTCCCGGTCGGCTTCGATCGCGAGTGTCAGCACTTCCTCGTTCCAGCCGCGCAGCATGGCGAGCGCCCGGTGGCCGGGAACCGTCGCCCAGCGCTCCGAATGGTCGAAATAGTCGGCAAATTTCTCGCCCGCCTGCTCCTTGCCCTCGACCACCTTCGAGTAGAGCAGCGCCCGATCCTTGAGGTCGTTGCGCAGCCGGCCGAGCAGGTCGGCATTCTCCGCAATACCTTCGGCGGCGATGTCGCGCGCGCCCTCGAGCGCAGTCTTTACGTCCGGCACCTCTTCGGTCAGATAGGCTTCGGCGAGCTTCGCCGGATCGGCCGTGCGGTCCGCCCATATCGCTTCGGCGAGCGGCCCCAGCCCGCGCTCGCGGGCAATTTCGGCGCGTGTGCGGCGCTTCGGCTTGTAGGGAAGATAGAGATCCTCCAGCTCGGCCTTGGTGGCGACGCCGGCGATCTTCGCGGCAAGCTCGTCGGTCATCTTGCCCTGTGAGGTAATCGACTCGACGATCGCCTTGCGACGCGCTGCGAGCTCCCGCAGGTAGATCAGCCGTTCGGAAAGGTTGCGCAGCTGGGTGTCATCGAGACCGCCGGTCACTTCCTTGCGGTAGCGCGCGATAAAGGGCACGGTCGCGCCTTCGTCCAGGAGCGCGACGGCCGCCACCACCTGGTCGGGGCGCGCACTGATCTCGGCGGCAATGATCGCGGAAATGGATTTGATGTCGTCGG
Organism: Ciceribacter azotifigens; assembly: GCF_048159625.1. Taxonomy (NCBI): domain Bacteria; kingdom Pseudomonadati; phylum Pseudomonadota; class Alphaproteobacteria; order Hyphomicrobiales; family Rhizobiaceae; genus Ciceribacter; species Ciceribacter azotifigens. The sequence continues at coordinate 118,596 of NZ_JBLQTA010000011.1, read as the reverse complement.
CCATGAACATTCCTGTCCTCTTAAGAAGTCGGCAGACCATAGCGACGGATTGTGCCAAGGCAACGGCGCCCTCCCCGCCTCCACAGGAAAGCACGGCGTGAAAGCGCACATGCCACCTTGACCTTTCTCCCCCCTGCCCTTAACGCCCGGCTATCAAGGATTTCGGAGACGAGCGATGAAGGTTCTGTTGATCGGGTCGGGCGGGCGCGAACATGCGCTGGCGTGGAAGCTTGCGCAGTCGCCGCTGATGGAGGCCTTCTATGCCGCACCCGGCAATCCCGGTATCGCCGAGCATGCGGCCCTCGTCGCCCTCGATGTCGACGACCATGGCGCCGTCATCGCCTTCTGCAAGGAAAAGGCCATAGACTTCGTCGTCGTCGGGCCGGAAGCGCCGCTGGTGGCGGGGCTGGCCGACGTGCTGCGCGCCGCGGGCATCGCCGTCTTCGGACCGTCCGCCGCCGCCGCCCAGCTCGAAGGCTCGAAGGGCTTCACCAAGGATCTCTGCGCCCGCTTCGATATCCCAACCGGAGCCTACCAGCGCTTCAACAATGCGCCGAAGGCGAAGGCCTATGTTCGGGCGGAAGGCGCGCCGATCGTCATCAAGGCGGACGGGCTCGCCGCCGGCAAGGGCGTAACGGTTGCGATGACGCTCGACGAGGCGCTGCCTGCGATCGACGACTGTTTCGAAGGCGCCTTCGGCTCGGCCGGCGCGGAAGTCGTGGTGGAAGCCTTCCTCGACGGCGAGGAAGCGAGCTTCTTCTGCCTCTGCGACGGCAAGCACGCGCTTCCGCTCGCCACCGCGCAGGACCACAAGCGCGTCGGCGACGGCGACACCGGCCCGAACACCGGCGGCATGGGCGCCTATTCGCCGGCCCCGGTGATGACGCCGGAAATGGTCGAACGCACGATGAAGGAGATCATCGAGCCGACCATGCGCGGCATGGCGGAAATGGGTACCCCCTTCAGCGGCGTCTTCTTCGCAGGCCTGATGATCACCGCCAAGGGACCGGAACTCATCGAGTACAATGTCCGCTTCGGCGACCCGGAATGCCAGGTGCTGATGATGCGCATGAAGAGCGACCTGCTGCCGCTGCTTTACGCCACCGCGACCGGCACGCTCGATCAGGTTTCGGCCGAGTGGATCGACGATCCGGCACTCACCGTCGTGCTCGCCTCGAAGGGCTATCCCGGCGGCTACGACAAGAACACGCCGATCGCGGCCATGCCCGCCGAGACGGCGGGCGCCAAGGTCTTCCATGCCGGCACGGCGGTAAAGGACGGAAAGCTCGTCGCAACCGGCGGGCGCGTGCTGAACGCGACGGCGACCGGCAAGACGGTCGCCGAGGCGCAGGCTCGGGCTTACGCGCTGGTGGACCAGGTGGCGTGGGAAAACGGCTTCTGCCGCCGCGACATCGGCTGGCGGGCGATCGCGCGCGAGAAAAACTGATCGATGGCGCGGCCTTCAGGGCAAAAAACGCGCTATTCGGTCAATATTTACCATTCCTCCTGACCGGATATCAACAAAGCCGGCCTAGCCTCCCCGTTAACAGCTCGGGGAGTGCTTATACCATGCGTCGTCTGATCCTGACCGCCGCCGTCATCCTGGCCACCGGCCCGGCCGTGGCATCGTCCGTCGAAGTGATCCACGCCGTTCCGCGTGCGGAGAGCCATAGCGTCGAGGTCATGCGCTGTCCGGATTGCCCGCCGCCGGTCGCCGTCAAGAAGAGCGCCTATGTCGTGCCGACGCTTCCCGCCGGAGAACAGAAGGCGGAAATCAGGGACATGGACGGCGAACGCAAGCTCATCCGCACCGAGGCCTGGATGGGCGGTTCACCGGTCGTATTCATCAACAAGGCCGAGGGCTGGGCGACCAACGGCTCGGTCGTCACCGCCGCCATTGCGGGCCAGGACGGCGCGGGCGAGGTCGGCATCGACGCCGCGGCAACCACGGCAGCCGTGGGCAGCGAGGCCGGCGCGGCAACTGCGACCGGACCGGCCATACTCGACACCTCAGGCTTCGAACTCAGGCTCCCCTGACGCCGCCACGAAATCCCCTGCCCTACGACCGTACGATCCAGGTTCGAGGGGCGACCGCCGCAGCGACTGCGGACAAATGCGCCCGGACATCCCGTCCGGGCGCATTGCTTTTCCGGCCTTCGTCAGATCGGCACAAGGCATTGACTATCCTAAGGTATAAGCCCCCTCCTAAATTAGGGGAAAGTTTATAGTTGGATCGCTATAGATCGATACCAAGTGCGATGCAGCACATGACGGGCGCAGGAAGCGCCGACACACCGTCGGTCGAGCTGCGATCCCAATCCAGGCAGCGGAACCGGCCCCTGTCTGAGAGGCCCGATGAAGAACCTTAGAATTTCCAGCCAGCTTATGATGCTGATCGGCGGGCTGATGCTCGCCTTCGCGATCGCCACCTTTTTTCAGATTCGCGCTTCGGCAAACGCCGTCTACCACGAACGCTACGAGATGCTGCGCACCCAGACCGAAGCGGCGGTCTCTGTCCTCAAGCGCTATCACGACCTCGAGGTGAAGGGCGCGCTGACGACCGAGGAAGCCAAGGCGCAGGCTTACGACGTCGTCGCCAAGATCCGCTACGAGCCCGACGGCTACATCTTCGGCTACGACTACGACGTCAACCGGGTGTTCTACCTGGACGGAAAGGGCATCGGCAAGAATTTTGCCGATATGACCGACAAGTCCGGCAACAAGTTCCTCGTCGAGATGGTGAAGACCGCCCGGCAGGGCGGCGGCTGGACGACCTATGAATGGCCGAAACCGGGCATGGCGGAAGACCAGCTCTCGCCGAAGGCCGCCTACTCGACCACCTTCGAGCCCTGGGGACTGATGATCGGCACCGGTGCCTATCTGGACGACCTCGACGCCGCAATCATGGACAGCGTCGAGGGCGCCCTGCTCGTCGGTCTCGTCGTCTTCGCGCTCGGCAGCTTCGCCGCCTTCGCCGTGATCCGCGGCATAACGAAGCCGCTCACCGCAATCCACGACGCACTCGAAGCCGTCGCCGACGAGAACGTCACCATCGCGATCCCGCACACCGACATGCGCAACGAGGTCGGCATGATGGCGAAGGCCACGCTTTCGCTGCAGGACAAGGTGCGCGAGCGCCATGCCATGGCGGAACGCCAGATGGCGCAGGACCGCGAGCTCGACAGCGAGCGGCAGCAGAATGCCGCCATGCAGCAGCAGGAGAGCGAGCAGCAGGCGCATGTGGTCGCAACCATCGGCGTGGCTCTGGAAGAGCTTGCCGGCGGCGACCTGACCGTCCGTTGCGGCGATCTGGGCCCGAAATACGCGACGCTTCGCGACAACTTCAACGATGCGCTCTCGCATCTCGAGGCGGCGATGTCCAGGGTCAGTGCGAAGGGCATCGACATCGGCGGCTCGAAGGAGGAGATCCGTCGCGCCTCCAACGAACTCTCCCAGCGCACCGAGCGGCAGGCCGCCAATCTCGAAGAGACCTCGGCAGCCCTCGACGAGCTCACCGTCGCGGTCCGCCAGACGGCGGAGGGTGCACAGGAGGCTGCCAAGCGCGTCAATACGGTCTCCAGCGAAGCATCCCGCTCGGATGCCGTCGTCGCCGAGGCGATCAACGCGATGAGCGGTATCGAGAAGTCTTCGATGGAGATCGGCAAGATCATCGGCGTGATCGACGAGATCGCCTTCCAGACCAACCTGCTGGCGCTCAACGCAGGCGTCGAGGCGGCGCGTGCCGGCGAGAGCGGCAAGGGTTTTGCCGTCGTCGCCCAGGAAGTGCGCGAGCTCGCCCAGCGTTCGGCTGCGGCTGCGAAGGAGATCAAGGACCAGATCTCGAATTCGACCGGCCAGGTGCAGAACGGCGTGCAGCTCGTCGGCCAGGCCGGCGAGGCGCTGAAGCGCATCTCCGACCAGATCAAGGCGGCAAGCGACATCGTCTCGAAGATCGCCCATTCGGCGGTCGAGCAGGACACCACGCTGCGCTCGATCTCCTCGGCGATGAATCAACTCGACGCCGCGACCCAGCACAACGCAGCCATGGCCGAGGAAACCACCGCATCGGCCGAGGCGCTCGCCACCGACACCGAGGAGCTGCTCACCCTCATCCGCAGCTTCAAGGTCTCCGGCAGCCAGGGCTACGGCCTGCAGCGTGTCGCACAGCAGATGCGCATGGCGGGCTGACGACTATCGTCATCATGTCGGAAGGCCGCCGGAGCGATCCGGCGGCTTTTTCGTTGCGGGGATGTTGTTCTTATTCCTGTCAGCTTCCCGTCAGATCGCGGTCAGCTACCGTCAGCCCGTGTTGAGCATTCATGATCCCATCTTCCACACGGAGGGCAGACCAATGAAGACTCACGCCGCAGTATTCGCCGCCCTTCGCGTATCTGCCTGCCTGAGATACGGCCGATGACGGGCGATCAAGCGCCTTCGGCGATGCGCGCCATGAGCGCCTCTATCTCGCGATCGGAGAAGACCTCGATGCCGGCCCGGCGCAGCAGCGCCGCCGTTACGCCAAGGCCCGGATGGCGCACGCCGGAAAAGCTCCCGTCATAGATGAAGCCGGAGCCGCAGGACGGGCTGCCGTCGATCAGGAGCGCGTAGGCGCAACCATTGGCGCGGGCGAATTCGACGGCCTTTTCTCCGCCCTCGACGAAGGCTTTCGAGACGTCGCGCCCGGTCTTCTCGATGACGCTTGCGCGCCCCTCGATCACGTCCTCGCCGGTTGCACCGCGCTCGATTTCGGCCGGCGGGCGCGGCGTCGGCAGGCCGCCCGCCTGTTCCGGACAGAAGGCGACGAGCCGCCCCTCGGCCCTCCAGCGGTCGATTACCGGGTGGACGAGCGGCTTGCCCTTGCCGTCGTAGCGGACCGGACGGCCGAGAAGACAGGCGCTGATGAGGATGTTCGACATGATGCACTCCTCTCCCCTTGCGGGAGAGGATAGCTCGCCCCAAGAGCGTCAGCGATTGGCACGGCGAGCTTGGTGAGGGGGCGAACCTATCGCCTCGAACCTTCCCCCTCAGCTGAAAAATCTAGCACTTAGCCGAAGCTAAGATGCTGATTTTTCTTCCTCTCCCGCAGGGGGGAGAGGCTAGCCCGAAATCTTCGAGAAGTCGGCGACGGTGCCGGTCGCCTCGCGGATCGCTTTCAGCAGCGCCAGGCGGTTGGCACGGATCGCGGCATCCTCGTCATTCACCAGCACGTCGTCGAAGAAGGTGTCGACCGGCGCGCGGAGCTTTGACAGCGCCTGCATGGCGGAGCGGAAGTCTTCCTTTGCCACCGCCTCGGCAGCTTCCGCAGTCGCGACCCTGATTGCAGCGTAGAGCGCCTTTTCGGCATCGAGCGTCAGCAGCGCTTCGGAGACGGCGTCGGCGACGACGGTGCCCTTCTTCTCCTCGGCGGCAAGAAGCTGGGTGGCGCGCTTGGTGCCGGCGAGCAGGTTGATGCCGTCCTCGGAGGTGATGAACGCCGTCAGCGCTTCCGCGCGGCGGGCGACCATCAGGAGGTCGTCGGCTTCGGGGGTGAGCACCGCATCGATGATGTCGTGGCGGGCGCCCTGGTCGCGCAGGTAAACCTTCAGGCGGTCGTGGAAGAAGGAGAGAAGGTCAGAATCTCTGGCAACACTCGAAAGCCCGATGCGAATCCCCCGCTCCAGAATGATCCGCACCACACCCAGCGCAGCGCGGCGTAGCGCAAAGGGGTCCTTCGAGCCGGTCGGCTTCTCGTCGATCGCCCAGAAGCCGGTGAGCGTGTCGAGCTTGTCGGCGAGCGCGACTGTGATCGCGACCTTGTCGTCCGGCACGCGGTCGGAGGGCCCTTGCGGCTTGTAATGGTCCTCGATCGCCGCGGCGACGCTCTCGTGCTCGCCCTGCAGCAATGCATATTTGCGGCCCATGACGCCCTGCAGTTCGGGGAATTCGCCGACAGCCTCGGTGCGCAGGTCGGCCTTCGCCAGCACCACGGCGCGGTCGACGAGGGCGGCATCGGCGCCGACGATCGGCGCCAGTTCCTTCGCCAGCGCCCGGATGCGGGCGACGCGCTCGCCCTGGCTGCCGAGCTTGGCGTGGAAGGTGACGTTCAGCGCATCGAGCTTGGCCATGCGCTGGTCGAGCGGCTTTGCAAGGTCGAGGCCGAACTTCTCGGCCGAAGCCTTCAGCGTGTCGAGGTCCGGCAGGTCGCCCTGGTCGCGCTTCCAGAAATGCAGCGCGTCGGAGAGACGGGCGCGCACCACCTTGCCGTTGCCGTGCATGATCTCCTTGCCGCCGTCCTTCGCCTCGATGTTGGAGACGAGGATGAAGTGGTTCGAGAGCTTTTCCGCCTCGCCATGCGGGCGGGTGACGAAGCACTTCTGGTTGGTCTTGATCGTCAGGCGGATGATTTCCGCAGGGATCGAGAGGAAGTCCTCCTCGAAAGTGCCGAGGAGCACGTGCGGGTATTCGACGAGGCCGGAGACCTCTTCCAGCAGGTCGGCGTCCTCGACGAGGTCGAGGCCGTTGGCAAAGGCGAGGTTTGCGGCATCCTGCGCGATGATCTGGCGGCGGCGTTCGGTGTCGAGCACGACCTTCGCCTTTTCGAGGCTCGCGACGTAATCGCCGAAGCGCCGGACGGTGATCGCCTCCGGCGCATGGAAGCGGTGGCCGTAGGTGACGTTGCTTGCCACGATGCCGTCGATCTCGAAGGGGATGACGGCAACTTCGTCATGCTCGGTGCCGAAGGTGCAGACGATCGACTGCAGCGGGCGCACCCAGCGCAGGCTTTCGCTGCCCTTGCCCTCGATGCCGCCGTAGGACAGGCCCCGCGGCATGGACGCAGAACCCGACCGCATCGACTTCGGCCAGGGGAAATCGCGGATGATGCCCGGCATGACGGCGGCGATGATTTCTTCGGCGGGACGGCCGGGCTTCTCGATGAAGGCGACGTAGAAATCGCCCTTCTTCGGATCGCTCACCACCTGCGCGTGAGAGACGTCGGAAAGACCGGCGCCGCGCAGAAAACCCTCGATCGCCTTTTCCGGCGCATCGACGCGCGGCCCCTTCTTCTCCTCGCGGACATCGGCGGAGCGGGCGGTGAGCCCGCGGATGTCGAGGGCAAGGCGCCGCGGCGTCCAGTATTCGCGCGCACCCTCATAGGTCAGCCCCGCCTCGACCAGCGCGTCGGTCACGAGCTTCTTCAGGTCGCCCGCGGCCTTGCGCTGCATGCGGGCAGGAATTTCCTCGGAGCGGAGTTCAAGCAGAAGATCGGGCATGGAACTGACTTTTTTGTTTGTTGCCTGGGTTGCCGCGGACTTAGCAAGCCCGGCGCGAAAAGTCATCCGGCAATACGGGAAATTGCGCAATGTTGCGCGGAGGTCGTCGCCCGGCTATGCGGCGCTCATGACGGGGATTGCGGCAATCTCTTCCGCCTTGGCGGTCGCCTCCACCTTGAGGTCATAACTCGTCTGCAGGTTCATCCAGAATTGCGGCGAGGTGTCGAAGAAGCGGGCAAGGCGCAGGGCGGTATCGGGCGTCAGCGCCGTCTGCTCGGCAACCAGCCGCTCGATGCGCGTGCGCGGGACGTTCAGCTTCTTCGAAAGAGCGCCGGCGCTCAGGCCTAGCGGCTGAAGAAACTCATCCCGCAATATTTCGCCCGGATGAACCGGAGGCAGTGCCACGACCATATCCTTCATCCTCCTTGCCTCGCTCAATGATAGTCGACGATCTCGACCTTCTCCGCCCCGCCGTTCACCCAGACGAAGCAGATCCGCCACTGATCGTTGATGCGGATGGAATGCTGCCCCTGCCTATTGCCCTTTAGCGCCTCCAGGCGGTTACCGGGAGGACTCGCCAGATCGTGCAGGCTGACCGCGTTGTCGATTAACGTCAGCTTGACCACGGCACGGCGCAGCAGATCGGCTGGAAATCCCTTCGGCGCCTCGCCGGCGGCGATCATCTCGGTCATCGCCGAGGCGTAGGACCTTATCATCGCATCATCCTGCGTCTTAGCTATGTATCACGTCATGATACATAAAGCAATTCAATTCGGCGCCGGGCAGCCACTTACCACCCTCCGCCACCGCCTCCGCCACCGCCGCCGCCGGAGAAGCCGCCGCCCGAGGAGAAGCCGGAGGACGAGCTCTTGACCGGCTGCGGGATGGTCGAGGCCATGGTGGAGGCCATCGCCGAGGAGAAGCCGCCGATGCGGTCGCCGACACCGCGCGAGAGGTCGCCGTGGTACCAGGCCGGCTGGTAGCTCGCCGCGGCGGCGCCGGCGGCGGCTGAGGCAAGCCAGGTCTCGAAGGTGCTGGTCCAGGGCTTTTCGACGCCCAGCGCGACGGCGTAGGGCAGCAGGGTTTCATAGTGACTCGGCGACATTTTCGGTGCGCCCTGCATGTTGAGCCGGTCCTTTTCGGCGAGCGTCATGTAGGTGCGCAGGCCCTCGATGCCGTCCATCATCTTGCGGCCGATCGGCGTCGGCGCGCCCATCAGGAAGAAGAAGAGGACGTTGAGCAGCACGATGGCGCCGACGGCCAACACCACTTCCGTCTGTCCGGCGTCGGCGAGCTCAAAGACGGCGGTCACCAGGACGAGCACGAGGATGGTGAAGGCGGCAAAGCCGATCACGGTCAGCACCACGATCGAGACGATCTTCGAGAGGAGCGAGGAACTGCGGCTCATCCCCTTGCCGATCGCCACCCCGAAGGCACCGAAGAAGACGGAGAAGAAGGTCGGGATGAACATCAGCCCGATCGTGTCCTCCTCGAGCGTTCCGAAGACGAAGAGCGCCACGAGTGCCGCGATGCTGAGCGCCACGCCGCCGCCGAAATAGCCGGAGTTCGCGCGGTAGTATTTGCCGCGATGCTCCTTCTCGATGGCACTGCGGAACTTGCGGCCCACGCTCTCGACCCGCTTGCCGTTCGCCTTGTCGATGGTGAAGGTGCTGCCCGCTTCGCCGAGCTCGACAAGCAAGCTCGCCTGCCCGGCCGGAAGCGTTGTCGGCGCGGCCTTGCCGGTGCGCCGCACGACGATCGACTTTTCCAGATCGTCGAGCTCGACATAGCCGTGGACGGCAAGATCAATCAGCGAGGCGGAGAGCGCCGTCCAGCCGGCACCGGAAAAACCCTTGTTGTCGATGTAGTTGACGAGCGCCGGCGAAATGCCCTCCGGCGGATCCCAGCGCGGCACGATCACGCCCCCGTCCGGATCGCGGCCGACGGCGATCCATGAACGCAGGTAATAAGCAAAGACCAGGAAGAGCCCGCCGAAGCCGAGGATCGCGTTGATGTTGTCGCGCAGGAACCACCACCGGCTCTGCCCGGCGGTCGGTGCGGCGACGACGCCTTTCGGGAAGCCGAGGACGATGGTCAGCCCCTCCTGAGGGCCGAGCGCGCGGGTCGTCTCGAACTCCAACCCGCCACTGCCGGGCACCACGCGGGCATCGCTCTCCGTCGAGCCTTGCGGGCCGGTATAGACGGCCGTGTTCGTCGGCGTCGCGCCGTCCGGAAGCGAGACCGTGGCACTCGCCTCCTCGATCGGGAACTGCCAGCCATTGCCGGTGACGTTCCAGTAGAGCTCGTCGTGATCCTGGAAATAGCGGATCTGCCGGCCGGTTTTGTAGGTGAAGCGATAGGTATATTCCCCCGGCGAGAGGAAGGTTTCGGCCGAGCCGGCATAGATGCGGATGCCGCCGGAGATGGTCTCGGTATGGTTCGCCTCGGGCTCGCCGTCACGTTCGACGGAAAGGAGCTCGAAATCGACCTTCGTGCGGCGGCCGGCGTCATCGACGGCATAGAGCGGAAAATCGCGGAAGATGCCGCGCCGGATCTCGTTGCCCTCAGCGTTGACGGTGATCGTTTCCCTCACCGTCAGGGTCGCGTCGGCAGCGACCTCGATGTCGGCATGGTAGGAGCGAATGACCTCTTCGGCTGCAGCCCCCCTCACGAGGGCCAGCGAGAGAAACATCGTGAAGAGGAGGCCGAAGAGCGTTTTCACGGTCGATTATCCCGCCTTGTATTGGACGCCGAGGGAGGCCAACGCATCCCAGTAATCGGGATAGGTCTTGGCGACACAGCCGGGGTCGAGAATGGTGATGTCGGAAATCTTCAGTCCGGCAAGCGCGAAGCTCATGGCGATGCGATGGTCGGCGAAGGTGTCGATCGCAGCCGGCAGGCTCTGGCCGGCGAGTGCCGGATCGGAGAAGACGAGAAGGTCGTCCCCCTCCTCCGCCGCGAGACCGGGACGGATATTGTTCAGGCCCGTCGACAGCGCGCGCACCCGGTCGCATTCCTTGACGCGAAGATTGGCGATGCCGGTGAAGCGTACTGGCTTGTCGTTGAACGCCGCGAGCACCGCGATCGTCGGGATCGCATCCTGCATCTGCGAACCGTCGATCACCGCCGGCATCGACGGGAAGGCGGCGATGACATCGTGCGCCTTCGCATCCGGCTGGGTGAACTCGCCGGCCGGTGTGCCGATGTCGATCTTTCCGCCGGTCAATACTTCCGCGGCCCAGAGATAGGTGGCGGCAGAGGCATCCGGCTCGATGTGGAAGTCGGTCGCCGTATAGCCGGTCGGCGCGATCCGCCAGGAGGCGGGCGTCGGCTGCTCGACGCGCGCACCGAAGGCGCGCATGGCGGCAAGCGTCAGGTCGATATAGCCGCGCGCGCCGATATCGGCACCGGCAAGGGCGATCTCGAAGGGGGCATCCGCACAGGCGGCTGCCATCAGGAGCGCGGAGACATACTGGCTCGACAGGCCGGCATCGATCACCACGCCGTTTTCCGCAAAGGCGCCGGTGGCGTCGATGGTGACCGGCGGGCAGCCGGTCGGCGCCTCGATTGCGACGCCGAGGGAACGAAGCGCATCGACCAGCGGCCGGATCGGACGCTTGCGCATGTGCTCGTCGCCGTCGACCACATAGTGCCCGCGGCCGAGCGCCAGCGCCGCGGTGAGAAAGCGCGTGGCCGTGCCGGCATTGCCGAGGAAGAGCGGACCGGCCGGCGGTTTCAGCTCGCCGGAACTCGTGACGACGAAGGTCGTCGCATCGGGCTCCTCGACGGTGACGCCCATCGCCCGCAGCGCCTCGGCCATGTAGCGGGTGTCGTCGCTCTTCAGCGCGCCGGTGAGACGGCTCGTCCCCTTCGCAAGTCCGGCGAGCAGTAGTGCGCGATTGGTGATCGATTTCGAACCCGGAGGGCTCACCCGCCCGGCGAGCGGATGGCCGGGCGGAATGATGGTCAGTCTGTCTGTCGTCATGCGTCTTGTCTCGGTCGCGCTCCGCCTGCGGGAGCGCTCAACTTAGAACTTTACCGTCGGGACGGCGCGGTCGGCCTCGTTGGTGATCTCGAAATAGGGCTTCTTGGCAAAGCCGAACTGGCCGGCGACGAGATTCGACGGGAAGCTCTCGATGCGGACGTTCAGGTCGCGCGCGGCGCCGTTGTAATAGCGGCGCGACATCTGGATTTCGCCTTCGATGGTTTCGAGCGAACGCTGCAGTTCCAGGAAGTTCTGGTTGGCCTTGAGGTCCGGATAGGCTTCCGCGAGCGCGATCACCCGGCCGAGCGCCTGGCCGAGCAGGCCTTCGGCGACAGCACGCCCCTCGACGTCGCCGGCGGGCACGGCCTGCGCCTTGTTGCGCAGCGCGACGACTTCCTCGAGCGTCGACTTCTCATGGCCGGCATAGCCCTTGACCGTCTCGATGAGGTTCGGGATGAGGTCGGCGCGGCGCTTCAGCTGCACGTCGATCCCGGACCAGGCCTCCTCGGCCATCTGCCGGGCCTTGACGAGGCCGTTGTAGATGAAAACTGCATAAAGAACGAGGGCGACAAGTATCGCGAGAATAGTATACATCTTCCATGCTCCGGCGAGGGCGAACAATGCCGGACCTTATGCGTCCCGGCGCGGAAAGTCACCAGCCATTCTAGGGCCTTGCGGCGACTGTCATCGAGAATCTGCGCGATCTGCGCCCGTCCGGCTCCATGCCCGTTCGCGGCTGGAAAGATCGGCGAGGGCGATCTCCTGCCCGGGACGGATCGCCCGCAGGAAGCCGTCGCAGACAAGCAGCAACAGGAGCTTGCCGACACCGCCGGCGGCAACGAGGTGCAGCGCCGTTCGCGCACTCGCCATGTCCATCGGCGCGGACCCGGAAATATCGAAACTGGCGGCGTCCAATCGGAACGCGGCCAGCGTGAGCGTGACGATCAGGGCGGGCTGCAACGGAAAGGGCGCAGTGGACCGTCCCTCTTCCCGCGCGCAGAACTCATCGAGGTCGCTCATCGTGTAGACCGGCATCCAGAGATTGACGATCGGAACGAGGAATCCGGTGACCGCCATCCATGGCGGATAGCGCACGCTGCCGGGCGCAATTCGTTCGGCCAGCACGACGGAAAGCCAGATCAGCCGGAGCCAGACGATGAGGAGCACGGCGCCCAGCAAGATCACCGCGGCGTCCCACCCGATCTCGATCGAAAACCAGGTCCGCACGGCAGGGCTGTCAATTCCTGCGGTGACCCGCGATCCGGTGCGTTCGACCACGTAGCTCGCGAACGCAAGATAGAGATAGGAGACGACCTTGACGGCGATCAGCGCGCCGGTGGCGAGGGCAAGCCATTCCCAGAGGCGGCGCGCCCGGTCGAGCCGCCGGGCGAAGGCAGGAGCCGGCAGGGACCGGCTCGGCGTCACGCGGCCTTGCCGAGATTCGCCCCGCCGGCATCCGTCAGCAGGAAGGCTTCGCCGCAGGCCTTGGCGAGGGTACGGACCCTGAGGATGTAGCTCTGGCGCTCCGTGACCGAGATCACGCCGCGGGCGTCCAGCAGGTTGAAGACGTGGGAGGCCTTGATGCACTGGTCATAGGCCGGCAGCACGCACTTGTGCAGCGCGCCGGGCTCGGAAGGGCTGCCGGCGGCGAGAAGCGCCTGGCATTCCTTTTCCGCGTCTTCGAAATGGCGGTGCAGCATCTCGGTGTTGGCGTATTCGAAATTGTGCCGCGAATACTCCTGCTCGGCCTGCAGGAAGACGTCGCCGTAGGAGATCTTCTCCTCGCCTTCACGTCCGTTGAAGTTTAGATCATAGACGTTGTCGACGCCCTGCACATACATGGCGAGGCGCTCGAGGCCGTAGGTGAGTTCGCCGGCAACCGGCGAGCATTCGATGCCGCAGACCTGCTGGAAATAGGTGAACTGCGAGACTTCCATGCCGTCGCACCAGCATTCCCAGCCGAGGCCCCAGGCGCCCAGCGTCGGGCTTTCCCAGTCGTCCTCGACGAAGCGGATGTCATGCAGCAGCGGATCGAGGCCGATCGCCTTCAGGGAACCCAGATAGAGCTCCTGCAGGTTGGACGGGTTCGGCTTCAGGATCACCTGATACTGGTAGTAGTGCTGAAGACGGTTGGGGTTTTCGCCGTAGCGGCCATCGGAGGGGCGGCGCGAGGGCTGGACATAGGCGGCCTTCCACGGCTTCGGGCCGAGCGCGCGAAGCGTCGTCGCCGGATGGAAGGTGCCGGCGCCGACTTCCATGTCGTAGGGCTGCAGGACGGCGCAACCCTTGTCGGCCCAGTAGTTGTGCAGCGTCAGGATGAGCGCCTGGAAGGAGCGCTTGGGGTCCATGTGGGCAGGAATATCGGACATGGTGAAAGCCGGTCTTTGCTGGATCAGGAGGTTACCGGGGTCAGTGCCACGCCCGGCCGGTCGGGTCAAGAGTCTGCGCCGCGGCGACGTCAGCCTCTCGCGCCCCGTTCGACCCATTGCAGCAGCGAGACCGCCTGATCCCGCAATCCTTCGCGGAACCCCATCTGTGCGCGCACGATCGCACCCTCGATGACGATCATCGCCTCGCCGGCGACCCGCTCCGGTGCTGAGAGGCCGAGGCGGTTGGCGATACCTTGCACATACTCCTCCAGCTCGACCTTGTGGCGCATGGCACCCTCGAATTCTTGCCCGAATTCCGCGACGGTGTTGATGAAGGCACAGCCGCGAAAATCCGGCTCGGCGAACCATTCGTCGAGCGCGAAGGCGAGCGCGGCAAGGCCGCGCGCCTCGATATGCTCTTCCACCCGGTCGGTGAACGCGGCCATCCAGGCCTCGTGGCGCGCGGCGAGGAAGGCCCGCACCAGATCGTCCTTGGAGGGGAAGTTGTTGTAGAACGACATCTTGGCGACGCCGGCTTCGGCGATGATCGTATCGATGCCGGTGGCACGGATGCCGTTGCGGTAGAACAGGCGCTTCGCCGTTTCCAGGATGCGGTCCCGCGCAGGGGTCGCCGATTTCGTCTTTGTTCCGGTCATGACCGTTCTTGACAGACAGACCTGTACAGGTCAAGTGTATAGACAGACCTGTCTATACAGAAAGGAGCAGTCATGTCGAACCAACGCCCTCCCCTTCCGCCCTTCAACGAGGAAACCGCGCGCCAGAAGGTCCGGGCCGCCGAAGATGCGTGGAACAGCCGCGATCCCGAGCGCGTCTCGCTCGCCTACAGCCCCGACAGCCGCTGGCGCAACCGCGCGGATTTCGTGACCGGCCGCGAGGAGATTGTGACGTTTCTCACGCGCAAGTGGAGACGCGAGCTCGACTACCGGCTGATCAAGGAAGTCTGGGCGTTCCGGGAGAACCGCATAGCGGTGCGCTTCGCCTATGAATGGCACGACGACGCACAGAACTGGTATCGCTCCTACGGCAACGAGAACTGGCAGTTCGATGCGAACGGGCTGATGACGCACCGACATGCATCGATCAACGATCTCCCGATCAAGGAAGCCGACCGCCTGTTCCACTGGCCGCTCGGTCGCAGGCCCGACGACCATCCGTCGCTGTCCGATCTCGGATTGTGAGGGGCGACTGCGTCTCCAGGCCCCTCGCAAACCTGCAGTCGAGGCTTTCGATGATCTGCGGCGCAAGCGCAAGGCGCCCGTCATACCGGCCTCCGAGCCGGTATCCAGCGCGATCAAGCCATTGATCGCAAAAGAATCTTTCACGGCGCGGACGCGCCGTTGCTGGTCCCCGGCTCAAGGCCGGGGTGACGGCGGATGCGAAGCCGCACTGGTCGCGGCGACCTTTGCCGGCAAGCTGAGGGGGCGGAGACGCCCCCTATTCCCCTTCCCGCTTGACGCGGTACTCGCCGGTTTTAGGGTCCTTTATCAGGGTTCCCATGGCGCCGGTCTCGCGCTCGCGCTCCGCCTGCTTCGAGCGGGCGGAGAGCTTTTCCGCATCTGCGACGAAGCGGCGATAGAGCAGCATTGCGCCGCCGACCAGCAGTAGCAGGAGGATCAACTGCGCCATGCGTTCCGTTCCCGTATCCTATCTCGACCTCAGAGGCCGTAGCGACCCCACAATGCCTTTTCTTCCAGCACTTCGGCAAGCCCGCCTACGGCGGCTGCGGCGATCTGTTCCGCATCCGGTGCGGCGAAGGCGGAAACGCCCGGAAGCCGCCTGCCGAAGAAATCCTTGGCGCCGCTGACGAGCTCCAGCTTCGCATCCTTGCCGTAGCGGCGCTTGATGTCCTCCCGCATGCCGCCGAGACGATCGACGAGGCCGAGTTCCAGGCCGCGGCGGCCCGTCCAGAAGAGCCCGGAGAAGATGCCCGGTTCGTCGGCGAGGCGGCTTTCGCGGCGCGCCTTCACCATCTCGATGAAGATGGTGTGGATCTCCACCTGCAGGCTCTTCAGGTATTCGATGTCGCTTTCCTTCTCCGGCTGGAACGGATCGAGGATCACCTTGTTCTCGCCGGCGGTGTAGACGCGGCGCTCGACGCCGATCTTCTTCAGAAGTTCAGGGAAGCCGAAACCGCCGGAGACGACGCCGATCGAGCCGACGATCGAGGACGGGTCGGCGACGATCTCGTCGCCGGCAAGCGCGATCATGTAGCCGCCGGAGGCCGCGACGTCCTCGACATAGACGAGCACCGTCTTGCCCTTCTCCTCGGCGAGCGCCCGGATGCGCTGGAAGATCATCCGCGACTGAACCGGCGATCCGCCCGGCGAATTGATAGTAATGGCGACGGCCGGCGCATCCTTCTTCGAAAACGCCTTCTCCAGCATCGGCGCCACGCTTGCGAGATTGAGCGCCGGCTTGAACCTGGAACCGCCGGCGGCAATCGTCCCTTGCAGGCGGACGACCGGGATCACCGTTCCCTTCTTGCGGAACCGTTTCGGCAACAGGCGATCGAGAAAATTCGGCATCGGGCAGCCCTTCATATACGCTTACAGGTCGTCAGGCCGTCCATGTAAGTCTTCCGGTGAAAAACAACAATGGCCCGGCTCCCGCCACCCCTTGCCAGGCTTCGATCGGCTCATTAGGTTTCTGCAAATTAGTCTCAATATAGAACTTGACGCATCGCAAGAAGGAAGCCGGATGACTGAAACGGCAGCGCGACCGACACAGTCGCCCGGATGGCGCAGCGAGCTTGGCGAACCCGCGCTTGCGGAGATCCACGGTTCGATCGAGGTCCGCAGCAGCCGGCCATTCTGGCGGCGGGCACTCGCCTTTCTCGGCCCCGGATACCTGGTCGCGGTCGGCTACATGGATCCCGGCAACTGGGCGACATCGCTTTCCGGCGGCGCTCGCTACGGCTATACGCTGCTGTTCGTCGTCCTCCTCTCCAGCGTCATGGCGATGTTCCTGCAATCGCTGGCCGCGCGGCTTGCCATCGCCACCGACCGCGACCTGGCGCGCGCATGCCGCGATTCCTATCCCCCACCGATTGCCTACGGGTTGTGGATCCTCGCCGAGATCGCGATCATCGCGACGGACCTCGCCGAGGTGATCGGCACCGCCATTGGCCTGAAACTCATCTTCGGAATGCCGATCGAGATCGGCGTCATCGTGACGGCGAGCGACGTCTTCCTGGTCCTTCTGCTGCAGCGGCTCGGCTTCCGCTGGATCGAAGCCTTCGTGATCACGCTCACCGCCGTCATCGGCGCGAGCTTCGCCATCCAGCTCTCGCTCGCGGCCCCCGATGCCGGCGCGGTCGCCCGCGGCTTCCTGCCGTCTTCGCAGATCGTCTCAGATCCGCAGATGCTCTACATCGCGATCGGTATTCTCGGCGCGACCGTCATGCCGCACAATCTCTATCTCCATTCGGGGATCGTGCAGACGCGCAGATACGATTCGAGCCCGAAAGGCCGGCGCGAGGCGCTCTCCTTCGCCACCATCGATTCCACGCTGGCGCTGTTCTTCGCGCTGCTCGTCAATGCGGCGATCCTCATCCTCTCGGCGGCTGCCTTCCACACTTCCGGCAATTTCGGGATCGCCGAACTCGGAGACGCGCATGCGCTGCTCGCCCCGCTCCTCGGCTCGACCGTGGCGCCTCTCCTGTTCGGCATCGCGCTCCTGTGCAGCGGCCTCAATTCGACGGCGACGGCGACGCTCGCCGGCCAGATCGTCATGGAAGGCTTCGTGCGGATGCGGGTGAAGCCGTGGATCCGCAGGCTCGCGACCCGAGCACTGGCAATCGTGCCGGCAGCATTCGTCGCCATCTGGTACGGGGAGCGCGGCACCGGCGAGCTGCTGATCCTGAGCCAGGTGGTGCTCAGCCTGCAACTGCCGTTCGCCGTCTTCCCGCTCGTGCTGATCACGGCCAACCGTCGCAAGATGGGCGGGCTCACCGCACCCCGCTGGCTGACCATGGTGGCACTTGCGATGGCGCTCCTCATCACCGTGCTGAACCTGAAGCTCGCCTCCGACTTCCTGCTCGAGTGACGACCGGCCCTAGCCCTTGCGCAGATAGGCCTTGCGGCCGTTGTTCAGGTCGTCGACATCGGCCGAGAAGGCGTGGCTTTCAGGATCGTCGTGCATGAGAAGCGGCGAGCGGAACGCGAGGCGTGCCCGCGATCCCTTGATCGCCGTCACCAGGACGCGCACCGCATTCTCGCCGGTACGCGGATAGACCGGCGTGATCTCGATGCCGCCGAAGCGACGGCCGCAGGCATCGATGATTTCCGCCACCGATTCCGGGCGGGCGATCAGCGACAATTGCCCGCCGGGCACCATGATCGCGCCGGCCGTGCGGATCCAGGCTTCGAAGAGCCCTCCGGTCATGGCATGGGCTTCCGCCTTCAGGCTGTCGGGCGTGCGGCGGTCGCGCACGTCGTTGAAGGGCGGGTTCATGATGACGTGGTGGAAACTGTCGTCGGCAAGCCCCGCCGCCGCCCTCGCTCTTCCCGTGAGCGTGACGTCGGCCTCGACGAGGTCGACGCGCGGGGCGATCGCGGCATTTTCCGGCAGCGCGAGGCTCTTTGCGGCATAGCCTAGCATTTCCGCCGAGCGTTCGACGAGTGTAACCTCAGCCTCCGGAAGCCGGGCGGCGACAGCAAGCCCGGCAGCGCCGGCGCCGGCGCCGAGATCGGCGAGCCGGAACGGACCGGCATGGTCGACCAAGGATGCCAACAGCATGGCATCCATGCCGGCGCGATGGCCGCGCCCCTTCGGCTGCACGAGGTGAAAGCGGCCGCGATGGAAGGCGTCGACGGTTTCGACGATCCCTGTGGCAACCGTCATCGGATCAATCCTTCTCGTCACGCAATTCGTCCGCGAGGCCGGCGTCCATCAGGATCTTGCGCGCCTCGTCCGCCCTGCCCTCCTCGACCAGCAGCCGGCGCGGCAGCATGCCGAGCGATCCTTCGAGCACGCTCATCGACTGGTCGGCAATCATGCAGGCGATTCCGGCGTCCTTCATCAGGCTTTCGGCGAAGGACAGCAAGACGGGATCGTTGCTGCGGATCATCTCGTACATTTTGCTAAAAAACCTCGCCGATTGGAGCGCGTGGGGCCATTTCGCCTCTTGCCGTCGCAGGCGCCACTTTTTATGGTCGGGCCAGCTTTGAAACAGGAGTCCGGTGCGTTGGGCGTAGTCATACCGCTTGAGGAAAACAAAAACAAACAGGCGTCCGTCAAGCCGCTGGTCGACCTCACCAAGGCCGGCATGGAACGGGTCAACCAGTTGATCCTCTCGAAGGCCGGTTCCGACGTGCAGATGATTCCCGAAGTCGCCAACCACCTGATCTCCTCCGGTGGCAAGCGCCTGCGCCCTATGCTGACGCTCGCCTCGGCTGCGATGTTCGACTATGCCGGCGACGGCGACGTCAAGCTCGCGACCAGCGTCGAATTCATGCACACGGCAACGCTCCTCCACGATGACGTGGTCGACGAGAGCGACCTGCGCCGCGGAAAGTCCACGGCACGCATGATCTGGGGGAACCAGGCGAGCGTGCTCGTCGGCGACTTCCTGCTCGGCCAGGCCTTCCGCATGATGGTCGAGGTCGGCTCGCTGGAAGCGCTCGACGTGCTCTCCGCCGCAGCCTCGATCATCGCCGAGGGCGAGGTGCTGCAGCTTTCCGTCGCCAAGAACATGGAGACGACCGAGGACGACTATCTCGAGGTGATCCGTGCCAAGACGGCGGCACTCTTCGCGGCGGCCGCCGAAGTCGGCCCGATCATCGCCGGCGCCGACCGCGCCGGGCGGAACGCGCTGAAATCCTACGGGATGAATCTCGGCCTCGCCTTTCAGCTCGTCGACGACGCGCTCGATTACGGCGGCAAGGCCTCCGAACTCGGCAAGAATGTCGGCGACGATTTCCGCGAGGGCAAGATCACCCTGCCGGTCATTCTCGCCTATCGCCGCGGCACGCCGTCGGAACGCGAGTTCTGGCGCGAGGCGATCGAGAGTGGCCAGAACGACGACGCGCGGCTCGAAAAGGCGCTCGGCCTCATTTCCAAGTACGGCGGCCTCAGCGATACCATTACACGCGCGCTGCACTACGGCACCATCGCCCGTGACGCACTGGCGCCGCTGCCGGATACGAAATGGAAATCGGCGCTGCTCGACGTGATCGATTTCTGCATCGCGCGGGTCAATTGATCGGCGACCGGCATTGCCTTGCGGCTGTGCTTCAAAAAAGCCATTCTGTACGTGAATCGTCTCGACGGATGAAAGTTTTCGGCCGGATCGTTCCGGCTATCTTTGTTGAAAGGCTCGTTCATGCGGCAAAGTCTTGCCCTTCGTCTGATCACCGGGACCGCCGTGGCGCTCCTGCTGTCGCTGTCGCCCGCCACGGTTGCGAACGCGCAGACGGAAACCGCTCCCACGGCCGAGGGGGAGACATTCGATCCCGGCATCGTCGACACCTTCTCCGGCGCCTTCCTCGCGGGTCGGGTGGCCGACGCCGAACGGGACTATGATGTCGCGATTCCGCTCTACAAGAAGGCATTGGCGCTCAACCCCGGCGATGTGGAGATCCGCGAACGGCTGATGATCGCGCTGTTCATGAACGGCGATTTCGACGAGGGCGTGAAATTCGCCAACGACCTGAAGAACGACGTTGCCGTCGAACGGGTGACGACGGTTGCCCGCGGCCTCGACGCGATCCGCAGCCGCGAATTCACCACGGCGGAGAAAATCCTGAAGTACCAGGGTCCGAACGATCTGGACCGGCTGATGAATTCGCTTCTGGTTGCCTGGACGACGGTCGGCGCCGGTGAGGGCAAGAAGGCGCTCGCCATGGTGGAAGGCCTCGAAGGCCCCGACTGGTACGGCATCTTCAAGCGTTACAATGCCGGCGTGATCGCCATGCTCACCGGCGATACGGACGCCGCGCGGCGCAACCTCAACGAGGCGGTGACCGACCGCGAGGGTGGCGCCACCGCGCCCGACACCTTCGTGCGGGCCGTCATGTCGCTGGCTGCACTCGAAGCCAAGCAGGGCAACAAGCAGAAGGCGCTCGATGCGATCGCGGCCGGCGATGCTCTTGTCGGAAACTTCGCGCCCTTCAAGGCCCTGCGCGACCGTATCGCCAAGGGAGAGCCCATCGAACCCGTGGTGACCAACGCCACCGAAGGTGCGGCCGGCGTTCTCTTCTCGATCGGCGGCGCGCTGAACCGCGACGGCGCCGAGGAGACCGTGACGCTCTATCTGCAGCTTGCCCATGCGCTGGAGCCGAAGAGCGCCGACACGCTGATCCTGCTCGGCGGCCTCGCCGAGAAGCTCGAACGGCCGGAGCGGGCGATCGGCTTCTACAAGCAGGTTCCCGAAACCTCTCCAATGCGGCGCATTTCCGAGCTGCAGCTCGGCCTGACGCTGGCCGAGACCGGCAAGGTGGAAGAGGCGCGCAAGCACCTGAAGTCGCTGATCGACTCCGATCCGAGTGACATCCGCAGCTATCTCGCCTACGGCAGCGTGCTTTCGGAAGCGAAGGACTATGCCGCCATGGCCGACAACTACGACAAGGCGGTCGAGGTGATCGGCCCGAAGCCCAGCCGCGGCGACTGGTCGGTCTTCTTCCAGCGCGGTATCGCCTATGAGCGGCTGAAGCAGTGGGACAAGGCGGAACCGAGCTTCCGCAAGGCGCTCGAGCTCAACCCCGACCAGCCGCAGGTGCTCAACTATCTCGGCTATTCCTGGGTCGACATGAACCGCAATCTCGGCGAGGGCCTCGAGATGATCCGCAAGGCGGTCGAGTTGAGGCCCGATGACGGCTACATCGTCGATTCGCTCGGCTGGGCCTATTTCCGCATGAACCGTTTCGACGAGGCGGTGACCGAGCTGGAGCGGGCGGCCGAGCTGAAGGCCGGCGACGCGACGATCAACGACCATCTGGGCGACGCCTACTGGCGCGTCGGACGCAAGCTCGAAGCCACCTACCAGTGGAAGCGCGCACTCGCCTCCGATCCGGAGAAGGACCAGATCGCCAAGATCCAGGCAAAGATCGACAAGGGCCTGCCGCCGCTCGCAGCCGATGCGGCGAAGGCGGCCCCGGAAGCCGATCCCGAACCGCCGCGGACGGAAGCCGACAAGAAGTCGTAATCCATGCCCTCCGCCGGACCCGTGATCTCCACCGGGGTCGTCGAGGCGGCGCCGGCCAAGATCAATCTCGCGCTGCACGTCACCGGGCGGCGCGAGGATGGCTATCACCTGCTCGACAGCATCGTGACCTTTGCCGAAGCGGGGGACCGGCTGACCTTTGCCGCCGCAAGCGAGGATAGTCTTTCGCTCTCCGGTCGCTTCGGCGCGACCCTTGCGGCCGATCCGAAAGGGACCGGCGACAATCTCGTCACGAAGGCGCGCGACCTCCTGCGAGAGGCTTTGAGCAGCCGCGGTCTGGATACGCCCCCCGTCGAAATAACGCTCGAAAAGAACCTGCCGATTGCCTCCGGGATCGGCGGCGGGTCGGCCGACGCCGCCGCGACTCTGCGCGGACTGCTGCGGCTCTGGAATGCGGACCTGCCCGCGAGCGACCTCGCGGCGGTCGCGCTGCGGCTCGGGGCGGACGTTCCGATGTGCCTCGAGTCTCGGCCGCTCCGAGCTAGCGGCATCGGCGAGGCGATCACACCCCTCCCCCATATGCCCTCCTTCGCCATGGTGCTCGCCAATCCGCTGAAGGCGGTCTCGACGCCGGAGGTCTTTCGCCGGCTCGACAGGAAGGACAATCCGCCGATTTCGTCGCCTCCGCAGGTCGCTGACCACGAAGCCTGGATCGCGTGGCTCTCCACGCTGCGCAACGATCTGGAGGTGCCCGCGCGTGCCCTGCTGCCGGAGATTGGCGACGTCTGCGACATGCTTGCCGGAAGCGGCGCCGCGTTCGTCCGGATGTCCGGCTCCGGCGCCACCTGCTTCGGCCTCTACGGCGATTATGCCGCGGCCAGAGCGGCCGTCAGCCACCTTTCGCGCCAGCAGCCGCGCTGGTATTTTGAAGCGACCCGAACAGTTGCAGGAGAGACTTCATGAACCGGCTCGACGAGACGCGACCCTTCATTCCCGTGGGAATCGCCGTGCTCACGGTTTCGGACACGCGTACGCTGGCCGATGACAAGTCGGGCGACACCCTTGTGGCACGGATCACCGAAGCCGGCCACAGGCTGGTCGACCGGGCGATCGTTCCCGATGACCGCGACCGCATCTACGACCAGGTGCATGCCTGGACGCTGTCGCAGGAGATCGATGTCGTCATCACCACCGGCGGAACCGGCTTCACCGGCCGCGACGTAACACCGGAGGCGCTGGAGCCGCTGTTCGAGAAGCGGATGGATGGCTTCTCCGAGGTCTTCCACCGGCTCTCCTACGACAAGATCGGCACCTCGACCATCCAGTCGCGCGCCACCGGCGGCGTCGCCAACGCGACCTATATCTTCGTGCTGCCCGGCTCGCCCGGCGCCTGCAAGGACGCCTGGGACGGCATCCTGAAATGGCAGCTCGACTACCGCCACATGCCGTGCAATTTCGTGGAAATCATGCCGCGGCTCGACGAACACCTGCGCCGCGGCTGAGCCGAACAGCCCTCGCCTGACCGCCTTGCCTGCTCACACTGCCGGGCGGCGGTTCTGCCGTGCGACCCAAGACGGGACGAGTTCGCTCGACAGTCGCTGCGCCTTCCGGCCGCGGGCGATATGGTCGAGGTCGCCGGCCGATGTCGCCGCCGCGAGCGCCTCGCCCTTGGTCATCAGCAGGCCCTGCTCAAGAGGCGGCCGACGGCCGATCCGCTGCAAGAACGGCCGCCGGTGGAGGCGCGAGGCCGAGAACTGCGCCGGCTTGCGCGACGAGGCGACGTATTCGCAGATCTCCTCGATCCAGCCGTTCTGCGGCCGCGCGCCCGGCTCGAACAGCAGAATCCAGTCGCCGCGGGCGGCATTCAGGATCTCCGCCATGTTCCACTGCCTATAAAACCGGCACCCCGTCGCCTCGGCCAACTGCGCCGTTCCGTCGCTCGAACCGTGGTCTAGCACCACCACATCGCTGACGAGACCGTCGATCGCGCCGGCGACGAGCACGGCGAGCGTCTGCGCAAGCTCCGGTTCCTGATCCCGGCATTCCATGATGACAGTCAACATGGCACGACATTATCGCCTTGCCCAAAACATTGCCACTGCGACATTTCGCATTTTTGTTCTTGTAATGTTCTCATTTCCGCGCTAGGAATCTATTCATCGAACGGGGCAATGGCCCCTCTGGAGCCTACAATGAACGAATTGTCTCTTGTGGCGCAGGCTGCGTTCCAGCCTGCCAATACGGCGGATATTGCCGATGCTCTGGTGAACTCGTCGGGCCTTCGGGTCGACATCCAGCGGCGGCGTGGGCGCGGCGCGAGCATGAACCCAGGAGGCCGGTTCGAGCCGACCGAGCGGGTCGCCTATGACGACGGCTGGACGACGCTCGAGGACATGCCCCCGTTCCGGACGGAGGTGCAGGTGGAGAAGCCGCGCACGGCGATCACCCGCAACGAATCCCCCGACATTCCCTTCGATCGCTCGGTGAACCCCTATCGCGGTTGCGAACACGGCTGCATCTACTGCTTCGCACGGCCGACGCACGCCTATATGGGCCTCTCGGCGGGCCTCGATTTCGAAAGCAAGCTCTTCGCCAAGCCCGATGCCCCGCGGCTCCTGGAGCGGGAACTCGCCAAGCCCGGCTACAAGCCGCGGACGATCGCGATCGGCACCAATACCGATCCTTACCAGCCGATCGAACGCGAGTGGCGGATCATGCGGCAGGTGCTCGAAGTCTTGCAGAAGGCGAACCATCCGGTCGCCATCGTCACCAAGTCGGCGTTGGTCACCCGCGACATCGACATCCTCGCGGCGATGGCCGAGAAGGGGCTGGCAAAGGTCGGGATCTCGGTGACGACGCTTGACCGCAAGCTGGCGCGGACCATGGAGCCGCGCGCTTCCACCCCGACGCGACGGCTCGAGGCGATCCGCCGGCTGTCGGAGGCCGGCATTCCGACGGCCGTGATGATGGCGCCGGTGATCCCGGCACTCAACGATCACGAGATCGAGCGGGTGCTCGATTCCGGCAAGGCCGCGGGCGCGTGCGAGGCGAGCTACGTCCTGCTCCGCCTGCCGCTGGAGGTAAGCCCGCTCTTCCGCGACTGGCTGCTGCAGAACTATCCCGATCGTTATCGGCACGTGATGTCGCTGGTGCGCTCGATGCGCGGCGGCAAGGACTATGACGCCGAGTTCGGCAAGCGGATGAAGGGCGCAGGTCCCTATGCCTGGCAGATCAGCCGGCGCTTCGAGATGGCGACGAAGCGGCTGGGGCTCGGGCGGCGCAGCATGCAGCTGCGCGACGACCTCTTCGTGCCGCCGAACGGAAGCGGCGTGCAGCTCTCGCTGCTCTGAGACGATGTCCGGCATGGCGGGAGACTTTCTCGCCGTGCCCTGCCCCGGACGACGCCGCCTCCGCGTCGCCTGGGGCCGGCCATTTGCTTTCCGGCGCGGGTTGCCCCTATCCCCACGCGCCGGATAAGTCCCCGGAGCCGCACCGGATGCGGGACATAGTGTCCCGTATCCGGGCCGGGGACTTGCAGGAAGTCGGGTCGGCGTGCGATCAGTGCCGCCATGAAGCGTCGCACGCCGCCCGATTCTCCAGGCCTTTTCGCCGAGCTGCCAGCCGGACCTGATTTCGAGCTGGAACGGCTCGCCGTCCGTGAGGGCTATTCCGGGATCGCCGGAACCGACGAGGCGGGCCGCGGACCTCTGGCCGGACCGGTGGTCGCCGCAGCGGTGATCCTCGACCCGGACAACATTCCGCCCGGCCTCAACGATTCGAAGAAGCTGACCGCGGCGCAGCGGGAGACGCTGTTCGAGACGATCCTCTCCTGCGCGACGGTCTCGATCGCCTCCTCCTGTGCGCGTCACATCGACAGCCGCGACATCCGCAAGGCAAGCCTCGATGCGATGCGGCGGGCGGTTGCCGGGCTCGCCTTGCCGGCCGGCTTCGTGCTCACCGACGGGCGCGACGTGCCGGACGGGCTTTCCTGCCGCGGCAAGGCCGTCGTCAAGGGCGACGCCCGCTCCTTCTCGATCGCCGCGGCCTCGATCGTCGCCAAGGTCACACGCGACCGGATGATGGCGCGGGCCGCAAGCGTATTTCCCCATTACGGCTTCGAGGCCCATGCGGGCTACGGCACGGAGAAGCACCGCATGGCGATCGCGCTCCACGGTCCCTGCCTTCTGCACCGGATGAGTTTCCGGCCATTCCGTATCGACGGCGAGGACGAGACCGAGCTCGAGGTCGAGATCGCTCTCTGAGTACCGAGCGCGGCCGGAACCGCGATGTCGTCCATTGAATTTCAGACATGAAAAAAGCCGGGACAGGGCCCGGCTTTCGTCAATTCTCAGATGCGACCGCTGTTACTGCAGGCGGGACTTGACCTCGCCCACGGCGCTCTTGATCAGGTCGTCCTGGACGGCGGCATCGGCCTTCTTGACGATGATCGTCTCGGCGGCTGCGATCGCAAGATCGACCGCGGCGGCGCGGACGGCGTTGATCGCATCCGTTTCAGCCTGCTTGATCTTCTGTTCGGAGAGCGCATTGCGGCGGGTCACGAACTCCTCGGTCTTCTGCTTGGCCTCGGCGGTCAGCATGGCGGCCTCGCGTTCGGCGGCAGCGACGATGCCTGCTGCTTCCGCTTCGGCTTCCTTGCGCTTGCGCTGATATTCGGCCAGCACGTGCTGGGCCTCTTCGCGCAGGCGCTTGGCTTCAGCCAGCTCGCCGCGGATCTTGTCGGCGCGTTCGTCGAGCGACTTGGCAACCATGCCCGGAACCTTGAGGTAGATAACCAGGGCGAAGAACAGGACGAGACCGACGAAGGCGAAGAATGTTGCGTCGAATTGCATGGGATCAACCCTCCTGCTTGCCGGTCACGGAGGCAACGGCCGACTTGACCTCGGTCTTTGCGATCTTGGCACCGATCAGCTTCTCGACGATCGCGGTCACCGTCTCGCCTGCGATGGCGTCGACTTCGGCGAATGCCTTCGCCTTGATGTCGGCGATCCGGGCTTCGGCGGCTGCGACCTTGCCGGCAAGTTCCGCCTCGATGGCGGCCCGTTCGGCGTCGGCCTTGGCCTTGGCGGCGTCACGCGCTTCGGATGCGATCTGTCCGGCCTTTGCCCTGGCGGCGCTGAGCTCCCGTTCGTAGGTCTCGATGGCCGCATCGGCCTCGGACTTCAGACGGGCGGCCTCGTCGAGATCCTGGGCGATCCGGTCGTGCCGGTTTTCCAGGATGCCGCCGACGCGCGGCACGATGACCTTCTGCATGAGCATGTAGAAAAGGCCGAACGTGATCACCAGCCACAGAAGCTGCGACGGATAGGTGGTCTGGTCGAATGGCGGGAAAACGCCACCGCCGTGGCCCGCTTCGGAGGGGACGCCAGTCTCCGTATGGAGTTCGCCCGTCTGAGGGGCGACGCCGGTCTCCGTGTGGGTCTGTCCCTCTGCCGGAACTTCCTCGGCATAGGCGGGGGTCACAAACATGCTCACCTCCAGGTGTACTACGAATGCGAAGGATCACGGCCGCCGCAGGGCGTGCCGTGATCCCGAACCTCTGACGATATCAGACGGCGAACAGGAGGAGGAGAGCGATGAGCAGCGAGAAGATGCCCAGAGCTTCCGTAACGGCGAAGCCGAATACCAGACGGCCGAACTGGCTGTCAGCGGCAGACGGGTTGCGCAGCGCGCCGGACAGATAGTTGCCGAAGATGTTGCCGAGGCCCAGAGCCGTGCCGGCCATGCCAAAGCAAGCCAAACCTGCGCCGATGAACTTTGCTGCTTCCGCTTCCATGAATGAACTCCTTCGAATGGGTTGTTGCGGCGAATGACTGGCGCCCGAGAGCACCAATGTGGTTATCCTTAGTGCCCGCCAGGGTGAATTGCATCGTTGAGGTACATGCAAGTCAGCACCGCAAAGACGTAAGCCTGCAGGAAGGCGACGAGGAACTCGAGACCGGTCAACGCGACGGTCATAATCAGCGGCAGGACGGCGCCACCGATGCCAAGAGCGCCAAGGGTTCCGAGCGAGGCGACGAAGCCTGCGAACACCTTGAGCGTGATGTGGCCTGCCAGCATGTTGGCGAACAGACGCACGGAAAGCGAAATCGGGCGCGACAGGAACGAGATGATTTCGATCGCCACGACCAGCGGGAGAAGCGCACCCGGCACACCGCTCGGGACGAAGAGATTGAGGAAGTGCAGGCCGTGCTTGTAGAAGCCGTAAACCAGCACGGTGCCGATGACGAAGATCGCGAGCGCGAAGGTCACGATGATTTGACTCGTCACGGTGAAGAAGTAGGGCATCATGCCGAGCAGGTTCGCGGTCAGCACGAACATGAACAGCGAGAAGACCATCGGGAAGAACTTCATGCCGTGACTACCGGCGCCCTCCCGGAGCATCGAGGCGATGAACTCGTAGGACATTTCGGCAACCGACTGCATGCGGGTCGGGATCAGACCGCGGCTCGAAGTCGAGAAGTAGAGGAAGCCGGACGCCGCAGCGACCGTCGCAACCATGAACAGCGAAGAATTGGTAAAGGAAAAGTCAATCCCGCCGATCTCGATCGGTACAATCTTCTGAACCAGGAACTGATGGGTCGGATCGTTTGACACCTTCGGGTCTCTTTCGCTCTGGCCCGCCGTTGACGGGCATTTCCTTACCTTTGATCCGAACGGCTCTCGCCGTCCTGACGCTCGTTTTTCGCCCGCGCGGCACGGTCCGCCGGATGCGGCGCCGACACCATGCCCGCCGAACGAAGGACGTTCAGCACACCGGCACAGAAACCGAGCAGCAGGAACACGATCATGCCCCACGGTGCCGTGCCGACAAAACGGTCGAAGAGATAGCCGAGAAGTGCACCGACGACGATCGCGGAAATGAACTCGCTGGAGAGTTTCATCGCCTGAGCATACCCCTTGCGGCTCTGCTCGGCGCTCTTCTCTGCAGCCTCTTCGATCCCCGTTTCGCGCTTCCTCTCCGCCAGTTCGGCAGCGAGGCGCCTGCGACGCTCTTCGAGACCCTCTCCGCGGTTGTCAGTCATGGTCTCCTCGCCTCCATTTCAGCCTCAGCAGGCCATTTCGGGCCTGTCACGAATGTAGAAACGGTGGGATTTATACCCTTCCGACCCGTTTTGAAGTCGGGCGCACCATAATTTTAGGTGTTCGCATAGTCAAGGCACTGACTGCGCTTGTTTCACCACAAATTAACGTCGGAAAATCATAGACTTAAGTTGAACGCGACGAATCCGCCCACCAATCCGCCCGGGAATCGCACCGGGCGGACACAAAGCGGCTGCGTCTTCGGGGCCTCAGCTCCACCCGCCGCCGTAGGTACGGTAGAAGACGTGGAGACCGATGCGGCCGACCTTCTTCATCGTCTTCGCCCAGGCCGGACGGACGTAAAGGGCGTGATAGTGGGTGGCGGATCCTACCTCCGGCAGCCAGATCTTGCCGGCGGTGACGGCCATGGCAACCTCGCGCGCGACCTTCCAGTGGTACTTGGAGTTCACCCGGTCGCGGATATTGTCGCAGGCGAACGAAAACTGGCAGCGGTTGCGCCAGTCCTCGTTCTGGTAGACGACGCCGCAGATGGTATCGGGATAGGCCGGATTGCGCACGCGGTTCAGGATCACCTGGGCGACCGCCGCCTGCCCCTTCACCGACTCGCCGCGCGCCTCGAAGTAGATGCCGGAGGCGAGGCACTGCTGTTCGCGCGCCGAGAAGACGAAGGGCGGCAGCACCGATGCGGCCCAGGCATGATCGTCCGGGCCGATCTCCGGCCGGAAGCGCCCCGCCTCCTGCTTGTCCGTCAAAATGGCATCGAAAGGCGAGACGCGAGCGAAGTCCGGCTCGACCGGCGCATAGGCGGTCGCGAGCACGTCGGCGTTGCGGTTGGTGACGAGGCCCGCAAGCATCGACGGGACCGCCGGATCGGTCTTCGGTTCCTTCTTGAAGTAGAAGCTCGCGAGATCGACCTTCTTCGGCTTGGTGCGGGCGAATGCCGTGAGGTCTCCCGGGGTGTCCTTCGGCGAAAACAGGAAACTCGTGCGCTGGAGAATGGAGCCTGCCGTGAAGGCTTTCGGCGGCAGCATCGGCTCGACAGCGACGATGCGGCCCTTCTTCAGGCCACGGGTCACGCGCGCCTCGTCGGGAAGTTCCTCCGTCGCCTTTGTCCCGCCGTCCAGCGCGATCTTGCGTCCGTCGGGGAGCAGGATGCCCGCGTCGGACGCGATCGCCGCGACCTGCGACGTCTCGCCGAAGCGCAGTTCCGCCTGGTGGACCGACCCCGCCGGAGAGGCCGTCAGCACCATGCGCCACTGGCTGCCGCCGAAATCGGTTCCGGCGATGAGCCCCGCAATGTCTGCCCTCGCGGCGACGGAGGGAAAGACCAGCCAGGCGACGAAACCCAGAACGGCGGGCGATTTCCATTTTTCGAAGCGGGAAGCGGATTTGTGGCGACTCTGGCTTGTGGCACGCAAGACCGGAACTCCATACGCGACATCGGTTACATTAGAGAAACCTCTCATGTTAACCTTGATGATCGGTTAATGGCCGGGCCTTGCGCGTGCGACAAAGGTGCGGAACCCCGGCAAAACCGGGCTTTCGCATCCCGCACCCGGCAAGATGTGCGGTCTTGGGCTCAGATGATGACGTGGGCGCCGAGTTCGACCACGCGGTTCGCCGGCAGGCGGAAATAGTCCGAAGGGTCGGCGGCGATATTGGCGAGCGCGATGTAGAGCCGGTCCTGCCAGTAGGGCATCCCCGATTTGGCATCCGGCACCAGCTTGCGGCGACCGAGATAGAAGGAGGTCGACATGATGTCGAACTTCAGCCCGCCGCGCCGCAGGCTCGCCAGCGCCTTCGAGACGTTCTGGGTTTCCATGAAGCCGAAGCGGATCTCGACACGCGAGAACCGGTCGGAAATCGGCTCGACAAGGAAGCGCTCGGCCTCGCCCGCCCGCGGGCGGCTCACCGTCTTGATCGTCAGGATGATGTTGCGCTCGTGCAGCACATGGTTGTGCTTCAGGTTGTGCAGCAGCGCGGCCGGCGCGGTCTCGGGGTCGCTCGTCAGGAAGACCGCGGTGCCGGCGACGCCGACGGGCGGATGCTCGCTCTTCTCGAGCGAGGCGACGAAGGGCAGCAGCGGGACGTCGCTGTGGCGGGTCTTGGCAAACAGGATCGCGGTGCCGCGCCGCCAGGTCCACATGACGACGGTGAAGCCTGCCGCAAACAGCACCGGCACATAGCCGCCGTCGTGGATCTTGAACATGTTGGCGCCGAGGAAGACCAGTTCCAGGCAGAGCAGCGGCAGCAGGACGATGGTGGCGACCACCCGCGACCAGTTCCAGCGGATGCGGACGAATTCGAAGGCCATGATCGTCGTCACGACCATCGCGCCGGTCACGGAGATGCCGTAGGCGGTGGCGAGCGCCTCGGAGCTTTCGAAGAGCAGGACGAGACCGAGCACGCCGATCAGAAGCAGGGCGTTGACGGACGGCAGGTAGATCTGGCCGGTGTGGGTCTCCGAGGTGAAGAGGATCTGCATCCGCGGCAGGAAGCCGAGGTGGATCGCCTGCCGCACCAGCGAGAAGGCGCCGGTGATTACCGCCTGGCTGGCGATGATGGTCGCAGCCGTCGCCAGGATGACCATCGGTAACAGCGCCCAGCCGGGGAACATGAGGAAGAAGGGATCCGAGGCCGTCTCCGGATGCTTGAGCACCAGCGCCCCCTGCCCCAGATAGTTGAGCACCAGCGACGGGAAGACGAGCACGAACCAGGCGAGCTGGATCGGCTGGCGGCCGAAATGGCCGAGGTCGGCATAAAGCGCTTCCGCCCCCGTGACCGTCAGGAACACTGCACCCAGCACGACGACCCCCAGGAACTGCTCCCGCCAGAGAAAGCTGACGGCGTGCCAGGGGTTGAAGGCGGAGAAGATGCCGAGGTCGTCGGAGATGTGCAGAAGTCCGCCGAGCGCCATGGCGACGAACCAGAGCGCCGTGATCGGTCCGAAGAATTTCGCCACGACGCCTGTCCCGCGAGACTGAACGGTGAAGAGACCGAACAGGATGCCGACGGAGATGAGAACGATGTAATCCTCCGATTGCGGCACGGCGAGCTTCAGGCCTTCGACGGCGGAGAGAACCGAAAGCGCCGGCGTGATCATCGCGTCGCCGAGGAAGAGCGCGGCACCGATCAGCCCCAGGAACATCAGCACGGTCGAATGACGGCCGGCATGCTTCATTAGCAGCGCCAGCAGCGACAGCGTGCCGCCTTCGCCGTCGTTGTCGGCCCGCAGGAGGAACAGCACGTATTTCAGCGTGACGATGATCGTCAGCGCCCAGATCATCAAAGAGATGATTCCGATGATCTCGACCCGCGTGATCCCGTCGTGGCCGACGGGCTTCAGCGCCTCGCGGAACGCATAGAGCGGGCTGGTGCCGAGGTCGCCGTAGACGACGCCGACGGAACCGAGCGCAAGACCGAGGAGGCGACGCAAATCCTTGCCCGTAGCAGGCTGAGCCGAATGGGTATCAGGCATGAGTGACACAGGCTCTTCAG
Organism: Ciceribacter azotifigens; assembly: GCF_048159625.1. Lineage (NCBI taxonomy): Bacteria > Pseudomonadati > Pseudomonadota > Alphaproteobacteria > Hyphomicrobiales > Rhizobiaceae > Ciceribacter > Ciceribacter azotifigens. The sequence goes on along the minus strand of NZ_JBLQTA010000011.1, from coordinate 86,310 downwards.
AGCCAGCCTTTCCAGCGGAAAAACAGGAACGGAATGACGGCCGACAACAGCATCAGCATAAGTGCGAGGGCGTAGCCGTAGTTCCAGCCCAATTCGGGCATGAATTGAAAGTTCATCCCGTAGACGGATGCGACCAGGGTCGGCGGGAGGAAGACGACCGAGGCGATCGAGAAGATCTTGATGATGGCGTTCTGTTCGACATTGATGAGCCCGAGCGATGCATCGAGCATGAAGGTGATGTTGTTCGACACGAAGGCCGCGTGCTCGGAAAGCGACTGGACGTCGCGGCTGACGATGCGCAGGAGTTCGCCCGCCTCCTGGTCATGGCGGATCAAGGGAAGCGCCCGGAAGAACGAGACGAGTCGCGAAAGCGAGACGAGGCTGTCGCGGGTCTTGCCGACGAGGCGCTGGTGTCCGGCGATGTCGATCAGCTTGTCCTCGAGATAGCGCGGCGGCCGGCGTCTCGCGGTTTTCTGGTCGACGAAGACGTCCGCCGCAAGGGCATCGATGCGGGCGACGGTGACTTCGAGGATCTCGGCCGTCCGGTCGGCGACCGTCTCCAGGAGACGTGCCATGAGCTCGGCGCCGGTGCGGTAATTGACCCCCGTGCGATGCAGGGCGGCGGTGAACAGCGCAAAGGACTTGGGCTCGGCGTAGCGGATCGTCACCAACCGGTTGCCGGTCAGGATGAAGGCTACGTCCGTCAGTTCCGGGAGGCCCGTTTCGACCTTCCACACCAGCGACGCCGTCATGTAAACGCCGCCTTCCTCCACGTAGAGCCGGCTGGACGGTTCGATGTCCTTCAGCTCGTCCCGCGTCGGCAAAGGAATGCCGAGCAGTCCCTCGACCAGCAACTCCTCCTCGCGGTCGGGACTGACCAGATCGAGCCAGAGAATGTCGGGGTCGAGACTCTGCGGCGGATCGCCCGGCAGGATAATTTCCGCATCTCCGCGGTTGCGGCACGCTCTGATCAATCGAGACGCCTTTCAGCTCCGGAGGGTCCGGCCGCTCCGACGGCGGAGACAATCACAACTGGCCCATGGATGGCAAGAGCCATATTCTTGTCCCACCGCGCTGCGGAACAGGTGCTGTCCGGTCCGCGTTCGAAGAGCGAAGCGGCGGCAGGGCCCGCCCGCTCGACACTTTCGCCGTTATTCAAGCTTGATCTAAATCAAGGATCGCTGAAGCACGATCCGTAGTATTCTTTCTGTGGACGAAAAGCCCAAAGGAGGATGCAATGAACGATAAGTCTTCTGGTTCTCTTCCAAGCCTCTGGTCAGACAATCCCTTCGCCGAGTTCCGCAAGGAAATGGACAAGGTGTTCGACGGTTTCTTCGGTCGCGGCGGTCTCCTGAAGGGAGGCGACAAGACCGAAGGCTTCATGGCGCCGTCGATCGACGTTGCGGAGAACGACACGGCGATCACGCTGACGGCGGAACTGCCGGGCATCTCCGAGAGCGATGTCGATGTCTCCATTCAGAACGGCGTCCTGACGCTCAAGGGCGAAAAGAAGTTCGAAAAGAAAGACGAGAAGGACAACTACCGCCTGGTCGAACGGCGCTACGGCAGCTTCCAGCGTTCGATGAGCCTGCCCGCCAGCGTGGACGAGGCAGCGGTGAGCGCCAAGTTCGACAAGGGCGTCCTGACGGTGACCATGCCGAAGAAACCCGGCTCAGCTCCCAAGGAGCGCAAGATCGCGATTGAGAAGTAAGCGGTCTTGGCACCCTGCCGCCGCCCTTTCTCCCCCCGGGGCGGCGGCAGCCTTCGGCTGACGCGCGCACCGGAGCCTGTGCGGCTTCCTATTCGAAGACGATCGCCGGTGCCTGTCGCCCGGCGCGCGCGCCGACCTGCTGCCAGACCTTCTCGGCGATATCACGATAGACCTTCGCCTGCGGCCCGTCGGGGTGGGATACGACGACCGGCGTGCCGGCATCCGACGTCTCGCGGATCTCGATCGTGAGCGGCACTTCGCCGAGGAACGGCACGCCTATCTTTTCCGCCTCCGCCTTCGCGCCGCCATGACCGAAGATGTCGTAGCGGACGCCGGTATCGGGCGCGATGAAATAGCTCATGTTCTCCACGATCCCGAGCACCGGCACCTCGACCTTGTTGAACATGTTGAGACCCTTGCGGGCATCGATGAGCGCGAGGTCCTGCGGCGTCGAGACGATCACGGCGCCGGAAAGCGGCACCTGCTGGGCCATGGTCAGCTGGGCGTCGCCTGTGCCCGGCGGCATGTCGACGACGAGGACGTCGAGATCGCCCCAGGCGACTTCGCGCAGCATCTGCATCAACGCCGACTGGACCATCGGGCCGCGCCAGATCATCGCCGTTCCTTCGTCGACGAGAAAGCCCATCGACATCGCCTTCAGGCCGTAATTCTCCATCGGCACGATCATCCGGCCGTCGATCTGCTTCGGCTTGCCCGTGATGCCGAGCAGCCGCGGCATCGACGGACCGTAGACGTCGGCATCAAGGATGCCGACGGAAAGGCCATTTGCCTTGAGCGCGAGCGCGAGATTGACGGCAGTCGTAGACTTGCCGACGCCGCCCTTGCCGGAGGCGACCGCGACGATCGCCTTGATGCCGGGAATGCCGGCCTTGGCGGGACGCTGCGGCTGTGCCTGTCCGGCCGCATGATGGGTGTGGCCCGCGCCCTGCGGGGGCGCCGAAGGCGCCGAGCCGGCCTTGCGCTCGGCCGTGAGGCTGACCAGCGCACCCTTGACACCCGGCATCGCCTTCACGGCTCTCTCGGCGGCGAGGCGCAACGGCTCCAGTTCCTGGGCGCGGTCGGCCGGGACCGTGATCGAGAAGTAGACCTTTCCGTCGGAAATGAAGATGTCCGACACCATGCCGAGATCGACGATGTTGCGATCGAAACCCGGTCCGCGGACCGACTTCAGCGTTTCAAGAACCTGTTCGCGCGTGAACCCAGCCATGCCTGCCTCGCTTTAACTTTACTTCTCCGTAGATAGTCGAGCGATTGCCCGTCGCCAACCGCAAACTGCGCGAAACAGGTAAAACCGCGACGCAGGGACGCGGCTCGCGGGCACGTTCGGCGAGGGAATTCCATCCCCGTCGACATGGAAAAGCCGCCGGAACGATCGGCGCGCTCTTCTTCGGCGCTGCTTCCACGAACCGGCGGCTTTCGCCTTTCAAAGACGCCTCTTGCCGGACGCCTTTTTCAGTCCCCTCTGGACCTGTCGCTTCGATGCATATGGCGTGCCAGATCGAGAAAGAAGGCCGGAATCGCGGGCGTTCAGGCAAAGCGACCGAAGCGTGCGCCGGAGACTGGCGTACGGCGCCCAAAATTTCGGCCAGACGATTGTGCCCTGCACAATTTACCGGCACGGGTGAGACGGCTACTTGATCAGGCCGAGCCGGAGCGCCCTCGCGACAGCCTGCGTGCGGTTCACGGTGTCGAGCTTCTTCGTCGCCCGGTTCAGGTAATGGTTGATCGTGTGTTCCGAGAGATTGAGGATTTCGGCGATCTCGACGCTGGTTTTTCCGGCCGCCGTCCAGTTCAGGCAGTCGATCTCGCGGTCGGTCAGCGCACCGGTCGCGCGGCTGTCGAGATCCTTGATCTCGGTCAGCCGGTTGAAGACGTGGACGGCGAGATAGGCGAGCTCCATCATCTCCTGGAAGGAAAATGGCGCGCGGTCGCCCAGAAAGGAAACAGCACCCCGCACGCCATGCGCGTCATGCACCGGGAAATAGGCACCTCGGATCATCCGGAAGCGTTCGAAGAGCGATTTCGCGATGCCGGTCGTGCGGGCGTCACGTTCGCGCACGACGCTGTCGATGTCGAAGCTGAACGGAGCCGACGAATTGCGCAACCGCCGCATGATCGGGCTCGTCGCGAGAAGCGGAACCTGGTCATATTCGTTGATCAGATCGGCTGGCCAGTTGGTGATGATCGAGTTGTTGGCGATGTCGAGCGATGTCGCCCCAGGCATGTTCATGACCATGAAGGCCCGCGCACCGTAGCTCTCGGTGAGGCGCCGCATGAAACGGAAGAGATCGAACTGAGCCTTGAAGCCCGTCAGCTCACTGACAAAGCCGGCAACCCTTTCCGGTCCCGCAACGGATTCCAATGTCGTCATCATTCGTTTTCTTCGAGCATGAAAGAGGACCCGGCCGGAAGCCGATCCTCACCCCCACAACGCGGCAAAATCCGAGTTCAGAGCTCCCCCACGAAACTCCAGGTTCTGCACCCCAGTGCCGAACATATTGACGCTTATCAATAATTTGCCTTGGGAACCGCGTCTGTCCCCGCGGCCATCCTTACACACCTTCTAAAGCCATGCAGATTGAACGACTACGATATGGCGGACGGCAGGACAGTTCCCGCGGCAGGCACTGCGATGTCGATTGACTGTCCCCCGTGTGCACAATAAGCGCAGAAGACATCGCCCGTCCAGCGCGGCGATCAATTTTTGCAGCAAACCATTTTAGAAGCTAACAAACGCCGCATGCCGTCCAAGCGATCATGCAACAGCAACCAGGGAGGAACAGCAACGTGACCGACACCCATCCTTTCCAGGGCAAAGTCCTCTGCGACGAGTGCCACGAGCTGGGCGAAGGTCCCGTCTGGGACTTCCTGCACGGGCGTGGATGGTGGTTCGACATTCTCGGAAAGCGGCTCTGGGAATACGACCCGGAGACCGGCGAACGCCGCTCCCACGTGCTTCCCTTCATGGGCAGCGTGCTTGCGCTCATCGATGACAGGCGGCAACTGATCGCCTCCGACGAAGGGCTCTTTCTTCGCGACGTCGCCACGGGCACACTGACGCGCCACGCGGAACTGGAGCCGGAAAAATCCGGGAACCGCTCTAACGACGGTCGCGTGCATCCCTCCGGTGCACTCTGGATCGGCACGATGAGCAAGAAGGCCGAGCCGGAGGCCGGCGCGATCTATCACATCGCCGGCACGACGGTGACGCGAATCATCGACAGGATCGGCATACCGAACGCCATCTGCTTCTCGCCGGACGGCGCGATCGGCTACTACACCGACTCGAAGGTGAACCACCTGATGCGTATCCCTCTCGACCCGGCAACCGGCCTGCCGGTCGGGCCGGCGAGCGTGCTGGTCGACGGCACGTCGATGCGGGGCGTCTTTGACGGTTCGGTCTGCGACAGCGAAGGCACGATATGGAATGCCCGGTGGGACGGTGCCTGCGTCGATCGCTACGCCCCGGACGGCACGCATCTCGCGCGTTACGAAATGCCGACCCGCCGCGTCACCTGCCCCGCGTTCTTCGGGAAGGCGGCAGATCGCCTGCTCGTCACCTCCTGCCACGAGGGACTGGACGCAGCCGGCCGCGCCGAGGATCCGCTTTCGGGAACGACCTTCGATCTGGGCATCACGGTCGCCGGACGCCACGAACCGCTCTTCCGTCTCTGAGCGTACAGAAAGGGCGCCTGCACACTCTCGCGGGCGCCTTTTGTTCCCTGGCGAGCAAAAGAAATCCTGCCGCCTTTTTCGGGAACGATTGTTTCCCCTATGCATTTTTCACTCGAACCGGCGCGACACCGACCCCGGGGTCGCGTCACAGTCCAACAGTGAGAAAGGTAGGTTCGACATGAAGAAGTCCCTGAACATTGCGGCCGCGGCACTGCTGCTGGGTTCTTCGGCAATGGCACCTCTCGCCTTCGCGCAGGATGCGACCACGCCGGCCGCTCCCGCATCGCCGGGCATGCAGACTCCGGCTGATCCGGGTGCAACCACAGAGCCGTCGACCAAAACGATGCCGGCGCCGGACACCAGCGCCGCCAATACCGGTGTAACCGGTGAATACCTGACCCAGCAGACCGAAACGCAGGTCAGCGCCAACGAGTTCATCGGCCAGCCGATCTACAACGCCGAGAACGAGAGCATCGGTGACATCAACGACCTCATTATCGAAGAAAAGGGCGGCATCGTCGCTGCCGTGGTCGGTGTCGGCGGCTTCCTCGGGATCGGCGAGAAGGATGTCGCCGTGCCGATGGACAAGATCACCATCACCCACGAAGCTGACTCGAACGACGTCAAGCTGACGACGATGGAAACGGCGGAAGCCCTGAAGGCGGCGCCGGAATTCCAGTCCCTCGACGACCAGAAGTCGGCGAGCGACAGCACGATGACACCGACGGACAGCACCACCACCTCGTCGACGGACAACAACTGATCCCGGAACGAGTGACGTGACTGGTTCGAATGGCTGGTTCGAATGGGGGGCGGCGGCAACGCCGCCCTTCGTCGTGTCCGCGGGCGAGATCAGGCCTCGGGGGTGACGCTGGGCGCCGTTGCTCCGAGCCGCTCGCGGTCGAGCATCGCGAACTCATGATGGTGATCGTGGAGGTAGCGCAAGGTCGCGGCCTGATCCATCGGCTTGCCGAAGTAATAGCCCTGGCCCATGCCGCAGCCGAGATCGCGCAGCTTCTTCGCCTCGGCGACCGTCTCGATACCCTCCGCCACGACCGTCAGGTCCAGACCTTCGCACATGGTGACGATTGCCTTGATGATGTGCTCGGAGGTGCGGTCCGTCATGATCGCGGACACGAAGGCCCTGTCGATCTTCACCTTGTCGAACGTGAAATCCCGAAGCCGCCCGAGGCTCGACTGTCCGGTGCCGAAATCATCGAGCGATATGCGGATGCCGAGTTCCCGCAGCTCGTTGATGATGCGTGCAGCCGTATCGGCCGATGTCATCACGGCCGTCTCGGTGATCTCGAGTTCCAGCCGACGCGGATCGAAACCGACACTGTTGAGGATCGAAAGCGTATTGTAGGTCGTGCGCGGGTCCATCAGCTGTGCAGAAGACAGGTTGAAGGAGAGGAAGAGGTCGCGCGGCCAGGCGAGCGTCGCCTCCGCGGCCTTGCGCAGCAGCGTCTCGGAAAGCATGTCGATAAAGCCGCGCTCTTCGGCGAGCGGCACGAAGACCGCAGGCGAGACGAAACCGAGATCGGGGTCGATCCAGCGCGCGAGCGCTTCGAAGCCCTTCACCCGGCCGTCGGCAAGGTTGACGATCGGCTGGAAATGGACATCGACATTGTCGGAAATGATCGCGTTGCGGAGCGCCTGTTCGAGTTGGGTGGAGCGCCGCATCTCCTGGGCGATCTCGCTCGAATAGACGGTAATCTGGCCGCGGCCCCGCCGCTTGGAACGATAGAGCGCCGTTTCCGCGCTCTTCATCAGTTCCTCGAAATCGGCACCGGCGAAGGGATAGATGGCAAAACCGAGGGAGGCCGAAAGCCTGACATTGCGGTCGCCGAGATCGTAGGGCGCCGACAGCACGTCCTTTATCATCTGGCCCACCCGCTCCGCCGAGACCCGCTCGAAAATCAGCGGGAGCACGACCGCGAACTCGTCGCCGTCATGCCGGGTGACGGCCGCACCGTCGGGAATGCAGGCTTTCAGACGATGGGCCGCCTGGCAGAGGATCTCGTCGCCGGCCGCCGTTCCGAACAGATCGTTGATCGGCTTGAAGCCGTCCAGGTTGACGAGAGCGACGGTAAAGGGCGCGGGGTCGTCGGCACGTTCGGCCGCGAGCATCCGCACCTTGTCGCGCAGGCGATAGCGGTTACCGAGCCCGGTGAGCTGGTCGGTGTAGGCCATCGCCTGAAGCTCGTTCTGGCTTACCTGCGGCAATGTCGGATCGGCCGGCGGCATCGACGATATCCTGAGAACCTCTTGTTACGACCATCAGGATGTGGGCGAATTATTAAAAAAATAATAGCATTTTCGCGATCTTGGCCGCTTTACCCACCCCAAGTTTTGGGGGCCTCACGTCAAGTCAGGCCGGCGAAAACGCGATGTAGCCGGGAATGAAGCGCTGGAAGACCGCCTCGAGAGCTTCGGAGCTCAGGGGCTTGTGCAGGATATCGTCCATCCCCGCCGAGAGGCAGTCTTCGCGGTCGCGTTCGAAGGCATGGGCGAGGATGCCGATCACCGGCGTCGTGCGGCCGGACGATCGGCCGAGATCGCGGATGCGCCGGCAGGCGTCGTATCCCGAAATCCCCGGCAGGGTGACGTCCATCAGCACGATCTGCGGCTCGAGTTCCTGCCAGAGGCGGACTGCCTCCTCTCCGTCCGACGCGATCACAAAGCGAAAGCCGAGCCCCTCGAGTATCTGGGCAAACACGATCTGGTTGACTGCATTGTCCTCGGCGACCAGCACCAGCGGATCGCTTCCCATCGGCACGGCATCGCCGGTGGTGATCTCCCAGTCGTCCTCTTCGACGGACGGACTGCGACTCAGATGTTCGGCCACAAGAGCTGCGAGTTCACCGGAAATCTGGAAGCGGTCGATCGCCAGGGCGTCGATGCCGTACTGGCGCGCGAGTTCGAGGCACCGCACGTCCATATCGGCATCCACGACGACGAGATCGATCGCCACTCCCGCCGTTTTCGCGACATTGAGAAAGGCGTCCTCCTCACCCGCGTCCTGCACGGAACACGCATCGAGGCGGAGGTCCGCCAGCACTTTAAGCCCGGTTTCGGCGAAGCGGCTGTCGGCGGTCACCACCAGGACGCGGCGTCCCGAGAGGTCGAGGGGGCTGGCCGGGCCGTCGGCGGCATTCTCATTGCCTGCTGCCAGTTGTTCCGGTCCGAGCGTGACTGCCGACGTCCGTTCGGCGGCGAGCGTCATGTCCGCGGGATGATCGAGGCTGGTAACGACGAAATAGCGACCCGGCTTGCCGACGCGCCGGCTGCGCACGGCGAGCACGACCTGTCCGGACGGCTGCGGAACCGTCATCGATAAGAGGGACGGCGCGCCGGTTTCCAGGACATGGCGGGCGGTGTTCCCGAGGCTTGCCGCGAGGGCCGCATCGAAAAGGCTGTTCAGCGAATTGCCGAGCAGGACGTCCGTCCCCGCACCGAAGAGCGCACAGAATGCCTTGTTGACCGCAACGAGCGTCAGGTTGCGATCCTGGACGAAGACTGGATGAGGCAGGTTGTCGAGAATTTCCTCGGTGAGTTGCACACGCTCGAGATCCGCGTGCCACTGCTCCTCCCGCTTCTTCTGCTCGGATATGTCGGTGATGACACAGAGGCCGTGACCGGAGGAGAGACGACGCATCGACACCTTCGTCCAGCCGCGCTGTCTGTCGCGCGTCTGGTAGTCCAGCCGTTCTCGCCAGTGAGCGGCAATGCTCTCGGCGATCCATTCGTCGCGGCTGCCGATCGCCGTGCCGTCCGCCGGGGTGCAGCAAGGCATGCCGGCGTCATAGGCAGCGCCCAGGAATTCGCGAAGCCTCGTGCCGGGAGAGAAAAAATGCGAAGCGACAGGCACATAGCCTGCAAGCTGACGGCTGGCATAGATCAGTTCGTCATTGCGGTCGTAGACCATGATTGCGGCAGAAAGGGCCTCGGACGCCGCGTCGAGCGCGGCCGTATGCAACTGCGCGTCCCGCGCCGCGGTCTCGCCCGTCACATGCTTCCCCTTCGATCCGCTCTCTGCGGCCGCCGTTGGAAAATTCTTCACATTACCGCCTCAAGGAACAGAATGCCTGAGCACCGATCCAAAAACCTTCACTTTCATTCCGCATGAAGAATTGACGGGCGCCGGAGCGGCGCCTGAATGGATGCTTTCGACCCGGTTCCGGCTGTACCGGTTGCCGTTTCGACGTCAACAACCATCCGCCCTTTACGAACGTATTGGAGCACAACCAACGTTAGTTGTAGGTCCTTAACGGGGTCTTAATGACGAGTGGCAGCGTTTCCGTGACTGCGCACGGATTTCCACCGTTTCCGGCGTTTTCGGGCTTTCCTCACCTGTCCGAATCCGGGAAAAGAATAAAATGGCCATCAAGCAACTCTCCGAAACGCTCATCAACCAGATCGCCGCCGGCGAGGTTATCGAGCGCCCCGCCAGTGCGGCGAAAGAACTGATCGAGAATGCGATCGACGCCGGCGCAACGCGAATCGAGGTCGCGACCGCCGGCGGCGGCAAGAGCCTGCTGCGTGTCACCGACAACGGCGGCGGCATGGAGCCTGCCGATCTCGAGCTTGCGATTCGCAGACATTGCACCTCGAAGATTTCCGAATCACTCTTCGACATCCGCAGCCTCGGCTTTCGCGGCGAAGCCCTGCCCTCCATCGGTTCGGTCGCAAAGCTGTCGATCGCGAGCCGCGTGCCCGGCAGCGCGGAAGGGGCGGAGATCAGCGTCGCCGGCGGCAGGGTTTCGGCGATCCGTCCGGTCGCCGCCAATCCTGGAACCGTGGTCGAGGTTCGCGACCTCTTCTTCGCGACGCCGGCACGGCTGAAATTCCTGAAGACCGAAAAGGCCGAAGCGGGCGCCATCACCGAGGTCGTCAAGCGGATGGCGATCGCCTTTCCCCACGTCCGCTTCGTGCTGTCGGGCAGTGACCGTTCGACGCTCGAATTCCCGGCGACAGCTGGCGATCCCCTCGCCCGCATCGCGCAGGTGCTCGGCAGCGACTTCCGCGACAACGCCATCTCGCTCGATGCCGAACGGGAAGAGGTAAGGCTCACCGGTTTTGCCGGCGTCCCGACCTTCAACCGCGGCAACTCGGCCCATCAATATGCCTTCGTCAACGGCCGCCCGGTGCAGGACAAGCAGATCCTCTCGGCAATCCGCGGCGCTTATGCCGAGACCGTACCGCATGGTCGCTATCCGGTGGCGGTGCTCTCGATCGAGATCGATCCGGCGCTCGTCGACGTCAACGTCCACCCGGCGAAGTCCGACGTCCGCTTCCGCGACCCCGGCCTCGTGCGTGGCCTGATCGTCGGCGCGATTCGCGAGGCCTTGCAGCGTGAGGGCGACCGCGCCTCGACGACGGGCGCCGGCGGCATGCTTCGCGCCTTCCGCCCCGGTTTCCGTCCGCCGAGCCCCGCCGGCGGTTACGCCTGGAGCCCGGAAACCTCGCCCTACCGGCCAGCCGCAGCGCCGTTCGCCTTTGCCGAGCCGCAACAGGCCCGCTTCGACACCGTTGCCGTGCCGACGGCCCGCGCCGAAGCGCCGGTCGTCGCTCCGTCATCCGCCCCGCCGGTCGAGAGCCATCCGCTGGGTGCGGCCCGCGCCCAGGTCCACGCCAACTACATCGTCGCGCAGACCGAGGACGGGCTCGTCATCGTCGACCAGCACGCCGCCCACGAACGCCTCGTCTTCGAACAGATGCGCAAGGCGCTTTCCGGCCGGCGGCTGCCGTCGCAGGGATTGCTGATCCCCGAGATCGTCGACCTGCCGGAAGAAGACTGCGATCGCCTGATGGTCCATGCCGGGGCGCTGGAACAGCTCGGCCTTTCGGTCGAGCGCTTCGGTCCCGGCGCCGTCGCCGTGCGCGAGACGCCGGCGATGCTCGGCGAGATGGATGTCCAGGCGCTCATTCGCGAGCTTGCCGACGAAATCGCCGAATGGGACACGGCCGGCGGGCTCGCAGCGCGACTGGAACACGTCGCCGCGACCATGGCCTGCCACGGCTCGGTGCGGTCCGGCCGGGTGCTGCGCGTCGAGGAGATGAACGCGCTGTTGCGCCAGATGGAGGCGACGCCGGGTTCGGGCCAGTGCAACCACGGCCGACCGACCTATGTCGAACTCAAGCTCTCCGACATCGAAAGGCTATTCGGCCGCAGCTGATATTTCTGGAATTTCCGCGCGTCGCGGAGTATGGCAAGGCAATGACGTGCGAAGGAGCAGTGTGACATGAACCGTTTCGAAGGCAGCGGCAACCGGGAAGCCAAGCTCCGGTATCTGGACGCCGACTTCCAGATCCTGTCCCCCGGCTCCTACGTGGTGTGCGCCGTCACCGGCCAGCCGATCCTCATCGACGAGTTGCGCTACTGGAGCGTTGCCCGGCAGGAACCCTATGTGGATGCCGCCGCCTCGTTCGAGGCGGAAAAGCGGGCGGGCGCCCTTCCCGTCCAGACGCGCTGAGCCGCAAGCCCGGCCTTCTCTCTAGTACCGGCCTTCCTTCAGGCGCCGGGCACGATGCACCTCGATCGCCCGGTCGATGATCTTTCCGGGCGCATTCGGGTCGTCGAACATCATTTCCACCTCCACGACCTTGCACCTGCCTGCCAGTTCCTCGGCACGCCCCGGCCCGGAGCGCAGGCGCACGAAATCCTTCGCCGTGGTCACCAGCTCCAGATCGCTCGCCGCCGCCTTGTCGAGGAGGTCGGCGATCTCGTCCTCGCCCATATGATGATGATCGGGCAAGGCGCGCCGCTCGACGATCTCCGCGCCCAGTTCCTCGACGGTGCGGAAGAACTTCCCCGGATCGGCGATGCCGGCAAAGGCGAGCACGCGCTTGCGGGAGATGCCGGCGTCTCCGCGCGGCGAGAGCGACGCGATATAGATCGGCTTGCCGGCCCGTGCCGCCTGGCGCACCAGGCGATCGGCGGCGGTGCCGTTACCAACCTTCAGCAGGCCGTCGACATAGCGCATCTGCACGCGGATCGGTGCCCGCACAGGACCACCGGGCACGAGATGACCGTTACCGATGCCGCGAACGCTGTCGATGACGATCAGCGCAAAATCGACCGCAAGACGCGCGCTCTGGAAGCCGTCGTCCATGATGATGAGGTCCACCCCCTCGTCGACGAGACGGCGGGCGCCGGCGAAGCGCTTGCGGGAAATGACGGTGAGCGCGTGGCGCGCGAGCAGCAGCGGCTCGTCGCCGACGTCGGTCGAGCGATGGTGCTCAGGATCGACGACGGTCGTCACGTCGAGCGACCCGCCATAGCCGCGGCTCAGGATGCCGGGCTTCAGGCCCTGCGCCTGAGCGGCGCGTACCAGCGCGAGGACGGTCGGCGTCTTGCCAGCACCGCCGACGGTGAAGTTGCCGACGCAGATGACGGGAACGGGCGAGGACAGGCGCTTGCCCTTCGCCATCCGCCGGCCGGCAATCTGGCCGTAGAGAAACGAAAAGGGCGACAGGGCCCAGGCGCGCCAATCCGGCTTCGTCCACCAGAAGGGTGGGGCTTCCGATACCATCACATCCTCCCGTTGCGCCTTCCGCCCCGTCGGAAAGCATTTGTTTACGATGATGCAACAGACCGCAGGCGGATGGCTTTCGTCAACCCGTCTCGCCGGTTCGGCCTCCCACCGCCCTTCACGCGAGCAGGGCTTCGAGTTCGCTGATGTCGTTCAGGCAGACGTCGCAGGCATCGGCAAGTGTCGCCCGCGAGCCGGTTCCACTCAGCACCGCGACCTTGAGGCCGGCGCCTGCGTTGTGCCCCATGTGCATGTCGTGATTGTTGTCGCCGACCACCGCAACAGCGTCGGGTGCGAGACCCGTCGCAAGGCAGAAGCCGAGCACCATGCCCGCCTCGGGCTTCGAGCCGTGACCGCTGTCGTAGCCGGCGACGAAATCGACGTATTCGGCGATGCCGAAACGCTCGACGACGCGGCGGATCGACTTCTCGTTGTCGCTGGAGGCGATGCCGAGCTTCAGGCCGCGTCCATGCAGGCGCGAAAAGAGCGGCGCCAGTTCGGTGACCGGCACCGAGAGATCGGCGGCATCGGCGAAGAGTTCGTCGAGGATCGGGACCAGCACCTCGCTCGTCATCGGTGAGCCTGCGGCGACGAGACCGTCGGCGATCTCACGGGTGTTGCCGGCGGCAAACAGGCTGTCCGGCACGATATGGCCCGTCACCGGGTCCATGCCGCAGGCGAGCAACAGGCGATCGGCGAGCAACGGGTCGCCGTCGGCCGCCAGCAGTGCCAGCTTGCGGTTGACCGGCGCCCAGCTCGCGTCGAAATCGAGAAGCGTTCCGTCCTTGTCGAAGAGGATCCCCTCGATCCCCGCACCGCGGTCCATATCGTGTTCTCTTTTCTTCAGCGCTGCCGTGCAGCACGCGGCTCCAGCCGCGCCTTGACGGTGAGAGGATTGATGTAAGGCTCCAGCCCCTTGATCGTCGCGACGAGCGCGCCGCGCATCTCCTGCAGCGTCTCGGTGCCGGCATCGATCATCTTGTGGCGCGCAAGGTCGTTGACGGAGAGGAAGTGCACGGCCTTTGCCAGCATTTCGGCATCACGCACGATCCGGGCATTGCCGTTGCGCACGAGCCGCTGATAGCTGTCGCGGAAGTTCTCGACATTCGGCCCGGTCAGCACGGCGCAGCCCAGCATCGCCGGCTCCAGCGGGTTCTGGCCGCCCTGTCCGGTGATCGAGCGTCCGACGAAGGCGATCTCCGTCAGTCGCAGATAAAGCCCCATCTCTCCGATGGTATCGCCGAGGAAGACATCGGTCTCCGGCGTGATCGCGTCGTCGCGGGTGCGGCGGGCGACCTTCAGTCCCTTCTCGACCATCATCGCCTCGAGCTCGTCGCAGCGTTCGGGATGACGCGGCACGATAATGCTCAACAGCCCGACATGGGCTTTCAGCGCACGGTGCACCATGACGGCGATCTTTTCCTCGCCCTCGAAGGTGGAGATGGCCGCCCAGGTCTTGCGATGGCCGATCTGCTCCCGATAACGGGCAAGCACCGTCATGTCGCAGGGCGGCGCGTCGCCATCGACCTTGAGATTGCCGGAGACGGCGACCGGCCATGCGCCGAGATCACGGAAGCGCTCGGCATCGACGTCCGATTGCGCAATCACCAGCGAAAGCCTGGAAAACAGCGCCTCGGCGATCGAGTTGTGGCGGTTCCAGCGCTCGAAGGAGCGGTCCGACATGCGGGCGTTGACGAGAATCTGCGGGATGTGGCGCCGGTCGAGCTCGCCGAGCGTCGTCGGCCATATCTCGGACTCGACGGAGATGGCGATGTCCGGTCCCCAATAGTCGAGGAAACGGCGCACAGCCGGCCGGAGGTCGAGGGGCACATACTGGTGGATGATTTCCCCGTCGAGACGCAGCCGCACCAACTCGGCGGAGGTGACGGTTCCGGTGGTCAAAAGGACGTTGATGTCGCGGCGGCGCAGTTCGCGCATGAGGCCGACGACGGCGAGCGTCTCACCGACGCTCGCGGCGTGAATCCAGACGAGCGGCCCGTGCGGTCGATCGATCGAGGGATAGCCGAAACGCTCCAGCCGGCGCGCGCGATCTTCCTTGCCCTTGGCGGCCCGCAACGCCAGCAGCGGACCGGCGAGCGGGTAGGCAGCAATGCCCGCCCAGCTGTAGCCGGTAATCGCCATCGATGCGAAACCGTCGTTCATCGCCATCAATAAAGACCGCTTCTCTTAGCTTTCGGTGCCATGGCGCCCTTTCGATCAGGCTGGCCAAACTGAAACTGTCGATGCTGCAAAACTGCGTTCAAAAATTGACGTCCCGCCACCGCATCCGATCAAAAAGCCAGATGCGGCACGGTCGAAATCCATCAGTCCTGACCCACGACCTTTTCGCCCGGAGTCAAAAGGCGGTGCATGTGCACGATGAAATAGCGCATATGGGCGTTGTCGACGGTGGCCTGGGCCTTGCCCTTCCACGCCGCCAGCGCGCTTGCATAATCGGGGAAGATGCCGACGATGTCGAGATTGTTCAGGTCCTTGAAATGCAGGTCCTTGAGGCTGGTCAGCTCACCGCCGAAGACGAGGTGGAGGAGCTGCTTCTGATCGCTGGATTCGGTCATTCTACGTTTCTTTCCATTCGTGTTCGCCTCCCCTTTTCCTGTGATCGATTTTGACGGAAACGTCAACCGCGCGGGAAGGCGGCAAGCCTCTCGAGGAGACCCGGAAGCTCGCCTTCAACCGCTGCACACAGGATACCGTGGGTGACCTCCGGGCGATTGTAGACAAGTGCATTGCCATCGAGATCGGCAAGCCGCCCACCGGCCCTCTGAAGGATGAGATCGGCGGCTGCGATGTCCCAGTCGTGGGAGTTCGGCTTGACGAAAGTGGCGTCGATTCGCCCTTCGGCGACCATCGCGATCCGGTAGGCGAGAGACGGAACATGCTCGATCCGGTCGATGCGGCCCTTCAACGGAGCGTCGAACGTGTCGACGATGTCGAGCGGGGTCGCGACGCGCAGTTTCTTCGCCGGATTGAAGGCAGCGACCGCGATCGGCTGGCCGTTCTTCAACGCCGGCCCGCCGTCGACCGCCGAATACTCTTCCCCGAACGCCGGCGCGACGAGGACGCCGGCCACCGGCTTGCCGCGGTGGACGACAGCGACGCTGACGCACCAGGTCGGCTTGTTGGCGATGAATGCGCGGGTGCCGTCGATCGGATCGACGACGAACAGCGTGTCCGACTTCAGCCGGTCGAGATCGTCGTCGGTTTCTTCCGAGAGCCAGCCGTAGGACGGACGGGCCGTGCGCAGCCGCTCTTCGAGACACTCGTTTGCGGCATGATCGGCGACGCTGACCGGCGATCGGCCCTCGTTCTTCCACCACACCTGTGGCGACTGGCCGAAAAAGGTGAACGCGACCGCCCCCGCTTCGCGCGCCGCAGCAGCGATCAGATCGAGATCCGCCTGCCAGTCGGAAATGATAGCGGCGGTCATAGTGGCACCATCCTCTGCTTTTTGCGGCTCACATCAGCGGCCGGCGATCGTCATGCCCTCGATGGCGATGGTCGGGGCGGCGACGGCAAACTTGCGGTCGATATCGTTCGCCGCGGTCAGCCGCATGAACATGTCTTTCAGGTTCGAGGCGATCGTCACGCCGGAAACCGGGTAGGCAAGCTCGCCGTTCTCGATCCAGAAACCGGTGGCGCCGCGGCTGTATTCACCCGTCACCATGTTGACGCCTTGGCCGATCAGTTCGGTGACGTAGAAGCCGGTGCCGACGGAGCGGATCAGGTCCTCAGGCGTAACGCTGCCCGGCTCGAGCGCGAGATTGGTCGACGTCGGGGACACCGCCGTCCCGCCGCGCGAGCCACGGCCGTTGGTATGGAGGCCGAGTTCACGGGCGGCCGAGGAAGACAGGAACCAGTGCTTCAGCACGCCGTCTTCGATCATCACCAGCTTCTCGCCCTTCACGCCCTCGCCGTCGAAGGGCCGCGAGCCGGAACCGCGCACCTTCAGCGGGTCGTCCGTGATATTCAACCCGGACTTCAGCACCTGAGCTCCCATGCGGTCGCGCAGGAAGGAGGTCTTGCGGGCGACCGCCGCGCCATTGATCGCGCCGGCGATATGGCCGACGAAGCCGCGCGCCACACGCGGGTCGAAGACGACCGTGACGTCCTGGCCGGTCTCGACCTGGCGGGGATCGAGGCGGCGGACCGCCCGCTCGCCGGCTCGCCGCCCGATTTCGGCGGCAGGATCGAGATCGGCATGGAAGAGCCGGCTGTCGAAATCGTGGTCACGCTCCATTCGCGTACCCTCGCCGGCGATGACGCCGACGGAGCAGCCGAAGCGCGAGGACTGGAAGCTGCCGGAAAAGCCGTGCGAAGTAACGAGCACGAGCCCGCCCATGCCGGCCGAGGCGCCCGCCCCGACCGAGTTGGAGACACCCGCGACCGCAAGCGCCGCCTCCTCCGCCGCCAGCGCCGCATCCCGCAACGCGTCGCTCGACACCTCGGTCGGATCGAAAAGGTCGAGATCGGGGTAGGATCGCGCGAGGTCCGCCGCATCGGCGAGGCCGGCGAAGGGGTCCTCCGGCGACACCTTCGCCATCGCGACCGCCCGCTCTGCAAGCGCCTTCAGGTCGAAGCCGGGATTGGCCGAAACGCTGGCGACCTGCCTGCCGATGAAGACCCGCAGCGAGAAGTCGTCGCTTTCGGAGGACTCCGTCGTCTCCACCTTGCCGAGGCGAACGCCGACCGACTTCGAGCGCGACCGGACGACGACCGCATCCGCACTGTCGGCTCCCGCCTTCAGGGCGAGATCGACAAGCTGGCCGGCGCGGGAAAGGAGACTGGCGGAATCGATTTCAGAGGTCATGACTTGGCCTTTCATTACGGCTCCATGTATTGTGCATTCCAGCAGGCATCAAGGGCCGAGGCACCGATTCCCCGAGAGCCGTCACGACAGACAAAAAGGAGAACAACGGCTTGACGACGGCACCGGACGCGCTCTTCACGGAAACCCTGCTTCTCCTCGGGGGCGCCGTCGTGGCGGCGCCGATTTCCCGCAAGCTCGGCCTCGGAACCGTGCTCGGCTATCTTGCCGCCGGTGTGGTCATCGGCCCGATTCTTCATCTGCTGACGGAGGGCGGCGAAATTCTCGCCGTCGCCGAGCTCGGCGTGGTGTTCCTGCTCTTCATCATCGGCCTCGAACTCAATCCCTCGCGGCTCTGGCGCATGCGTGCCGACATCTTCGGGCTCGGAACGGCGCAGGTGCTGCTGACCGGCCTGGCGCTGACGGGCGCCGCCGTCTTTTCCGGTCTCGTCGATTGGCGCGGTGGTCTCGTAGCGGGATTCGGGCTCGCGCTCTCCTCGACGGCCTTCGCGCTACAGCTCCTGAACGACGCCGGCGACATGAATACCCGCTACGGCCAGCGCTCCTTCTCGATCCTGCTGCTGCAGGACCTGGCGATCGTGCCGCTGCTCGCCATGGTCTCGATCCTTTCGAGCGGTCATGAGACGGCGAACGGCTCGGTGCTCGTCGATTCGATCGTCGCCGTGCTTGCCGTCGTCGCGATGGTGATGGCGGGCCGCTACCTTCTCACGCCGCTCTTCCAGGTCATCGCCCGTACCGGCGCAAGGGAGGTGATGATCGCAGCGGCGCTGCTGGTCGTGCTCGGATCGGCGGTGCTGATGCAGCTCGCCGGTCTCTCCATGGCCATGGGCGCCTTCCTTTCCGGCGTGATGCTGGCGGAATCCTCCTACCGTCACGAACTCGAAGCCGATATCGAGCCCTTCCGCGGCGTCCTGCTCGCGCTGTTCTTCATGGCTGTCGGGCTGTCGCTCGATCTGAACGTCATCCTCGACAACTTCGTTCTCGTGCTGGTCGCCGTACCGGCGGTCGTCGCGATCAAGGCTGCGATCCTCTACACGCTCTGCCGGTCGTCCGGCTCCCCGCATGACGACGCCGTGCGGATCGCCTTCCTGCTGCCGCAGGGCGGCGAGTTCGGCTTCGTGCTGTTTACCACGGCGACCGCACAGCAGCTGCTTTCGAACGGCACCGCATCTCTGCTGATTTCGATCGTCACGCTGACCATGGCGCTGACGCCGATCGGTGCGGCGCTCTCGCGCCGTCTGCTCACGGGCGACAGCCGCGAGGAGCTCGACGAGGACTTCGAGGGTGCCGGCTCCGACGTCCTGATCGTCGGTTTCTCGCGTTTCGCCCAGATCGCCGCGCAGATCCTGCTCGCAAGCGGTCGCGACGTGACGATCATCGACGATTCCGCCGACCGCATCCGCCAGGCGGCCTCCTTCGGGTTCCGCATCTATTACGGCGACGGCAACCGGCTCGACGTGCTGCGCGCAGCGGGCCTGAAGCGGGCGAAGATCGTCGCCGTCTGCACGCAGAAGAAGGAGACGACCGACAGGATCGTCGACCTCATTCTCGCCGAATGCCCGGATGTGCGGCTCTTCGTGCGTTCCTACGACCGCATCCACAGCCTGTCGCTCCGGGCGCGCAACGTCGAGTACGAGCTGCGCGAGACATTGGAGTCGGGCCTGCTCTTCGGCCGCAAGACGCTGGAAGCTCTCGGCATGAGCGAGGAGGACGCGCTGGCGATCGGCGAGGATATCCGCCGTCGCGACGAGGAGCGGCTGCGCATCCAGCTGACGGACGGCCTGCATGCCGGTCGGCACATGCTGCACAACCGTCCGGTCCGGCCGGAACCGCTGGTGAAGCCGAAGCGCGCGACGCCCGACGACATCGAGGCCGCCGTTCGCGCGCATACGGGCACGGAGAACTCCTGAACGCCGTCAGCTGCGGACGACGTCCTCCATCCGCGCCTCGATCCGGCGCTTGAGGTCGTCTTTCAGGGCTTCCGCCGTGTCGAGGATATGCCGCGCCTTCAGGAAATCGAGAACACGGTAGGAATTGACGTCCGGCCGCAGCAGGATATCGGGCGGCGAGAGCTTCTGCTTCAGCGCCAGATTGGCCTGCATCATCAGCTGGCTCGCACCGAACAGGCTGTCGATGCGGTTCGGCGGCTCGCCGTCGTCGCCGACCGGCCCGCCGATCACATCGACGCCGATGACGATGTCGGCCGTACCGGCAAGATGATCATAGGGAACGGGATTGTAGATGCCGCCGTCGATCATGAAACGGCCGCCGAGGCGCACCGGCATGAAGAGCGCGGGGATTGCCGCCGAGGCCGCCAGCGCATTGACGAGATCGCCGCTCTCGCAGACCACCTCGGTCTGGCCGAAATAATCCGTCGCGACCACCTTCAGCGGGATCTTGAGGCCGGAAAAATGCTCCGGCAGGCGCTCCGGCAGAAAGGCCCCCAGGATGCGTTCGAGATTGAACTGGCCGAGCCGGAACCCGCCGAGCGCGTCGCGCATGGTCGCGGGCCCGAGGCTCCAGAGGCGGTTTGCCAGCGCCGACCGCTTGCCGACCGTCTCCAGCGTATAGTCGCGGATGTCGCGGCCGGTCATTCCGGCGGCCATGCCCGCGCCGATGATCGCGCCGATCGAGGAACCGGCGATCGCCGACGGACGAATGCCCATCTCGTCGAGCGCCTCAATGACCGGAATATGGGCGAGCCCGCGGGCGCCGCCCGCTCCGAACGCGAGCGCAAGCCTCGGTCCACTGGACGAGACCGGAGCCGGGATCATCGCTGGCGTCGTTTCGCTTTCCACCGGCAGCCCCTTGTTGGCCCGTGACGGTCAGGCCGGATGGTATTCGTAGAAGTACATCTTCGTGTCGCCGAACGTCCGCTCCTCGATCAGGCGGAAGGCCGGGTGCATATGGATCACCGCCTCGGCCTTCTCCTCCAGGATCGCGAGCGCTCCCGGCACCAGCCAGCCACCCTCATGGGCGGCGGCGAAGGCCTTCTCGCCGAGCCCCTTGTTGTAGGGCGGGTCTGCGAACAACAGATGAAAGGGCTCGATATTGGCGGCGGGCCCGAGCAGGGTCGCGTCGCGCCGCAGGATCTTCGCCCGCCCGTGCAGGCCGAGCGAATCGATGTTTTCCCAGAGAAGGCTGCGGCCCTCGACGCTGTTCTCGACGAAGAGCGCGGCACGGCAGCCGCGCGACAGTGCCTCGAGCCCGACCGCGCCGGTGCCGGCGAAAAGGTCGAGCACGCGCGTGCCGTCGAGACAGCCGGGATGCGCATGCGTCAGGATGTTGAACAGGCTCTCACGCGTCCGGTCGATGGTCGGCCGGATCGCATTCGATTTCGGCGTCGCCAGATTGCGACCGCGAAACTCGCCGCCGACGATCCGCACCGCGCGCTACCTCCTGCCCTTCGAAGGACCCCGGCTACCGCCGGAAGGCTTGCCGCCGAAAGGCTTTCCGCCACCCGGACGGCCGCCCCGCGGCTTGTCGCCTCCACCGGCAGGCTTGCCGCCACCAGCCTTTCCGCCGAAACTTTTGCCGCCGAAGCTCTTGCCGCCCTTGCGCTCCGGCTTGCCGGAGAACGGCCTGTCGCCGGAAGGCTTTTCGCCGCTGCGCGGACGATCGCCGTAGGGTCTGTCGCCACGAGGCCGGTCGCTGCGGTCACGTGCCTCCTGCGGACGCTCGCGGCGGGGCCGATCCTCGAAAGACCGGCCTTCGAAAGAACGCCCTTCCCGCGGACGATCGCCGCGATCCGGTCGGCCACCGGCGCCGCGCCTGCCGCCAAAGCCCTCGTCCTCGTCCTTGCGGCGGGGCGGCGCCTCGGCGCGGATCCATTCGCCTTCCTCGTCACGTGCCTTGCTGATCGTCACGCGCGAACGGGCGTCCGACTGATCGAACGCCGGCTTCCCGCCCCGCGGGGCTTCCTCGAAACGCGGACGTCCGCCGGGCTTGCCGGTCCCGGAAGCCGCCTTGCGGGCAGCAGCCTTCTCGCCGAGCGGACGCGCACCTGGCGCCATCCACACATTGGCGGTGCGGCTCTGTCCCATCGGCTTGCGCTTCGGGCGGTCGGCAAAGTCGCCGTCCTCCCGCCTGTCGCCGCGCGTCCCCTTGGGCGCCGGGCCGGAGCGGCGGGTGTCGAGCCTGTCGAGCGCACGTTCGCGGCGGTCTTCGGGCTTTTCCCGCTTGCCGCGCTGCGGCTTTTCGGAGGGCTTCTCGGCAGTCTCGCCCTCGTCCTCGTCACGGTCGCGAGAATAGATTGGGGCGTCGAAATTGGCCTTCGCGTCCTCGATGAGGCGCGGTCCGAGCTGGTCGCGCAGCATCCGGCCGCGGACCTCCTGGACCTGGCCCTCCGGCAGGTCGCCGAGCTGGAAGGGACCGTAGGAGATGCGGATCAGGCGGTTCACCTCGAGGCCGAGCGCGCCAAGCACGTTCTTGATCTCGCGGTTCTTGCCTTCACGCAGGCCCATGGTGAGCCAGACATTGTGGCCCTGCTTGCGGTCAAGGGTAGCGTCGATCGCGCCGTAAAGCACGCCTTCGACGGCGATGCCTTCCTTCAGCTTGTCGAGGCGGTCCTGGTCGATGTCGCCATGGGCGCGGACGCGGTAGCGGCGCAGCCAGCCGGTGGTCGGCAGCTCGAGCACGCGGGCGAGACCGCCGTCATTGGTCAGGAGCAGCAGGCCTTCGGTATTGATGTCGAGGCGGCCGATGGACATGACGCGCGGCAGGTCGTCCGGCAGGTTCTCGAACACCGTCGGGCGGCCTTCCGGATCGGAATTGGTGGTCACCAGCCCCGCCGGCTTGTGGTAGAGCCAGAGACGCGTGCGCTCGATGCCGCGGATCGGCATGCCGTCGACCTCGATCTGGTCGGCGAAGGTCGCGTTGACGACCGGCGTGTCGAGCACCTTGCCGTTGAGGCTGACGCGGCCTTCCATGATCATGCGCTCGACGTCGCGGCGCGAGGCAACACCCGCGCGGGCGAGAAGCTTGGAGATGCGCTCGGGAACGACCGCTTCGGCAGCGGCGGCGGCCACGATGGGCGCCGGCTTGCCGGCCTTGGCCGGCGCTTTCGGCCCCGCCTTGTCGGCGGATTTCGGCGCGCCCTTCTCGGTGGAGCGGGCGAATTTGCGGGGCGACGGCTTTGCGCCGCGTTCGGACGATTTGGCGCCGAGACGCTTAGGCTTGTCTTTGGATGTCATTTGTTGTTTGCCTGTGGTTTGGCCGTGTCCTATCAGGTCGCGGGGCCTTGGTTAAGAGGAAATGTCACATGCGGCCGGCGAATCGTTTCATGGAGCTTGCGCTGGCGGAAGCCGAAGCGGCCGGGAAACGCGGCGAAGTGCCCATCGGTGCCGTGGTCGTGCTCGACGGCGAGGTGGTCGCGAGCGCCGGGAACCGCACCCGCGAACTGCATGACGTGACGGCGCACGCCGAGATCGCCGCGATCAGGCTCGCCGCAGAACGTGTCGGCGACGAGCGGCTCTCCGGCGCCGATCTCTATGTCACGCTGGAACCCTGCACGATGTGCGCGGCGGCGATTTCCTTCGCCCGCATCCGCCGGCTCTACTACGGCGCCGAGGACCCGAAGGGCGGCGCCGTCGACAACGGCGTGCGCTTCTATGCGCAGCCGACTTGCCATCATACGCCGGAGGTCTATTCCGGCATCGGCGAGCGCCGTGCGGCCGATATTCTCAAGACCTTTTTCCGCGAGCGGCGCGAGGAGCTCTGAGCGGCACCTCTCAGACGACGACCGTTCCCGCCTCCTCGCCATCGATGACGATGCGATTGCGGCCGGCCTTCTTCGCCCGATAGAGGTCCTCGTCGGCCTGCCGGAAGAGTGCCGTCGGATCGAACACGCCTTTTGCACAACGTCCGCCGATGCTGACGGACAGCGGCACGCGGACGCCTTCAACGACGAGTTCGCTGCCGGCAACCGCGAGGCGGAGAGCCTCGGCGACCGCGAGCGTCTTTGCGCGGTGCGCTCCTTCCAGGAACAATCCGAATTCCTCGCCGCCGATCCGGCCCCAGATGTCGCGGGGACCGAGCGTGGCGGCGATCGTGTGGCCGATCACCCGCAAGGCCTCGTCACCGACGAGATGGCCGAACGTGTCGTTGATATTCTTGAAGTGATCGGCATCGGCGATCAGCAGCGCGGACGGCCGGGAACCGGATGCCGCGGCGTCGAGGGCGGCGAAGAAGGTTTCGCGGTTCAATCCGCCGGTCAGGGCGTCGATCCGCGACCGCTGCTTGAGGTCGGCATGCAGCGCAGAGAGTTCCGCATGCATGTCCTCCAGTTCGACATGCATGCGCGCGATCTCGTCACGCTGGCGCTCGATCGTTTCCTTCTGATGAAATTGCCAGGCGCTGGCCGGCGCGGCGATGACGAGCGGGCACAGGACGCTCATCCAGAAGCCGGGTCCATCGGGATGGCCGCCGAGCATTGGCACGAGCACCAGCACGATCGAAACCGAGGCCGCGACGGACAGTGCCGTCACGACCGCCGCCTTGGTCGCCGTTTTCCTGCTGATCTTGAACATGGCCGGACACTATGATCCGTCCGGTTAACGGGATGTGACGTCGGGGAGGCAAAATCCCGGACAAACGCGCCTCAACCGGCTGCGAAGTCCCTGAGCCTGTCACCGGAAAGGCGGTAGCGGATCCATTCCGACTGCGGTTCGGCGCCGACGGCTTCGTAGACGCGGATCGCCGGGGTATTCCAGTCGAGCACGCTCCATTCGAAGCGTCCGCAGCCCTCTTCGACCGCAATTTTCGCAAGATGGCGCAGCAGCAGCTTGCCGGCGCCGGAACCGCGATGGTCGGGCGATACGTAGAGATCCTCGAGATAGAGGCCCTTGCGCGCCTGCCAGGTGGAATAGCTGTAGAACCAGATGGCAAAGCCGGCCGGGACGCCGTCCGCCTCAAGGATCGCAGCCCCCGTGACGGCACCCGGCCCGAAGAGCGTCCGGGTCAGGCTTTCCTCCGTCGCCTCGACCTCGTGCTCGGCCTTCTCATAGATGGCAAGCTCGGTGATGAAGCGCAGGATCGCGCCGACATCGTCCGGCGTCGCATTGCGGATGGTGAAGCTGGTCATGGATATCCCGGGGCCAAACAGACGAGCAGGCCGTTTCCGGCCTGCGACATGCGACGAAACTGTGAGGGAGCGCCCTCTTATTGGAAGGGCATCCACCAGGAGGAGGTCTGGCGGGCGGCCTTGGCCTCCTTCTTGCGACGCTTTTCCTTCTTGAGTTCCGGCTCGCCGAGATCGTCGAGGTTCGCCGCAGAGGCGACCTGGCGGTACTGCGTCGGCGGATCGGAGAGGAAACGGCGCTGGTCGAGATAGGCGCCCTTCTGCAGCTGGCGCGCCTCGCGGAAGGCGGCCCACTTCTGGCTTTCGGTCATCGTGCCGGCCGTGCCGTAGCCGGCGAGTAGCGGCGAGCGGTAACGCGGATTGTCCTTGTTGGCATCGGCCTCGGCGACGAGACGCTCACGCGCATCTTCCGGCGATTCCAGCCATTCGGGATTGTCCTTGCTGGCAAGCGACTGCTGCGGCGCGGCAAGCGTGTTCCTGGCGGTCTCCGGCGGCATGACCAACGCGGGACGCGGGTTGTACTTGGTGCCGGCGTTCTTGTTCGGGTTCGACCCGATCGACACCGCCGACCCGACGTCGTCGACAAGCTGTTCCATCGCCGTCTTGTCGGTGCCGTATGTCGGGCTGCCGACGCAACCCGTCAGGCTCAGGCAAACCGCAATGATGCCCGTCGCCCCGGCACCCACTCTGAACACATCAGCCGCTTTCATAAACGCCCTTCCAGTCTCGCCGGCACAGTCTATCCGGCCGAGAATACCCAATCAACCTTCGCCTGAACGATGATTTCGGCCAATTTCAGGCAGGTTTTACCGGATGACAGGCAAAAGCGCAAATCACCCGGTAACATTTGCTTAACGAAGTGCGGCGAGCTCCCGCAGGGCGGCGGCATCACGGGCAGAGACATCCGGGTAATCCGGATCGGACCCGACATCCGTGGTGATGCGCCAGGAACGGGCACACTTGCGGCCCTCGGCGAGCTTCGGCTCGACCGAAACCTTGCCGACTTCCGGCAGGCGGAAGGCGTCCGCCGGCCCCTCGTCGGCAACCACCGTGATATTGGAGGTGATGCAGATTTCGGCGAAGTCCTGACCTTCGAGCGCCTGGAAGAGCGCCGGATCGCCGACATGGACGACCGGGGCGGCCTCGAGCGAGGAGCCGATGCGCTTGTCCTTGCGCTCGATTTCGAGCGCACCTGTGACGACGGTGCGAACCTGGCGGATCTTGCTCCACTTCTCGTCGAGTGCCGGGTTCAGCCATTCGGCCGGGATTTCCGGGAACTGTTCGAGATGCACCGACGCCGCCTGCGGATTGCGCGACAACCAGGCTTCCTCGGTGGTGAAGGGCAGCATCGGCGCCATCCAGGTAACGAGGCAGTCGAACAGCTTGCGGATGACCGCGAGCGAGGCACGACGGCGCAGCGAAGACGGCGCGTCGCAATAGAGCGCGTCCTTGCGGACGTCGAAGTAGAAGGCCGACAGCTCGATGTTGGAGAAGTCGATCAGCGAACGGGTGATCCGCTTGAAATCGAAGGCGTCGTAGCCCTCGCGCACGACCCTGTCGAGCTCGGCGAGACGATGCAGCATCAGCTTTTCGAGTTCCGGCATATCGGCGTAGGCGATCTCCTCGCCCTTGTCGTGGGCGAGCGTGCCGAGCATCCAGCGGATGGTGTTCCTGAGCTTGCGATAGGCGTCGATGTTGGTCTGGATGATCGACTTTCCGAGGCGCTGGTCTTCCCAGTAGTCGGTGGTCATGACCCAGAGGCGCAGGATGTCGGCGCCCGATTCCTTCATCACATCCTGCGGGAACACCTGATTGCCGAGCGACTTCGACATCTTGCGGCCGTCCTCGGCCATGGTGAAGCCATGGGTGATGACGGCGTTGTATGGCGCGCGGCCGCGCGTGCCGCAGCTTTCGAGCAGGGACGAATGGAACCAGCCGCGGTGCTGGTCGGAGCCTTCGAGATAGACGTCGGCCGGCCATTTCAGGTCCGGACGGTCCTCCAGCGTGAAGGCGTGGGTAGAACCCGAGTCGAACCAGACGTCGAGGATGTCCATGACCTGGTTCCAGATGTCCGGATTGTGGGCGTTGCCGAGGAAGCGCTCCTTGGCACCCGGCGCGAACCAGGCATCGGCACCTTCCTTCTCGAAGGCGTCGAGGATGCGGCCATTGACCTCGTCGTCGACCAGCACGTTACCGTCCTTGTCGGCGAAGACGCAGATCGGCACGCCCCAGGCGCGCTGGCGCGACAGCACCCAGTCGGGACGCTGCTCGATCATGCCGCGCAGGCGGTTCTGGCCCATGGCCGGCACGAAGCGGGTCTCGTCGATGGCTTTGAGCGCACGCGAGCGCAGCGTCGAGCCGTCGCCGAGGTCCTTGTCCATGTAGACGAACCACTGCGGCGTGTTGCGGAAGATGACCGGCTTCTTCGAGCGCCAGGAGTGCGGATAGTCGTGCTTGATGCGGCCGCGGGCGAAGAGGTGGTTGGCCGCGATCAGCGCCTCGATGACGCGCTTGTTGGCGTCGCCCTTCTTGCCGTTGTCGTCCATGACGCGGGCAGCGCCACCCTCGGCCGAGGGGCCGAAGCCGGGCGCCTCGTCGGTGTAATAGCCGTCGTCGCCGACCGTGAACGGGATCTTCGTCGAGATGCCGCGGGCTTCGAGCGCACGCACGTTGTCCATCCACGCGTCGAAGTCCTCGCGACCGTGGGACGGCGCGGTGTGCACGAAGCCGGTACCGGCATCATCGGTGACGTGGTCGCCGTCGAGGAGCGGAACCGGGAAGGTGTAGCCCAGGGCCTCGAGCGGATGCGCACAGATGATGGTGGCGAGTTCATCGCCTTCGACGTCACGGACGAGCTTCAGCGTCACCTTGGCCTTGGCGGCGCATTCCTCGGCGAGGCGCGTCGCGAAGATGAGCTTTTCGCCGGGCTGCGGACCGAAGTCGTTCTGTGCCGCCGTCACCTCGTAGAGACCATAGGGGAAGCGCGAGGAGAACGAGATCGCGCGGTTGCCCGGGATGGTCCAGGGCGTGGTGGTCCAGATGACGACGAAGGTGTGGAGAAGGTCGCCCGACCGTTCGCCGGCATGCTGCACGGGGAACTTGACCCAGATCGTGTCGCTCTCGACCTCGTGATACTCGACTTCCGCTTCTGCGAGCGCCGTGCGCTCGACGACCGACCACATGACCGGCTTCGAACCGCGGTAGAGCTGGCCGGACGTGGCGAACTTCAGAAGCTCGCCAGCGATGCGGGCTTCGGCATGGAAGTTCATCGTCGTGTAGGGGTTCTCGAAGTCACCCTCGATGCCGAGCCGCTTGAACTCACCGGACTGCACGCCGATCCACTTTTCGGCATAGGCGCGGCATTCCTTGCGGAATTCGATCATCGCCGAGGGCTGCTTGAGGTCGGGCTTTTCCTTGCCCTTGGCGCGGTAGTTCTCTTCCTCGATCTTCCATTCGATCGGCAGGCCGTGGCAGTCCCAGCCCGGAACGTAATTGGCGTCGTAGCCGCGCATCTGGAACGAGCGGGTGATGACGTCCTTCAGGATCTTGTTGAGCGCGTGGCCGATATGGATGTTGCCGTTGGCATAGGGCGGGCCGTCGTGGAGGACGAACTTCTCGCGGCCGGCGGCGGAGGCGCGGAGCTTCTTGTAAAGGCCCATCTCCTGCCAGCGTGCCACCATCTCGGGCTCCTTCTGCGGCAGGCCTGCGCGCATCGGGAATTCGGTCTGGGGAAGGTAGAGGGTCGAGGAATAGTCTTGCTTTTCTGCGGTATCGGTCATGATCTTGCCATCGAGAGATGCGCCGGCGAAGGGCGGCGCCAAGTTCCTGGAAAAACGGAAACGAAAAAGGCGCTTTTGCAAACGCCGAAAACCCGGACCCTCCGGCAGCTTTCAAAGCGCGCGGAAGGCCGGGCCAATAATTCGAAGGGACATGGTCAGCCGTACCCTGGTCATGGGGCGCTGTTTAAGCGTTTTTGCCGAGAAAAGGAAGAGGCCCGCCGCGGCAAATGCTTCACGCCGGCCGCTCGGCGAGCGTGAAGACCTTCATGTCGAGGAGACGGCGCGCGATCAGCATGCCGGCGACCATGGCCACGAGGAAGACATAGGCTTCCCGATGGCCGAGGCCGAGCGCGGGAATGGAGCCGCCGGGGCAGAAGCCGGCGATCCCCCAGCCGATGCCGAAGAGGAGCGAGCCGCCGATCAGCCGGCCGTCGATGCGGCCGCGGGCCGGGATATGGAAGCGCGTATCGAAGACCGGCTTTTTGCGCCGGCGCTGCAGGAGCGCATAGCCGGGCGCGGTGACCAGGAGAGCCCCCGCCATGACGAAGGCGAGGCTCGGATCCCAGGTGCCGGCGAGATCGAAGAAGTTCATCACCTTGGACGGATCGGCCATCCCGGAAAGCACGATGCCGAGGCCGAAGACGGCGCCGATGAGGAGCGCGGCGAGATATTTCATCACGACAATCCTCAGAATACGTGGCGGAGCAGGAAGACGGTGACGAAGGCGGCCGCCATGAAGCTCGCCGTCGCGGCGATCGAGCGCGGCGAGAGCCTTGCCAGCCCGCAGACGCCGTGGCCGGAGGTGCAGCCGGAGCCGAAGGTGACGCCGAGGCCCGTCACCACGCCGCCGACGACGAGGGCGG
Organism: Ciceribacter azotifigens; assembly: GCF_048159625.1. Taxonomy (NCBI): domain Bacteria; kingdom Pseudomonadati; phylum Pseudomonadota; class Alphaproteobacteria; order Hyphomicrobiales; family Rhizobiaceae; genus Ciceribacter; species Ciceribacter azotifigens. The sequence goes on along the minus strand of NZ_JBLQTA010000011.1, from coordinate 56,802 downwards.
CAAGCGAGAGCGGCGCCGAGAAGCTCACCGTATGGCCGGTGGCCTGCAGGAGCGCCGGCGCGCCGATCGCACCGCCGAGAAAGGCGACCCGCCAGCCCCAATCGGCGGCAAGCGGCGGGAAGACGCCGATGACGATCGCCGACATGCCAGCGATCCGCCCCCAGAACGCCATCAGCAGAACGGCGGCAAGGCCGATCAGCAGGCCGCCGGCAAAGGAGAGGTAGGGGGTGAATTCGGTCATGCAATCGATCCTGGGAGGCTGGCGGCGAGAATAGCCGGACTCTATCGGTCGCGGCGGCCGTGATATAGAAATTTCCTTATATTTCCGGGGATCGCGCGGAAACGCTTTTGCAGCGCCCGGGCAAAACGCAGAAAAGAAGAGGTTTCAGAAGGCGATCTTGCGATCGAGCGCGCTGATCGGCTGCACGCCGGCAAGCAGCGCCCGCGTCTCCTCCTCGTCGCGGAGGATCTGCGCGACCAACGGTTCGAGACCGGCGAACTTCAGTTCGTCGCGCAGGCGCCCGAAGAAGGAGACGGCGCAGACCTCGCCGTAGAGATCGGCGGAGAAATCGAAGACGAAGGTTTCGAGCAACGGCGCGCCGTCCTCGGTGACGGTCGGGCGGTAGCCGAAACTCGCCACGCCGTCATGCAGCGAACCGTCGGCGCGGCGCAGGCGGACGGCATAGATGCCGGGCTTCAGTTCCGTTTCGGGCGGCAGCGCCATGTTGGCGGTCGGGTAACCTAAGGTGCGGCCGAGCTTCTGGCCGCCGATCACCTCGGCTTCAACGGTGTAGCGGTAACCGAGTAGGCCCGCAGCCTCCGAAACATCGCCATCGCCGAGGCGGGCGCGGATACGGCTCGACGAGACGACTTCGGCGTTCTCGTCGCGGAAGGCGTCGATCAGGGTGACGCCGAAACCGTTCGTCCGTCCAGCCTCCATCAGGAAGGCCGGGCCGCCTTCCCTGCCCCTGCCGAAGTGGAAATCGAAGCCGGTCACGACCTCGCTCGCGCCGAGCCAACCGATCAGGACCGCGTTCACGAAGTCGTCGGCGGAGCGCTGGGAAAACTCCCGGTCGAAGGGATATTCGATGACCGAGTGAAAGCCCATCGCTTCGAGGATGCGGGCGCGCAGCGGCGCAGGCGTCAACCGGAAGACGGGCTTCTCCGGGTTGAAGACGGTCCGCGGATGCGGTTCGAAGGTGAGCACCAGCGCCGGGACGTTGCGGCTCTTCGCGAGATCGAGCGCGCGACTCAAGACGCTCTGATGGCCGCGGTGCACGCCGTCGAAATTGCCGATGGCGACAACGCCGCCCTTCAACTTTTCCGGCAGAGGCTTCTTCTTCTCGTTGCGGTGAAAGACGGTCATGCGTTGTCCCTGCGAACTAACCTCGCGTCAGGCGAGCCTCTGCATCCACCAATTCGGCGCCACCTTCTCGCGGGCGAGATAGGCCTTCAGGATCGCCTCGTCGGTGCGGCCGCTGACGGTATATTCGCCGGCATGGATGCCGCCGCTCACATAGAGAAGGTCGAGGCCGGCATCGAGTGCGCCGCGCACGTCGGTCGGCAGCCCGTCGCCGATCGCCAGAACGCGCGAGACCGGGAAATCGGCGCCGCGCTGTTCGCGGGCGGCGGCAAGGGCGGCCTCGTAGATCGGACGGTGTGGCTTGCCGGCGATCCGCGTCTTGCCGCCGAGCTGCTCGTAATAGGCGGCGACCGCGCCGGCGCAGGGAATCATCCGCGCCCCGCGCTCGACGATCAGGTCCGGATTGGCGCAGATGAGCGGCAGCCCGCGGGCGGAGAAGGCCGTCAGCATGTCGTGATAGTCTTCCGGCACCTCGGTCTCGTCGTCGAAGAAGCCGGTGCAGACGATCGCTTGCGCCGCGTCCTGCGCGACCGCCTCGACATGAAGTCCGTCGAGGAGCGAGAGATCACGGTCAGGCCCGAGAAAGAAGACCTTCGACGGGCCCTCGGCGATCAGCTTGCGGGTGACGTCGCCGGAGGTGATGATCCGGTCATAGGCGGTATCGGCGACGCCGATGGTCTTCAACTGGCTGATGACACCGGGCGAGGGACGCGGGGAATTGGTGATCAGCACGACGGACAAGCCCTTGCCACGCGCTTCGGTCAGCGCCTCCGAGGCCGAGGGAAAGGCGTCGACGCCGTTGTGCAGCACGCCCCAGACGTCGCAGAGGATCACGTCGTAACGGTCGCTGACGTCGCTCAAGCTGGAAATGTGTTCGGGCATTCCTCGGTCCTGTCGTGGAAAATGGTCCCGGCTGACATCGCAAAGGAGAGCCGGCAAGGCAAGGGGATTTGCAGACGCTTGCGGAAATATGCCCGGTCAGCGCGTTCTTCAAGCCGACACTCAGGAGACGAAGAGCCGCAATGCGAGGCCGAGCGCGGCCGCCACGACAAGCACCCGGCCGATGCCGAATCCGAACCGGAAGATGAGAAGCGCCGACAGAAGCGAGACGGCGAGGGCCGCCGGATCGAGCGTCGCCGGGTCCGGTAGGCTGATCGAGACGGAAAAGACGCCCGGCGCACCGTCGAGGCCCTGTCCTCCGAAGCCCCGCCAGAACACAAACCGGCGCACCTCGGCGAAGAGAACATGTAGGGCGAACCAGACGGCGAGATTGAGGATCACGCCGACGACGGCGGCGGTGATCGCCGAAAGCGCCCCGGTCAGCAGCCGGTTGCCGCGCAGCCGTTCGATATAGGGGGCACCGGCGAAAATCCAGATGAAGCTCGGCACGAAGGTGGCCCAGGCGGTGAGCAGCGCGCCGAGCACACCGGCCGGAAAGGCTCCGACCATGCCGGGATCGCGATAGCCGGCGAGGAAGCCGACGAAGGAGAGAACGAGCACCAGCGGCCCCGGCGTCGTTTCGGCGAGCGCCAGACCGTCGAGCATCTCGCCGGGTTTCAGCCAGTGGTGCGTTTCGACGGCCACCTGCGCGACATAAGCGAGCACGGCATAGGCGCCGCCGAAGGTGACGAGCGCCATCTTCGAGAAGAAGGCGAAGACCGCGGATAAAGCGCCGCCGAGGGCGCCGGTCGAGAGCAGGAGCAACGGCGCCTGCCACACCGCGATCCAGAAGAGGAGCACGAGCAGGCTTCGGCCCGACAGAAATCCGCCGTCCGGCATGCGGCGCTCCTCCGACACAAGGGCTTCCGTGATAGAGGCCGGAACGGCCGGCCCGGCACGTGCGACCAGGAAGCCAGCCAGACCAGCGATCAACACCACCAGCGGAAACGGTACTGAGAACAGGAAAAGCGAGAGGAAGGCCACGAGTGCCACAAGGCGATGAAAGCGGTTCTTCAATGCCCGGCGGCCGATGCGGATCACCGCCTCGACGACGATCGCCAGGACGGCGGCCTTCAGGCCGAAGAACAAGCCGGCGAGCCAGGTCGTTTCCTGATAGAGCGCGTAGGCGGCCGACAGGCCGACGATCACGGCAAGACCCGGCAGCACGAAGAGCAGCCCGGCGACCATGCCGCCGCGGACGCCGTGCAGCAGCCAGCCGATATAGGTCGCGAGCTGCTGCGCTTCGGGTCCCGGCAGCAGCATGCAGTAGTTCAGCGCATGCAGGAAGCGCTCCTCGGAGATCCACCGCTTCTCGTCGACGGCGATGCGGTGCATGAGGCCGATCTGTGCAGCGGGCCCGCCGAAGCTCAGGACGCCGATCGTCGCGAAGGCCGAGACGAACTCGGAGAATGCCGGCCGCGGCCCTTCCGTCCAGTCCTTTGCCGCTTCCAAGCCTTTCCCTCCTTGTGCACGCCCAAATCCGGCGAGCCCTATCATGCTTCTCCGACAGTTTTGCGAAGACGCGAGCGCGGCTTTGCGGCCGAGCGTAAGCCATTCTGCGGTCGGGGCAACCGCGCTCATCCGAAAAATTGCGAAACCCTATTGACCTCAACATTGGTTGAGGTCCGATCCTCCCATCGTTGTCAGCAAAACAATATTCAGGACCCCGAAAATGAACGTCATGACCCTGACCAAGAGCCGCACCTCCATCTTCCGCGTCGACCGCATGACCTGCCCCGCGGATCACCGCCTCGCACTCGAGGATCGCCTTGCCATCATCCACGGCTATTTCGAGACGCTGCCCGGCTGCCTCTACAACAAGGTGGCCATTGCCGACGGCGGCGAAACCGTGCACATCGTCACCATCGTCGAGTGGGAAAGCCAGAAGGCGCTTGCCGACGCCAAGGCGAAGGTCGCCGAGTTCTACGGTGCGATCGACTTCGACCCGAAGGCCTTCATGTCCGAGCGTGGCATCGTCGCCGAGTTCGGCACCTATGCGGGGCTCGCCATCTGAGGCGAACGAGAAAAAGGCCGGGCATCCGCCCGGCTCACCCGCCCCTATTAACTGGTTTCGAAAGCATTTTCGAAAGTCGCTCCGCTTTTTTCGGAGCGGTTCTTGACTCCCCTCGGCACGCTCCCTAAATCGGTCACGCTAGCACTCACCAAATGCGAGTGCTAATCATATCGATACGGGCGGTTCCCGTCCCGTAGATGTCATTTGATCGAGGGATTAGACAATGGCAAACACCAAATTCCGTCCGCTTCATGACCGCGTCGTCGTTCGCCGCGTGGAATCCGAAGAAAAGACCAAGGGCGGGATCATCATTCCCGACACCGCCAAGGAAAAGCCCGCTGAAGGCGAAGTCGTCGCCGTCGGCCCCGGTGCCCGCGACGAGCACGGCAAGGTCGTTGCGCTCGACGTCAAGGTCGGCGATCGCGTCCTGTTCGGCAAGTGGTCCGGCACCGAAGTCAAGCTCGACGGCGTCGACCTCCTCATCATGAAGGAAGCCGACATCATGGGCGTCATCGGCTGATCGGCCGGTCCTCCATTTCCCGCAATAACGACAATTCACCAGTGGGCCAAAGCCCGGGAGTTTTGAAAAATGGCAGCTAAAGATATCAAGTTCGGCCGTACTGCGCGCGAGAAGATGCTGCGCGGCGTCGACATCCTCGCCGATGCAGTGAAGGTCACGCTCGGTCCGAAGGGCCGCAACGTCATCATTGACAAGTCCTTCGGCGCTCCGCGCATCACCAAGGACGGTGTTTCGGTCGCCAAGGAAATCGAACTCGAAGACAAGTTCGAGAACATGGGCGCCCAGATGGTCCGCGAAGTCGCTTCGAAGACCAACGACATCGCCGGTGACGGCACCACCACGGCAACCGTTCTCGCCCAGGCCATCGTTCGCGAAGGCGCCAAGGCCGTTGCCGCCGGCATGAACCCGATGGACCTGAAGCGCGGTATCGACCTCGCCGTCGCCGAAGTCGTCAAGGATCTCCAGGCCAAGGCCAAGAAGATCAACACTTCCGAAGAAGTTGCCCAGGTCGGTACCATTTCCGCCAACGGCGAACGCCAGATCGGTCTCGACATTGCAGAAGCAATGCAGAAGGTTGGCAATGAAGGCGTGATCACGGTCGAAGAAGCCAAGACCGCCGAAACCGAACTCGAAGTCGTCGAAGGCATGCAGTTCGACCGCGGCTACCTGTCGCCCTACTTCGTCACCAACCCGGAAAAGATGATCGCCGACCTCGAAGACGCTTACATTCTCCTGCACGAGAAGAAGCTCTCGAACCTCCAGGCTATGCTCCCGGTTCTCGAAGCCGTCGTCCAGACCGGCAAGCCGCTCGTCATCATCGCTGAAGACGTCGAAGGCGAAGCTCTCGCCACCCTCGTCGTCAACAAGCTGCGTGGCGGCCTGAAGATCGCTGCCGTCAAGGCTCCGGGCTTCGGCGATCGCCGCAAGGCCATGCTGGAAGACATCGCGATCCTCACCGGCGGTACGGTCATCTCCGAAGACCTCGGCATCAAGCTCGAGAACGTCACCCTCGACATGCTCGGCCGCGCCAAGAAGGTCTCGATCTCCAAGGAAAACACCACGATCGTCGACGGTGCCGGCCAGAAGTCCGACATCGAAGGCCGCGTCGGCCAGATCAAGGCCCAGATCGAGGAAACCACCTCCGACTACGACCGCGAGAAGCTGCAGGAACGCCTTGCCAAGCTCGCTGGTGGCGTTGCCGTCATCCGCGTCGGCGGCTCGACGGAAGTCGAAGTGAAGGAAAAGAAGGACCGCATCGACGACGCGCTCAACGCGACCCGCGCTGCTGTCCAGGAAGGCATCGTGCCCGGCGGTGGCGTGGCTCTGCTGCGTTCGTCCGCGAAGATCACCGTCAAGGGTGTCAACCAGGACCAGGAAGCCGGCATCAGCATCGTTCGTCGCGCTCTGCAGGCTCCGGCCCGCCAGATCGCCGAGAACGCCGGTGACGAAGCCTCCATCGTGGTCGGCAAGATCCTCGAAAAGGACAACGACAACTTCGGCTACAACGCCCAGACCGGCGAATATGGCGACATGATCGCCATGGGTATCGTCGACCCGGTCAAGGTCGTTCGCACGGCTCTCCAGGACGCAGCTTCGGTTGCCGGCCTGCTGGTCACCACCGAAGCCATGATCGCCGAACTGCCGAAGAAGGACGCTCCGGCTGGCATGCCGGGCGGCATGGGCGGCATGGGCGGCATGGACATGATGTGATCCATCCCCTCACCGGGATTTGACGAACGGGCGGCCTTCGGGTCGCCCTTTTGCGTTTGCCACCCATGCATGCTTGCTGCTCCAGCGCGACAAGCGCGCAGAAGGGGCGGCATGGACATGATGTGATCCATCCCCTCACCGGGATTTGACGAAAGGGCGGCCTTCGGGTCGCCCTTTTGCGTTTGCCGCCCATGCATTCTTGCTGCTTCAGCGCGACAAGCGCGCAGAAGGGGCGGCATGGACATGATGTGATCCATCCCCTCACCGGGATTGACGAAAGGGCGGCCTTCGGGTCGCCCTTTTGCGTTGGCCGCCCATGCTTTCTTGCTGCTTCAGCGCGACAAGCGCGCAGAAGGGGCGGCATGGACATGATGTGATCCATCCCCTCACCGGGATTGGACGAAAGGGCGGCCTTCGGGTCGCCCTTTTGCGTTGGCCGCCCATGCTTTCTTTCTGCTTCAGCGCGATAAACGCGCAGAAGGGGCGGCATGGACATGATGTGAGCCATCCCCTCACCGGGATTTGACGAAAGGGCGGCCTTCGGGTCGCCCTTTTGCGTTGGATGAATCACCGCAGGGACGGGCTCGACGATCCTTTGGCAACCGGGCGGAGCACGCCCCTCTCCACTCCCGATCGGTCTTGATTGAAGAAGTGCCGCCGCCGCGAGCCCGTTTTCGCCTCTCCGGATGTTTGGCCGCAAAAAGTCACCTCGGGGGCGTCAAGATTAAAGATTCCATTTGCGGAAATTCTGCAAAATTTATATCGCTTCGTGAGAACTGTCCCATAACGGGACAGTTTGACCCCATCTCTACATCGGCTTTACTGTTCATCTTTGGACAGATTTTCCGGAGAACCTGCACAAGGCGGAGTGGAGTACGCGGCTCCTGTCTCGATATTGCCTGTCCTTAAGAAAGAGATAATATGCACGACAGATTCGCCGGAAGCGTTAGTTCCGGACGTCTCCGTTCTGGCGCCCTGGACGGGCGCGGCAATCTGCCGGTCCCGACCGAAGCGTAGCTTAAGCCACACTGACCGAAACTGAACCCGAGACCGGCCCTCAGCCATCGGCTTCGACTTTGGGGAATGCCTTGTTTAAGATTGCCAGAACCACCCTCGCTGTAGATCCCATGCCGCACTTGCAGACGGGCGGCGGCGATGCCGACAGCTTCTCACGGTTCACCGTTTCCGAATCCTGGACCGGCGATCTCGCCAACGGAATCATCCGTCTCGGCGACCGCGCGACGGTCCTGCACGGATTGGATGGGCCGGAATGCGGGCTGCTCAACATGACTCGCTGCTACGATGCCCACGACCGGGCGCATGTCCTCGACCTGTTCGAGCAGGCCGCGACCGTTTCGTCGACCTTCTGCTATTCGACGACGATTGTCTCCGACGACGAGTATCGCCAGCCCGTTTTCTGCATTGCCGAGACGACAGGAGTAGAGGGCGGCGTCGCGGGCAGTATCTGCGGTGTCTTCATGTTCCCGCGGTTCCGGCTGGCACCGGCGCTTCCGGCCAGCATCTACGCCTGAGACAGGAAGCGGCGACCCGCCGTGCTCCTCGTTGTTTTCTATTCTTGAACGAACAGTCAAGAATTGTGCATCTATCCGCAACAATGGATGCGTGAGAAAAGGTTCGCGAAATCGTCATTGACCGCCTGCATGCAGGCGCACGCAAACAGGAGCCTTTCATGTCGAACGCCAACAATCTGGCCATCCTTCTCGGCCGCGTCCTCTTGTCCTTCATCTTCATCTATTCCGGCTTCGGCAAGCTCGCCGATCCGAGCGCCACCGCCGGCATGATCACCGGCGCCGGCCTGCCCGCAGCCAGCGCACTCGCCTACCTCGCCGGCTTATTCGAACTCGTCGCCGGCCTTGCCGTCCTCGTCGGCTACCAGACCCGGATCGCCGGCTGGCTGCTCGCCGCCTTCTGCGTCTTCACCGGCGTCGTCTTCCACGGGTCTGCGATCAACGTTCCGGACTTCCCGGCTGCCGCCAACGGCTGGCTGACTGTCCTCAACCAGATCATGATGATGAAGAACATCACGCTCGCCGGCGCGTATATCGTGCTCGCCACCTTCGGCCCCGGCGCCTACTCGCTTGACGCCCGCCGCGGCGCCTACGCGATCGCCTGATACGTCAAGCACCCCTGCCCTAATGAAAGAACCCGCCGGAGTGATCCGGCGGGTTCTTGCGTTCAGATGACCCGTCGTGCCAGCCAGATCGTCGCCCCGCCGCAGTCCGGGTCTTCCGCCACGTGATCGACGACGGCGAACCCGTTCGCGTCGAGAAGCCGGCGATATTCCTCGGGTCCGAGGCTCGCATGGTAGAGCGGCTCGCCCTCGAAGGTGCCGACGGCAATGCCCTCGTGCGGGCCGGAGGTGAACATCAGCATCGCGCCTTCGGCCGCATGACGGGCAAAGAGCGGAAACATGTCGCGCTGCTCGTCGGGCGTCAGATGAAAGAAGCTGTGCCAGGCGAGAAGCGCATCGAACGTCCGCCCGAGCGCCAGATGGCGCATGTCGGCGACCCGCCATTCCCCGGCGGGAAAACGCGCCCGGCAGAGACCGATCAGCGTCGGCGAGCTGTCCACACCGGTGACGAGGAGGCGGCGAGCGATAAGATCAGCAGCCATCGGCTCGCCAGAACCGCAGCCGAGGTCGAGCACCGAAGAACCGGGCGGCAATTGCCCGGCGAAACGGTCGAGCCAGCGCTTTTCAAACAGGTGTTTCGAGCGGAGCGCATCGAAGGCGCGGGCGTGGCGCTCATAGAGACCGATCACCCGCTCCGCGTCGCTCATCGCCGCCTCACAGGACCGCGCGGACGGCGCCGACGATCTCGGCGATCCGGGGACCGCCTTCGTGCACGGGCTTTCTTGCCCTGACGAGACAGGCCTCGGATTTCAGGATCACGCCGTCGGAAAGGATCTTCAGATGGTTCGCCCTGAGCGTCGAACCGGTCGAGGTGATGTCGACGATGATGTCCGCCTGGCCGGCAGCGGGCGCCCCTTCCGTCGCGCCGAGGCTCTCGACGATGCGGTAGAGCTGGATGCCGTGCTGGCTCGAGAAGAACTGCTGCGTCAGCCGCCAGTACTTCGTCGCGATGGTGAGCCGCCGGCCGTGGCGGGTGCGGAAATCGGCGGCGACGTCGCCGAGATCGGCCATGCTGTCGACGTCGAGCCAGATTTCCGGCACGGCGACGACGACATCGGCATGGCCGAAGCCGAGGCGGGCGCAAAACTCGACGCGCTTGTCGGCCTCCGCCAGCCCTTCGCGGATCAGGTCCTCGCCGGTGATGCCGAAATCGACGGTGCCGTTGCCAATCTCGCGGGAAATTTCCGAGGCCGAGAGGAAGGCGATCTCGACGTCATCGAAGCCTTCGACACGGCCGCGATAGGAACGGTCATTGCCGACGGCGACGATCTTCATGCCGGCCTTCTCGAAGATCGCCGAGGCGTCGTCCTTCATCCGGCCCTTGGAGGGGAGTGCAATCGTGATGGTCATGCTCCGCTCTTTTCTTCGCGCGGCGGTTCCGCCCGAAAACCGGACTCCACTTTTCGGACCGCCGCGTCAGCCCTCGCCGCCTCGATCCGGTCAAGCCACAGCGAGAAGCCGACGGCCGGGATATGGCTTTCCGCACCGAGCAGCGTCAGCAGCCGGTCGAAGCGACCGCCGCCGGCGAGCACGGCCGGCGAACCTTCGGCGGCGATCTCGAAGACGAGGCCGGTATAATAGTCGAGCGGGCGCCCGAAGGCGGCGCGATAGGTGATCGTCGTCAGGTCCAGCCCGGCCTCGGCCAGCGCCGCGACCCGCTCGTCGAAGCGCGACAGCGCCGACCCGAGCGTCAGGCCGGCAGCATCGGCGAAACCGGCAAGCGCGCCGGAGGCTTCCGAAAGCGGCAGTTCGAGCGACAGGAACTCACGCAGGAGCAGCAGTGCCGCGCCGTCGAGCCGCGTCTCGGCGAGCGCCAGCTTCTCCTTGAGCCGTGCGGCGATCTCGACCGGCGAGCGGCTGGCATTGGTGGAATAGCCGGTCGCCTGCATGGTGGCATCGATATGGGCGATCAGTGCGGCCTCGTCGCCGTTCGCCACGAGGTTCGCGACGACGGGATCGAGGCCCTGCACATGGTTGGGGCTCGCAAGCTTGCGCAACAGCTGCTCGATCTGCTCGCTGTTGCCGAAGGCGTGGATCAGCCGCTTCTGCCAGCCGCCGGGCAGGCCGAGCGCCTTGACCACCGCCTCGAACACCGCCTGGTCGCCGAGCACGACCGAAAGGCGGCGCTGCGGCAGAAGGCGGGTCAGGACACCCCAGGCATCGCCGATCGCACGGGCGTCGGCGCGCGCGATCGCGGTGTCGCCGAGATCCTCGATGCCGGCCTGGTAGAACTCGTTGCTGCCCTCGCGACGCTGGCGGAAAACTTCGCCCAGATAGGCGTAGCGCTTCGGCGTGCCGGTCGCCGTCTCGATATGGCGGAGACAGACGGGAATGGTGAATTCCGGCCGCAGGCAGAGGCTCGCGCCCCGCTCGTTCTCGGTCAGGAAGATGCGCCGGCGAAGGTCCTCGCCGGCCATGTCGAGGAAGGGCTCGGCCGGCTGGATGACCGGCGTGTCGACCCGCACCGCACCGCGACCGGCGAACTCGTCAAGAATGTCGGCGGCGAAGTCCGGCATGTTGATCAGGGGCATGGGCTGGCTCCCGCATGATTGGGGACATACCCCCCTCTGTCACTTCGTGACATCTCCCCCTCAAGGGGGGAGATCAGCGGGAGCATGCCGCCACTGCAGCGGATTGATCTCCCCCCTTGAGGGGGAGATGCCCGGCAGGGCAGAGGGGGGTAGCGACGGAGAAACAACTTAAAGCCCCTTCGCCCGCCGGCGGTCCTCCGCCTGGGCGGCGAGGATCTCTTTTACCTTGGCGACGAGGTCGGCTTCCGGCACGACCTCCTGCGCCACGCGGGCCTCGCGCCATTCGGCGTTGTCGGTGATCTCGCCGGAGAGGCGCTTGCCCTCGATCAGGTCCTTGATCTGCACCACGCCTTGCGCGCGTTCGTCGCCACCCTGGATGATGGCGATCGGCGCGCCGCGGCGGTCGGCATATTTCAGCTGGTTGCCGAACTTCTTCCAGTTGCCCTGGTACATTTCGGCGCGGATGCCGGCATTGCGGAGATCCTGCGTGAACTTCTGGTAGCGGCCCATGCTCTCGACATCGCCGTCCATGACGGTGACGAGAACCGGCGCGACCACCTCGTCGGCGCCGAGCTTGCCGAGGTTCTTCAAGGCCGTCATCAGGCGCGACACGCCGATCGAGAAGCCCGTGGCCGGGACCGGCTGGCCCATGAAGCGCGAAACGAGCCCGTCATAGCGCCCGCCGCCGCCGACCGAGCCGAAGACGACCTTCTCGCCCTTTTCGTTGGTGACGTCGAAGGTGAGCTCGGCTTCGTAGACCGGGCCGGTGTAGTATTCGAGACCGCGCACCACCGACGGGTCGATCTTGATGCGGTCGGGGCCGTAGCCGGCACCCAGCACGAGGCTCCGGATGAGGTTCAGTTCATCGACACCTTCCGCACCCTTCTCCGTCCCGGCGACCAGTTCTGCGAGATGAACCGCGCTCTCGGCGTAGTCAGTAATCGAGACGAAGAAGAGGACCTTTTCGATCTGGTCGGCATCGAGGCCCGCACCCTTGGTGAAGTCGCCGGACTCGTCCTTGCGGCCTTCGCCGAGCAGCAGCGTGACACCTTCAGTGCCGAACTTGTCGAGCTTGTCGATTGCGCGCAGCACGGTCAGCCGGCGGGCGGCGTTCTCGTCGCCACCGACACCGATTGCTTCCATCACGCCGTCCAGAACCTTGCGGTTGTTCACCCGGATCACGTAGTCGCCACGCTTGATGCCGAGGGCTTCCAGCGTGTCGGCCATCATCATGCACATCTCGGCATCGGCGTTGACGCCCGGCGCGCCGACGGTGTCGGCGTCGAACTGCATGAACTGGCGGAAGCGGCCGGGGCCCGGCTTCTCGTTGCGGAAGACGTAACCGGCGCGATAGGTGCGGTAAGGTAGCTGGATTTCCTGGAAATTCTCCGCCACGTGGCGGGCGAGCGGCGCCGTCAGGTCATAGCGGAGACTCATCCACTGGTCGTCATCGTCCTGCAGGGAGAAGACGCCCTCGTTTGGACGGTCGGCATCGGGCAGGAACTTGCCGAGCGCATCGGTATATTCGAAGAGCGGCGTCTCGACCGGATCGAAACCGTAGCGCTCGTAGACCTCGCGGATCTTGCCCCCCATCTCGTTGACGGCGCGGATGTCGGCGGCCTCGCGATCGACGAAGCCGCGCGGCAGGCGGGCCTTCAGCTTCTGCGGTTTCCTGGGCTTTTCGTTCATGATGGGCATATCCGGCGATTGCGGGTCTTGGGCTGCGGCCTGCTCTAACGGATTGGGCAAAAACCGGCAAGCGGAATGATCCTCGCGGCCTCTCCGCACCGCTTGACCGGCTTGAGACGCCGCAATAGCTTCGCCGCGACTTGCACCCCGCTCCGCGGGATCTTCGATCGCCAGCAACAGCTCAGGAGGCCGCCATGATCGAGCTCGTCGAATTGCCGGAACTCGTCGTCATCGGAATTTCCGTGGAAGGACGCTTCGACGAGTTGTCGCGGGTGGTGCCGGATGCGTGGAACCGGCTCTTCGACGCCGACACCGGGGCGACGGCCTTCCTGGAGGTCTCGACCGGCACCGAGAACGGCGTCTATCGCGAACTCGTCGGCTTCATGGCCGCCACGGCGACGGAGGTACCGGAAGGCATGACGAGGCTCGTCGTGCCGGCGCAGCGCTATCTCCGGCTCGTCCACAGCGGGCCGCTCGGCGATATCTACAAGGGCTTTTCGATGCTCTACGCCCATGCCGACCGCAGGGGGCTCCGTACCACCGAATTCAAGCTCGACTTCGGCTATGCCCCAGGCCTTCCGGATATGCCGCACGAGCTGCACGTGGCGCTGGCGCCGGCAACGCTTTCGCTCGCCTGATGCCAGCCGAAGCGCTGAACTTCGCCGCGGCCTGCGCCCTGTCCGTACCGCACGAACATTCGATGGAAGTCGACAATCCGGCAGAGCAAGTTGCGGCCGGTCCTCCACATTCCCTCCGATCGGAGGGTTTCCGCGCAAAACCATTGCTTTGCCACAGGCCGGGTCTAAACTTGCGTGCTTTCATTCCCATGCGACGGACTGACGACGATGACCCTGCGACCTCTCGCCACCATCGGCTTCGATGCCGATGACACGCTCTGGCAGAACGAACAGTATTACCGGCTGACGGAAGAGCATTTCACCGCTCTGCTTGCCGACTTTGCCGAGCCCGAGCACATCTCCGGACGGCTGTTGGAGGCAGAGAAGCGGAACCTCGCCTATTACGGTTTCGGCATCAAGGGCTTCACCCTTTCGATGATCGAGACGGCGCTCGAAATCACCGACCGCTGCGTGCCGGCACGGGTGATCGACGACATCCTCCGGGTCGGGCGGGAGTTGCTCAGCCATCCGGTCGAGACGCTGCCACATGCCCGCGACACGCTGGAGCGGCTTGCCGGCGACTACTATCTGATCCTCGTCACCAAGGGCGACCTCTTCGACCAGGAGCGCAAGCTTGCGCAGTCGGGCCTCGGCGAACTCTTCGACGCGGTGGAGATCGTCTCCGACAAGACGGCGACCACCTATCGCCGTGTCTTCTCCCGCAACGGCGACAGCCCGAACCGGGCGATGATGGTCGGCAATTCGCTGAAGTCCGACGTGGTGCCGGCAATCGCCGCCGGCGCCTGGGGCGTCTTCGTGCCGCACGAACTGACCTGGGTGCTGGAGCAGGTGGAAAAGCCGCTCGAGGCGCCGCGTTTCCGCGAGATCGCCCATCTCGGCGAGCTGCCGGACCTGCTGGCGAACCTGCAGTGAGCCGTCAGCGCGGGCGGGCGAAGGCCTCGCGCATCGCCTCGACCCTGCCGCGGCAGACGCAGCCTTCGATGTGGTCGTTGACCAGCCCCATGGCCTGCATGAAGGCATAGACGGTCGTCGGGCCGACGAAGGTCCAGCCGCGCTTGCGCAGGTCCTTCGAGAGCCGCACCGAGGTCGGCGAGGTCGGATTCGCCCTGAGCGTCGCGTAGTCCATCCGTGCCGGGCGTTCCTCGGGGGCGGGCTCGAAGCTCCAGAAATAACGGGCGAGCGAGCCGAACTCCGCCTTCAGCTCGATCGCACGGGCGGCGTTGTTGATCGTCGAAACGATCTTGCCGCGATGGCGTACGATCCCCGCGTCGGCAAGCAGCCGGGCGATGTCGTCCTCGCCGAACTGCGCGACCTTCTCGAAATCGAAGCCGGCAAAGGCGGCACGGAAGTTCTCCCGCTTGCGCAGAATGGTGAGCCAAGAGAGCCCGGACTGGAACCCTTCCAGACAGATCTTCTCGAACAGGCGCCGGTCGTCGGAGACCGGCGTTCCCCACTCGTCGTCGTGGTAGCGGCGGTAATCCTCCAGATTGCCGTGCCAGAAGCAGCGCACGAGCCCGTCGTCGCCGGTGATCAGTCCCGTTCCGTCCATCGCAATGATTCTCCCTGACAGTGGCGCGATGTTTACCATTTGTTCACCAGTTCTCACAACCGGCCGCTAACCCTGACGAAAGGTTTATCGAAAAGGCCGCATTTTCATGAACGGCGATTTACCAATTCTGCGCCGGCCGGATGGCACCGTGCGGCGATCCGGGGCCGGAGGACGGCCCTTCGTCAGTTCTCGGTGTTAATTGTAGCGAGACCGCCCGATGATCAAGAAAACCCTCCTGCTCGCCACGAGCCTCGTCCTGCCCCTCGCCCTCGACGCCCACGCCAACGACCGTTACCGCAATCGTCCGCCGGTCGTCGTCAGCTCCGACCTCACCGCCCCTTGGGTGATGCAGCTCGGCGGCGCCGTGCGTCCGGTCGTCTATGCGCCGCGCCCGCAGCCGATGGCGCCCGCCCCGCGCCGGCAGATCCGGCGAAGCTTCGACCAGCCGGCTGCAATCGCCCCGCAACCCGTCGCGGTGCGGCCGGACAATCCGGCACCGAAGGAATTCAATCCGATCTACCTGCCGCAGATGGTCGACTACCAGACGGCCGAACCCGCCGGCACCATCGTCATCGACACCAACAACAAGTTCCTCTATCTCGTGCTCGGTGATGGCAAGGCGCGCCGCTACGGCGTCGGCGTCGGCAAGCCGGGCTTTGAATGGGCGGGCAAGCACAAGATCACCCGCAAGGCCGAGTGGCCAGCCTGGAACCCGCCGCAGGAAATGATCACTCGCGAGGCGGCGAAGGGTCACTTCATTCCCGCCCACATGGAAGGCGGCCCGGCCAATCCGCTCGGCGCACGCGCCATGTATCTCGGTTCGACGCTCTACCGCATCCACGGCACCAACGCGCCGTGGACGATCGGCAACGCCGTTTCCTCGGGCTGCATCCGCATGCGCAACGAGGACGTCGTCGACCTCTACGAGCGCGTGAATGTCGGCACGACGGTCGTCGTCATCTGACGATTTCGGACAAACGCGCAGTTCTTCGCAGTATTCCGCTCAATTCCCGCCTTTGCCGGCCGCTTTGGACTTGAATCCGCAAGCGAGTCGGCTAAGGCTTTTTTCCGGTATAATTCAAGGGGGAAGTCCACCATGTCGAAATACTTGTCCATGCTTGCAGCAGCTGCGATCGCTGCGACGGGCATGCTGGCGCCGGTCGAGGCCGACGCCTTCCAGGCTGCGGCTGCACGGCCTGCGACGGTTGCGAACGACGTGACGCTCGTCGCACAGAAGCCGAAGCAGCCGGCCGAAAAGTTCCGCCGCCGCGTCGTACGGCTCGTCACCGACGAGAAACCCGGCACCATCATCATCGATACCAACAACAAGTTCCTCTACTACGTCGACGGCAACAACCGCGCGACCCGTTACGGCGTCGGCGTCGGCCGCGAGGGCTTCGGCTGGTCGGGCGTCGTGAAGATCGGCCGCAAGGAAGAGTGGCCGAGCTGGCGTCCGCCGGCAGAGATGCGCCGCCGCGAAGCCGCCAAGGGCCACATGCTGCCCGTCGTACAGGAAGGCGGCATCGACAATCCGCTCGGCGCACGCGCCATGTATCTCTTCAAGGGCGGCCGCGACACGATCTTCCGCATCCACGGCACGAACCAGCCGTGGACGATCGGCCTCAACATGTCGTCCGGCTGCATCCGCATGATGAACAAGGACGTCGAGCACCTCTACGAGCGCGCGTCGATCGGCACCAAGGTGATCGTCGTCGGCCCCGGCAATCGGCAGGGCGACGTCAGCTTCGAGGACCGCGGCATCGACCTCCTGCGAACGATCCTCGGCGGCTGACGTGACACGGCCAGTGCCGGTCCTTCCGAAAGGCGCGCGAGTGATCGAGCGCCTCTTCCTTTTCCAGGTGCTCCGGACACAGAAATGTGATGACGGAGCGTTCCGGCACCGAGCAATTCCTTATAGGGCACAACATTCCTGGCCGCAGTGATGCAAAATAGGAACAGACTTGGCCGTTGACACCACCTAATATGCGGTCAAGCTCAAACAGCAGAATCAGGTTCCCAATGTCGAAGAAAATCGCCTGCCTGTCTTCTTCCGCGGCCGTCGCCGCACTCCTGCTTTTCACCTCCGCGGCCCGCGCCGAGATGGCGATCTCCGTCTACGGCGGCGTACAGTCGGCGCCGCATAGCGACGTCGAAGTCTCCGACGAACCGGATTTCACCGCCGGCTGGGAAGGCAACTCCTTCTCCATGCCGCCCTATTACGGCATTCGCGGCACCTGGTGGATGGAAGAGATCGGCCAGCCGAACCTCGGCGTCTCGCTCGATTATAGCCATGCCAAGGTCTATGCGGACGACGAAACGCTTGCCGATACGGGCTGGAGCCACTTCGAATTCACCGACGGCCTCAACCTCGTGACGCTGAACGCACTCTACCGCTTCCCGATCGAGGGCACCCGGTTCACGCCCTACGTCGGGGCCGGCGCGGGCGTGAACATTCCGCACGTCGAAGTGACCCGCGCCTCCGGCACCACCTCCGAATTCCAGCTCGGCGGCGCGACGGTGCAGGCCCAGGTCGGCGTCGCCTACGACATCGCGGACCGCTGGCAGGCCTTCGTCGAATACAAGGGCAACTATTCCTGGGTCGATGCGGATATCGACAGCGGCGCGACGATCAAGACCAACATCATGACGAACGCCGTCAACGCCGGTATCACCTTCCGCTGGTGAGGCCCGTCCGGGCCGGCACATCGGGGCAGGTCTGCCGGCCTATTTCACTTCGCAGAGAACCCGCCCGTCGCGGGAAAGGGCGGTCTGGAGATCGCCCTCCGAGCCTTTTTCGCCCGTCCGTATCTTGACCGTATAACCGCCCTGGAGACGAGACGTGTCGCCGGGCAAGGCGGTCGTGTCGACGGTGAGTTCGAGGGTGGCGAAAGGGCCGCTGTCGGATTCGGCATAGACTTGCAGACGCAGTTCGCTGCCGTCCATCCAGTGCTGTTTCAACATCGACGAGGTGAGGCGCATGGTCTCGACGAGGCCCGGGACCTTCGAATCCTTCAGCGTCAGGATGCCGCGGAAATGCTGGAGAGCGCCCTGCTTTTTTTCGGCGCTGAAGCCGCTTTCGAGCGACATCTTCAGGTTTGCGTCGTCGGCTACGCAGTAGATGCGCTGGGCAGCGAGTGCCTCGCACGAACCCGTGAGTGCCGCAATAAGAGCGATCGCTATTCTGGCGCACATTACCGAACCTCCCCCAGAACTGGAAAACTCTCCCGGCCAGAGGTCAGAATTTAACGAAACATCCTTAGGATTTGGCTAATTTCCGCGGGCGCTCCCCGCCATAGGCCCAGTCGAGAAGCTCGACGGTATGGACCACCGGCAGTTCGGTTCCGGAACCGATCTGGGTCATGCAGCCGATATTGCCGGCGGCGATCACCTGCGGCTTCGTCGCGGCGAGGTTCTTCACCTTGCGCGCCTTGAGCTTCTCGGAAATCTCCGACTGCAGGATGTTGTAGGTGCCGGCCGAACCGCAGCAGAGGTGACCTTCCGCCGGTTCGCGCACCGTGAAACCGGCATTCGCCAGCAAGGTCTTGGGCGCCATCGTCACCCTCTGGCCATGCTGCAGCGAGCAGGCGGAGTGATAGGCGACGACCATGCCCTTCGCTTCGAGCCGGGGGAGTTCGAGCGTCGAAAGATATTCCGTCACGTCCTTCGCAAGTGCCGAGACGCGCGCCGCCTTCTCCGCATAGGCAGGGTCGAGCCGCAGCATGTGGCCGTAGTCCTTGATCGTCGTGCCGCAGCCGGAGGCGGTGATGATGATCGCATCGAGGCCGCCCCTTTCGATCTCGCGAGTCCAGGCGTCGACATTGCGGCGGGCGAAATCGAGCGCCTGTTCCTCGCGGCCCATGTGGTGCACCAGCGCTCCGCAGCAGCCCTCGCCCTCCGGCACGACCACCTCGACGCCGATCCGCGTCAGCAGCCGGACCGTCGCCTCGTTGATGCCGGGATCGAGCACCGGCTGGGCACAGCCCGCCAGGATCGCGACGCGGCCGCGCTTCGGCTCACTGGCGGCCGGCGCCGTGGCAGCGAATGATGTCGCCTTTGCCGGCAGCGCGCGCGGGGCAAGCTCGAGCATGGCGCCGAAGGGCTTCAGCTGGGGCACGCGGTTCAGGAGACCCGCGAAGGGCCTGCCGATGCGGGCAAGCGTCAGGGCGAAGCGGAAGCGTGCCGGATAAGGCAGGACCATGGCCAGCACGCCGCGCGTCAGGCGGTTCATGAAAGGGCGTCGGTAGGTCTTTTCGATATGGATGCGGGCATGATCGACGAGATGCATGTAGTCGACACCCGAGGGACAGGTGGTCATGCAGGCGAGGCAGGAGAGACAGCGATCGATGTGGCGCACGATCTGCTCGTCGGCCGGCCGGCCGTTCTCCAGCATGTCCTTGATGAGGTAGATGCGCCCGCGCGGGCTGTCGAGTTCGTTGCCGAGCGTCACATAGGTCGGACAGGTGGCGGTGCAGAAGCCGCAATGCACGCATTTGCGCAGGATCTGCTCGGCTTCCGCGACGTGCGGGTCGGCCAGTTGCTCGGCAGTGAAATTGGTCTGCAAACTCGAAACTCCAGCGCATGGAGGAAGAGGCCCTGCCCCTCCCTCCTTTGTTTGTCGGGATAGTTCCCGGTCAGATCAACCAGCTCTCCGGCCGCTCGATCGGCTGGTCGTTGCTCACCCGCTGCAGGCCGATCACGCAACGCACGATCACCCAGACGGCGGTGGCAATCGCCAGGATCACGCCGACGAGGGCGAGCGTCAGCACGACGGAAATCGCGACATAGAGGATGCCGATCCAGAAGGTGCGGATCGCCCACGTGTAGTGGGTCTCCAGCCACGGGTCGGACTTGCCGCGATTGAGATAGGCGAAGACCACGCCGACCACGGCGGTGATACCGATCACGAAGCTCGCGAGGTAAAGGACATAGATGATCTGGACGTTGAGCTTGCCGGGGTCCATCCAGTTGTCGGTCCGGCGGGTCGGTGGCGGTGGCGGCGTCTGCGGCATCTGCGAGGTCGGCTCGGTCATGCAGGTTCTCCTGTCGTCATGCGGCCGGGATTCAAGATCCCCACGGGGTCGAATTTTGCCTTAACCCGTTGGGAAAGCAAGGCCAGCGCCGGCTCCTGCGGCTCGAAAGACGCGACGGACGCGCGCACCGCGCCTGAGGCCCGCATGAGGGTCGCATGGCCACCGCCGAGTGCCCGGATGTAGCGCCGCAGGACTTCCGCTTCCGGGTCAGCCTCCATCCGCATCCAGACGAGGCCGCCCTGCCAGTCGTAGAAGGCATCGACCCCGGTCGCGAGCCGCAGCGCCGCGACGAGTTTCTCGCCCTGCGACGGCGCGACCGAGACGCGCCAGAGGGGCCGCATCGTGCCGTCGGCATAGGGCTTCACGTCGCGGATCTCACGCCACAACACCGCGCTTTCCTCAGGGCCTAGGCGGGCCGTCGGCGCGAAGCGCTGCATCGCGGAGGCGAGTTTTTCCGCCCGCACGGCAACCGAGGCTTCGAGGCCTTCGACGCGCAGGACGGTCGCCGGGCCCTCGGGCAGGCCGCCGGAGAGGAAGCGTGATCTCACGCTTTCTGGCAGATGGGCGGCACCGGAGACTTCCACCGGCAGCGCCATCGCCGCCGCCATGGCGTGCGTGGCGGCCTCGTCGTCGAGCCCGGAAAGCACGATGGTCGCCGCCGTCTGCGGCCGCGGCAGCACCTTGAAGGTGACCTCCGTCAGGAGGCCGAGCGTGCCGTGGGAGCCGGCCATCAGCTTGACGAGATCGAGGCCCGTCACGTTCTTCATCACCCGCCCGCCAGCCTTGACGATCTCGCCGTGGCCGTTGACGAAGCGCACGCCGAGCAGGCTGTCACGCGCAGCACCGGCGGTGAAGCGCCGCGGCCCGGAGGCGTTGACGGCGAAGATGCCGCCGATCGTCGGCTCGCCTGCCGTTCCCATGACCGGCCGATGATCCGGCGGCTCGAAGGCCATCGCCTGTCCGTTGGCGTCGAGGGCTGCCTCGATTTCGGCGACCGGCGTTCCGGCGCGTGCCGTCATCACCATTTCCGCCGGATTGTAGGTGAGGATGCCGGAAAGCCCGGAAGACGAGAGCGTCGCGGCGGCCTGCACGGCGTTGCCGAAGCCGGCGCGCGTTCCCCCGCCCCTGATCTCCAGCGGCACCGCCCGCTCGGCATGGTCGCGAATGATCTCGGCGGCTTCGGTTTCTGTCGCGGGAGTCAACTGAGACGCCATCACTCCCGTCCCTCCAGCGGAAAGACCTTCGAAGGATTGAGGATCCAGGCCGGGTCGAAGGCCGCGCGGACAGCCATCTGCTGGGCGAGGTCGACATCGGAATACTGGTGGCGCATCAGGTCGCGTTTCTCGATCCCGACGCCGTGCTCGCCCGTCAGGCAGCCGCCGGCGTCGACGCAGAGTTTCAGGATCTCCATTCCGGCCGCCTCGGCGCGGGCGGCGTCTTCGGGATCGTTGATGTTGTAGAGGATCAGCGGATGCATGTTGCCGTCGCCGGCATGGAAGACGTTGGCGACCCTCAGGCCGTAACGGTCGACGATTTCGGAGGTCTTCCTCAGCACGTAGGCGAGCTGCCCGAGCGGCACCGTGCCGTCCATGCAGATATAGTCGGCGATGCGGCCGGTGGCGCCGAAGGCCGACTTGCGGCCCTTCCAGATCAGCGCCGCTTCCAGCGCCGACTGGCTCTCGCGCACGGTCCGGACGCCGTGCCGGCGGGCGATCTCGACGATCGAGGCGAGCATCGCCTCCATCTCGGCCTCGGATCCCTCGACCTCGACGATCAGCAGTGCCTCGACGTCGAGCGGGTAGCCGGCATGGGCGAAAGCCTCGCAAATCTCGATCGCCGGCTTGTCCATGAATTCGATGGCAACCGGGACGATACCGGCGCCGATGACGTCGGCGACACAGGAGCCGGCGGCTTCCGCGCTGTCGAAACCGAAGAGAACCGGACGCGCGCCTTCCGGCTTGGCGATCAGCCGCACCGTCGCCTCGGTGACGATCCCGAGCTGGCCTTCCGACCCGCAGACAAGGCCGAGCAGATCGTAGCCCGCCGCGTCCAGCGCCTTGCCGCCGAGTTCGACGACCGTGCCGTCGACCAGCACCAGTTTCACGCCGAGCAGGTTGTTGGTGGTGACACCGTATTTCAGGCAGTGGGCGCCGCCCGAATTCATGCCGATATTGCCGCCGATCGTGCAGGCGAGCTGCGAACTCGGATCGGGTGCGTAGAAGAAGCCGTCGGCGCCGACGGCATCCGAAATCGAAAGATTGGTGACGCCGGCCTGAACGGTCGCGGTCCGGTTCGCATAGTCGATGTCGAGGATGCGCGACATGGCCGAAAGGCCGAGCACCACCGCGTCCTCCTGCGGGATGGCACCGCCCGAAAGCGAGGTTCCCGCCCCGCGCGGGACGACGGGAATGCCGTAGCGATGGCAGTATTTCATCACCGCCGCGACCTGCGCGGTTGTTTCAGGCAAGACGACAGCGAGCGGCCGGCGGCGATAGGCGAGGAAACCATCCGTTTCGAAGGGGACGAGCTCGACCGGCTCGTGCACAAGGCGCTCGGGCGGGACCAGTTCCGCGAGGTCGTCGACGATCTCCTTGCGCCGGGCAAGGATCGCGGCATCGGGCTCAAGAAACTTGATGGCTTCCGTCATGGTCCTTCCTCGCATGGCTGGATCGGCATACACCGCCCTGCCTACGGCTTCAACTGGTATTTTTTCTTTACCACTTTGTCCAAACGCATGCAAATGCTATGGACTTATGACAAAAGTGGAAAGAATGGAGATCGCATGACCAATCTCGGGGATCTCGAGGTCTTCTCGCGGGTGATCGCCACCGGCAGCATGTCGACGGCGGCGCGGGCACTCGGCCTTTCGCCGGCGGTCGTCTCCAAGCGGATCAAGCGGCTGGAGGATCGGCTCGGCACCCGCCTCCTGCAGCGGACCACCCGGCAGATCTCGCTCACCGAGGCCGGCCAGGGCTTCTACGAACGCGTCGTGGCCGTGCTCGCCGGCATTGAGGACGCGGAGGCCTATGCTTCCGGCAGGTCGTCCGAGGTGCGCGGCACGCTGAAGATTTCCGCCCCTACTTCCTTCGGGCGATTGCATATCGCGCCACACCTCAAGAGCTTCATGGATGCCCATCCCGAGCTTGCGATCCACCTTGTGCTGTCGGACGAGTTCACCGACATCGTCGGCGGCGGCTTCGATCTTGCGATCCGCATTGCCGATCTCAGCGACTCCTCGCTGGTCGCCCGGCGGCTGGCGCCGGTGCGGCGCATCCTTTGCGCCTCGCCCGGTTACATCGCCGAGCACGGCATGCCGCAAACGATCGACGACCTGAAGAAGCACCGCTGCCTGCCGGCCCACAACTACGACGCCTGGCGGCTGGAAGGGCCGCACGGCGCACTGAATCTCCGGCCGGACGGCATGCTGGTCACCAATTCGAGCGAGGTGATCCGCGAGGCGGTCATTTCGGGACTCGGCATCGCCCTGCGCTCGACCTGGGACATCGGGCCGGAGCTGAAATCGGGCAAGCTCGTACAGGTGCTGCCGGCCTATGAGGGCTCACGCAACGTCTCGCTTTCGGCAGTCTATCCGAGCCGCCAGTTCCTGCCGGCCAAGGTGCGCCTCTTCATCGACTACCTCGCCGAACTCTACGGGCCCGTGCCCTATTGGGAACGGTGAGCGGCCGCTATTTCTCGCCCTCTGCGTGGTGCTTGCGGATGCGCCGCACGACCAGCCATACGCCGAGCACGACGAAGGGAACGGAGAGGCCGGTGATGATGCCCGGATCGACGGGCAGAATCTCGTGGCTCACCGCCTTCACCAGATAGCCGATCAGGCCGACGACGTAATAGGAGATTGCCGCGACGGAGAGACCTTCGACCGTCTGCTGCAAGCGAAGCTGCATCTCGGCGCGGCGGTTCATGGTCGCGAGCAGGTCGGAATTCTGCCGCTCCAGTTCCACGTCGATCCAGCTACGGACGAGGCCGGTGGCACGCGACAGCTTGCGCGAGAGGTTGGCCTGACGTTCCTCGACCGACTGGCAGGTGCGCATGGCCGGCGCCAGCCGCCGCTCGAGGAAGGAGCCGATCGTCTCGAAGCCCGGCACGGAGCTTTCGTCGAGCGTGTTGATACGTTCGCGCACGATGCCGTCATAGGCCCGGCTCGCGCCGAAACGGTAGAGGCTGAGGGCGGCATTCGCCTCGAGTTCGGCGGCGAGGCGTGTGATCTCGCCGAGCATGGAGTCCGCCTCTTCGCGCGCATGCCCCTTCATCCGCTGGGTGACAGCGGTCAATCCGTCCTCGATGCGGCGAATATCCGGCGAAAGGGTCTGGGCGAGCGGCAGGCCGAGCATGGCGAGCGTCCGGTAGGTCTCGATGTCGAGAAGCCGCTGGACCAGCGCGCCGCGACCCGCGTCGTTCAGCCCGCGGTCGATAACCAGGATGCGCGTCAAGCCGTCGCCGTCCTGCCGGAAGTCGGTGACGACGGTTGCCTGTCCCTTCTTCACCTCGCTGTAGCAGAGGCTCGCGGGATCGAAGCTGCCGATCGCCGTCGTCGCTTCCTTGCCCTCGGGACGGATCTCCAGCCGGATGCCGGAGATCAGCGGGCCGGGCGCGGAAAAGGCACTGCCGAAGGGATGAGCGGTGATGTCACCGCCGAAATTTTCCGGCGCGGGCCCCTCCCAGAGCCAGGCGGAGAACTCGGTGTGCCGTTCCCAGCGCAACGTGCCCGCGCCCCAGGCCATCGCATGATGCCGGGAGGCACGGTCGGGCGGGGAAACGCCGGCGGCTCGCGACAGCTCCGCAAGCACGCTGTGGTGCACGGCGGCGCCCCCGTCCATCATGAAGGCGAGCTGCAGGAGCACCCGCGACGACTTGACGAGAGGAAAGGGCCGGGCGTGGATTTCGCCAAGGGCTATCGCCCGCTCCGGTGCGGCGGGAAATGCAAGTCTTCCGGTATCCAATCCCAACTCCCGCTCCGTCGTTATGCGATCAATCCACCCGTTCTAACAAATGTCGTGTCTGCTCGTCAGGGGGTCCTTTGCCACAGGGCCTTACATTCGTCGCACTTAGGCGACATGCGCATCGTTATTCTTGCTGTTTTTCGAGACTGCTGCCAAGAATATCGGCAACGCGCGTCGCTGCCCGACGCGACGAAAAGACCGACGACGAATGCCCCGTGAAGGAGGATACCCGATGAGACGTTCCATGCCGGCCCTTCTGGTCGCCCTTGTCCTCGCCGCGCCTGCAATGGCCGGAGAGGTCCGGGATTTCGAGGCCAGGCTGCGGACAGCCTACGGCGACTACCGGGCGGCCCTCTTCGCGACCAATACGGGCGGCAACGCGGAATCCGCCGCCGCGCTCGACCGCTTCACCAAGGCATGGTCGGCGCTCGCCGCGATGCCCGCGCCGCCGCAATACGTCGATGATGCAGCATTCCCCGACACGATGAAGAAAGTGACGGCGATTGCCGAGAGCGCCTCCGCCCAGGTCGCCGGTGGCGACCTCGGCAAGGCGCACGACACGCTCGAAGGTATCCGCGACGAGATCGGCAACCTGCACCTGCGCAACGACATCTACAGCTTCTCCGACCGCATGAACGCCTACCATGCCCGTATGGAAAAGGTTCTCGGCATGGATGCCGCCGATACCGTAGCCGTGCGCGAGGAAGCCGCCGTGCTCGAATACCTCCTCGCCGACATCAAGGCCCATCCGCCGAAGGAAGCCGACGGCAACTTCGAAGCCCTGCTCGGCGCCGTCGAAACGAGCGTCGCCAAACTGCGCGGCGCGGCGACGAACAACGACGCCGCGGCGACCAAGGCCGCGATCGGTGGGCTGAAGGCCCCCTATTCGAAGTTCTTCCTCACCTTCGGCTGACGGCGCTCGCCCCCTTCCCGCAAACTGGACAAAATAATTGACCAATCCTTCGGGCGCTTGCTACACATGCGCCCGAAGGAGAATGGCGTGACCGAAACGGATGCCGAAAGGGATCGGGGACTTTTCACCCAGATCAGCCACAGCCGCACGGCTGACGAGGTGGTGCTGCAGATCGAGCAGCTGATCCTCGACGGCGTGCTGCGTGACGGCGACCGGCTACCCGGCGAGCGCGACATGGCGCAGGCCTTCGACGTCTCGCGTCCCATTCTCCGCGAAGCGCTCAAGGAACTGGAATCGCGCGGCCTGCTCGTCAGCCAGCACGGCGGCGGAACCTTCGTTGCCGACATCATCGGCCAGGTGTTCTCGAAACCCGTGACTGAACTCATCTCGCGCCATCAGCGCGCCTCGCGGGACTATCTCGAATACCGCCGCGAACTTGAGGGCCTCACCGCCGAGCTTGCCGCGCGCCGCGCAACGGAAACGGACAAGGCGCTTCTCGCCCGGATCATCGCGGACATGCGGCGGGCGCAGGAGAACGGCTCGGCCGAAGGCGAGCTCGCCGCAGACATCGAATTCCACAACGCCGTCGGTGAAGCCGCCCACAACGTCATCCTGCTGCACACGATGCGCGCCTGCTACCGGCTGCTCTCGCAGGGCATCTTCTTCAACAGGAAGGCTGTGTTCGCGTTCGAGGACGCCGGCGAGCGGCTGTTGCAGCAGCATGTGGCGATCTACGAGGCGATCGTCGCCGGCGACGGCGAGCGCGCGAAGCGCGCGGCCCAGGCCCACATCGATTTCGTGATGCAGGCCGTCGAGGATGCAAGCCGCGCCGACGAACGCGGCCGTGTCGCACGCCTGCGGCTCCTGAGCCGCGCGGCACAGCCGGCTTCCGGCCGCGCCTCGAAACACACGACAACCGAAGGAACGGATCTTTCCAAATGACCCCAGAACCGCAGAAAGCGCGGCCGCGCGTCGGCCTCTTCGCCACCTGTCTCGTCGATCTGTTTCGTCCGAGCGTCGGGTTTGCCGCCGCCAGGCTGATCGAGGATGCGGGCTGCGAAGTGCATGTTCCGATGGCGCAGACCTGCTGCGGGCAGCCCGCCTACAATTCCGGCGACAAGGCCGACACGCGCGCGCTTGCCAGACAGGTGATCGAGCTCTTCGAAGGTTTCGACTACGTCGTCGCTCCCTCCGGTTCCTGCGGCGCCATGCTGAAGAAGCACTATCCCGAACTTTTCAAGGACGACCCGGCCTGGGAGGCGCGCAGCCTCGCCTTCGCCGAAAAGGTTCATGAGCTCGTCTCCTTCCTCACCGACGTGATGTTCGTGCCGAAGGTCGATGCGACCTTCGAGGGCAGCGTCACCTATCACGACAGCTGCTCGGGCCTGCGGGAACTCGGCATCAGCAAGCAGCCGCGCAAGCTTCTCGCCGGCGTCGAGGGGCTGGAGCTCAAGGAAATGGCCGACAGCGACGTCTGCTGCGGCTTCGGCGGCACCTTCTGCATCAAGTATTCCGACATTTCCGGCAAGATCGTCGGCAAGAAGACGGAGAACATCGAGGCTGCCGGGGCCGACGTCCTGCTCGCCGGCGATATGGGCTGCCTGATGAACATGGCCGGCAAGCTGCGGCGGGAGGGCTCGAAGGTCGAGGTCCGCCACGTGGCGGAGGTGCTCGCCGGCATGACGGACACGGCGCCGATCGCCGGCTCGGGCAAGTGAGGGACCGGCCGATGCAATTCACCGCACCGCAGTTCAAGGAAAACAGCCTCGCCGCCCTTCACGATCCGCAGCTCCAGAAGGCGCTGAAGAACGTCGAGACCGGCTTCATCGCCAAGCGCGCGACGGCCGCCGCAGCCCTTCCCGAGTTTGACCTCCTGCGCGACAAGGCCCGCGACATCAAGAACCATACGCTCGCCCATCTCGACCTCTATCTCGAAGCCTACGAGGCGAAAGTGAAGGCGGCCGGCGGCCACGTCCACTGGGCCGAGAGCGCGGAAGACGCCCGCCGGATCATCCTCGACATCTGCCGCAAGGTGAACGCGAAGACGGTCACCAAGGGCAAGTCGATGATCACCGAGGAGATCAACCTCAACGAATTCCTCGAAACCCAGGGCGTCGAGCCGGTCGAGACCGACCTCGGCGAATACATCATCCAGCTGCGCGGCGAACATCCGAGCCACATCATCGCGCCGGCCGTGCACCTCAACAAGGACCAGGTGGAGGCCGATTTCCGCCGGGTACACACCCACCTTCCGGCCGATCGCGACCTGACGGCGCCGGAAACGCTGCTCTCCGAGGCGCGCGAGGTGCTGCGCAAGCGCTATTTCCAGGCGGATGTCGGCATCACCGGCGCCAATTTCCTGGTCGCCGAGACCGGCACCTCCGTCATCGTCACCAACGAGGGCAACGGCGATCTCACCCAGACGCTCGGCAAGGTGCATGTCGTCGTCGCCTCGCTGGAAAAGATCGTGCCGACGCTGGAGGACTGCGCGCAGATCCTCCGGCTGCTCGCCCGCTCGGCGACGGGCCAGGACATGTCGGTCTATACCACCTTTTCGACCGGCCCCCGTCGTCCGGAAGATCCCGACGGCCCGGAGGAATACCACGTCGTGCTGCTCGACAACGGCCGCTCGGCGATGCTCGGCACCGAGTTCGAGGAGATGCTGCGCTGCATCCGCTGCGGCGCGTGCATGAACCATTGTCCGGTCTACCATGCGGTCGGCGGCCACGCCTACGGCTCGGTCTATCCCGGCCCGATGGGTGCGGTACTCACACCGTCGCTCTTCGGCATCGACCAGTCCGGCCACCTGCCGAACGCCTCCACCTTCTGCGGGCGTTGCGAGAGCGTCTGCCCGATGCGCATCCCGCTGCCGAAGATGATGCGGCACTGGCGCGAGCGGGAATTCGAGCGCCACCTCGCCCCGGCAACCAGCCGCTACGGCCTCGGCGTCTGGGCCTTCTTCGCCAAGCGGCCGGCTCTCTACCGGCTGGCAACCTCGCTCGGTAGCCGCTTCCTGTCGGCACTCGGCGGCGACAGGCGGAGGATCGGCGCCCTGCCGCTCGCCTCCGGCTGGACGAAATACCGCGACCTGCCCGCGCCGGAAGGCCGGACCTTCCTTCAGCAATGGGCGGATCACCAGAAAAACAGGCAGGGAGCGTGAGCATCATGGACGGCAAATCTGCAATTCTGAAGAAAGTCCGTGCCTCGCTAAAGGCCTCGGCGGACGACGCCGCACGCCTCTCCGCGGTCGCCTCGCGCCTCGCGGAAACGCCGCGCGGCATCATTCCGGCCCGCGGCCAGCTGCCGGGCGGAGCCCGCCTCGACCTCTTCGTCGCGATGGCGGAAAAATACAGCGCCAGCACTACCCGCATCTCCGATCTTGCGGCTCTGCCTGCAGCGGTGAGCGACTATCTGAAGGGCCGCAACCTGCCGGCGGCGGTGCGGATCGGCAACGATCCACGGCTCGCCGTCGCGCCCTGGGGCGAGGAGCGCACGCTCGAAATCCGCCACGGCGCCTCCGACGGCCACGACCTCGCCGCCGTCAGCCATGCCTTCGGCGCGATCGCCGAGACGGGAACGCTCGCGCTTCTCTCCGGCCCGGACAATCCTGTGACGCTGACCTTCCTGCCGGAGCATCACATCGTCGTGCTCGACGCCCGCGACATCGCCGGCGACATGGAAGCGATCTGGTCGCGGTTGAGGGCCGTGAACGGCAAGGCGGTGATGCCGCGCACCGTGAACTTCGTGACCGGCCCCTCGCGCTCCGCGGACATCGAGCAGACGCTGCTTCTCGGCGCCCACGGACCGCGCGCCCTGCACATCGTCATCGTCGGCGAGCCTTCCGCCTGAACCAACCTTCGGATGGCCGCGGGCCATCCGTTCCGCTGTCATCCCCGAGCCAGAGAAGAAAAACATTCTTCTCCAGGAACAAAGTTCCAGTTGCCGGCGTTCAAAAGCCGGCATTTACGAACCAAATTTCTAAAAAAGCACCGGGATGACAAACTCAATCAACGGATTACACGAAACGCCGCGGATCGCGCTCGTCTCGACCCACGGCTATGTCGCCGCCCATCCTCCGCTAGGCGCCGCCGACACCGGCGGACAGGTGGTCTACATCCTCGAACTGGCCAAGAAGCTCGGCCAGCTCGGTCACAAGGTCGATATCTATACGCGGCTTTTCGAAAACCAGCCGCAGGTCGACACGGTCGACGACAATGTGCGGGTGATCCGCATTCCCTGCGGCGGGCCGGATTTCATTCCGAAGGAATACCTGCATCGGCACCTGACGGAATGGAGCGAAAAGGCTCTCCGTTTCATGAAGAGCGAGGGCCTTTCCTATCTCTTCGTCAACAGCCACTATTGGGACGGCGGCGTTGCCGGCCAGCGACTTTCCGAGGCGCTGTCGATCCCGCACATCCACACGCCGCATTCGCTCGGCATCTGGAAGAAGCGCCAGATGGAGACGGACTATCCGGAGCGCGCCGACAAGTTCGAGGAAGAATTCAACTTCCGCGAACGCATCCAGCACGAGCTCATCATCTACCGCAGCTGCCAGCTGGTGATCGCCACGACACCGATCCAGCTCGACATGCTGCTCGACGATTACGGGCTCGCGCGCAACCGCGTCCACATGATCCCGCCGGGCTATGACGACAATCGCTTCTTCCCGGTCTCGCAGGCATCGCGGCAGATGATCCGGCAGCGGCTCGGCTTCTCCGACCGCGTCGTGTTGGCCCTCGGGCGGCTGGCGACCAACAAGGGCTACGACCTCCTCATCGACGGCTTTTCGGTGCTCGCGAGCCGCATTCCGGACGCTCGGCTTCGGCTGGCGCTCGGCGGCGAGAATCTCGACGCCCAGGAAAGCGCCCTCATGCAGCAGTTGCAGGAGCAGGTGGAGGCGCTGGTGCTCTCCGACCGCGTCGATTTCTCGGGCTTCATCCCCGACGAGGAATTGCCGGACCATTACCGCGCGGCCGACCTCTTCGTGCTGTCGAGCCGCTACGAGCCCTTCGGCATGACCGCGATCGAGGCCATGGCCAGCGGCACGCCGACGGTGGTCACCATCCACGGCGGCCTCTTCCGCGCGGTGAGCTACGGCCGGCATGCGCTCTTTGCCGATCCCTTCGACAAGGAGGACCTCGGCATCACGATGATGAAACCGCTCAGGCATCCGCGCCTCTATGGCCGCCTGTCACGCATGGGCGCCCACAAGGCCCGCAGCCTCTTTACCTGGACCGGGATTGCCCAGCAGCTCGTGGCACTTGTCGAAGGCCGGCCGGTAGCGCAGGCGCTCGACGACGCGGACTGGGACGAACCATGGAACGACGGCGACTGAGCCCGGTGCGGATCTTCTCCTCCGACCTCGACGGCACGCTCGCCGGGGATCGTGACGCCTCGCGACGGTTTGCCGATTACTGGGCGAGCCTCGACGCCGCGAGCCGCCCGCTGCTCGTCTACAACAGCGGCCGGCTGATCGAGGACATCCTGGCCTTCATCGCCGAGGAAGGACTGCCGGAGGCAGACTGCCTCATCGGCGGTGTCGGCACGATGATGCACGCCGCGACGGTGCCGGAGATCGCGGAAGCCTATGCCGCGTCGCTCGACCGGGATTATGATCCGCTCCGGATTGCGGAGCACCTGCGCTCGCTGCCCGGCATCAGGCGCCAGCCGGAGCGCTATCAGCATGCACTCAAGTCCAGCTGGTATTTCCACGATGCCCCGCTCGAACGGATCGAGGCGCTGGAGCAGGAACTGCGGGCCGAGGGGCTGTCGGTGAAACTCGTCTATTCGAGCGGGCGCGACCTCGACGTCCTGCCCGGCAATGCCGACAAGGGCAAGGCGCTGACCTGGCTTTGCAGAGAGCTCGGCATCGACCTCGAAGAAGCGGTCGTCGCAGGCGATACGGGCAACGATCTCGGCATGTTCCTTCTCGAGGGCGTGCGCGGCATCGTCCCGGCCAACGCCCATCCGGAACTCCGCCGGCTCGCGGAGGAACGCGACGACGTCTACCTCGCCGGACGCGCCACGGCCGACGGCGTCATCGACGGGCTCCGGCACTGGCAGGCGCGTGGGCGCCCATGATCGGTGCATAGCCCAAAAGTGGACAAGCAGAACACTTGACCTGACGTGCCGTTGATCCAACATCGACGGTTAAACGGTCGCCTGACTGATTCGCCGCACCATTTCGGAGAAGTCACCGAACGAACACAACCACAGCGTAATCTACAAACACAGGAGACAGCGGGAATTGACCATCATGAGCCGGATCGCCTCGGATGTGCAGTTGATGTTGCGGCGGCCGCCGCGTCAGCAATATGCCGCCCTGTGCTATCGTCCGCGCAAGAAACAAGGTGGCGTCGAAGTCCTGCTGCTCACGAGCCGCGACACCGGCCGATGGGTGATCCCGAAGGGCTGGCCTATGCCCGGCAAGAAGTCGCATGCGGTCGCCGAGCGGGAAGCCTGGGAGGAAGCAGGCGTCAAGGGAAAGGTCTCCCACGAACCCTTCGGCTACTACAGCTACGCCAAGGGAATGGATGGAGGGCTCAAGATCCATTGCCGGGTCCAGGTGCATCTTCTCCTCGTGAAGGAGATGGCGAAGGATTTCCGGGAGAAGGGAACCCGCCGCCTCGAATGGGTGAACTGCGAGGAGGCGGCCGCCCGCGTCAACGAGCCCGAACTGAAGGTGCTCTTCCATCGACTGGCGCAGATGGCGGCGAACATGCCGCCCGGGGACGGAACACCCGAGGAAGGCTGAGGCCGGACTGACGAGCATTTCGCCCGTTCCGGCGGACACATCCCGCCGGTCGGGCATGCAGGCCGAAATCTATGACGACCGGGGACGGACCGGCCCGTTCCCACCGAAGAAAGACAACTCATGGCCGGCGCGCCGCCGAAGCTCTTCAAGCCGACACTCGACAAGGATCTCGACAAGGTCACCTATGTCGAAGAAGCGCGGCTCTTCGTGCTTCGCCGGCACGTCCCCGTCGCGCTCGGCATGGTGTTCCTCGTATTCGCGACGGTATTCGCTGGCGCTTACGGTCTCGGACAGCCGGGCGGCGCGCTGCTGATCGCCGCAGCCGGTATCGGCGCCTACATGGCGATGAACATCGGCGCCAACGACGTGACGAACAATGTCGGCGCCGCCGTCGGCGCACGGGCACTCACCATCGGATCGGCGCTGGTGCTCGCCGCCGTCTGCGAGATCGCCGGCGCGGTGATCGCGGGAGGCGACGTCGTCGCAACCATAGCCTCCGGCCTGCTCGACAGCCGCGAGGCGAGCGATCCCCGGATCATCTCCTTCATCATGCTTTCGGCATTGCTCGCCGCGGCGCTCTGGATCAACATCGCCACCTGGACCAAC
The DNA here is from genome assembly GCF_048159625.1 of Ciceribacter azotifigens. Lineage (NCBI taxonomy): Bacteria > Pseudomonadati > Pseudomonadota > Alphaproteobacteria > Hyphomicrobiales > Rhizobiaceae > Ciceribacter > Ciceribacter azotifigens. The sequence continues at coordinate 23,433 of NZ_JBLQTA010000011.1, read as the reverse complement.
GCGCCGGTCTCGACGACGCATTCGATCGTCGGCGGCGTGATGGGGGCCGGCATCGCCGCCAGCGGCTTCGGCGCCGTCGACTGGTCGACGATGATCGGGATCACCATGAGCTGGGTCGTGTCGCCGCTGCTCGGCGGTGCCATCGCCGCCATGATCCTCTGGTTCCTCAAGACCGTCATCATCTATCAGGACGACAAGATCGCCGCGGCACGGCGGTGGGTGCCCGTGCTCGTCGGTGTGATGGTGGGTGCCTTCGCGAGCTATCTCACGATCAGGGGGATCGGGCAGGTCTACCATATGACCCGGACGGCGGCGACGATCTTCGGCGTGGCCACGGGTCTGGTGGTCTGGCTCGTCAGCATCCCTTTCGTCGCGCGCCAGTCGATCGGGCTGGAAAACCGCAATCAGTCGCTCCGCAAACTCTTCCGCCTGCCGCTCGCCTTTGCCGCCGCGCTCCTTTCCTTCGCCCATGGCGCCAACGACGTGGCGAACGCGATCGGCCCCGTGACGGCAATCGTCGACGCTCTGAGCGCCGGAGGGCCGCTGCGGAGCGGCGAGGCGCCCTCCTGGGTGATGTGGATCGGCGCGCTCGGCATCTCGTCAGGCCTATTGCTCTTCGGCCCGCGACTGATCCGGCTGGTCGGCAGCCAGATCACCAAACTCAATCCGATGCGCGCCTACTGCGTCTCGCTCTCCTCCGCCGTGACGGTAATCTCCGCCTCCTGGCTCGGTCTGCCGGTGAGTTCCACCCACATCGCCGTCGGCGCGGTTTTCGGCGTCGGCCTGTTTCGCGAGTGGTACACGCGCCATTCCAGGCGGCGCAGCGCCTATATCCAGAAGAAGAACGGGAACCCGGACATCGAGGACAGCCGCGAGACGAATGCCGACGAACAGCATCGCCGCAAGCTGGTGCGTCGCTCGCACATGTTGAGCATTCTCGCCGCATGGGTGATCACCGTACCGGCGGCTGCAGGACTTGCGGCGTTGCTCTACTGGGTTATGTTCCTGCTCTTCGTCTGAAGAGGGGAATATCGGAATCATGCGCGCCAATTACCGGATGCAGAGGCTTTTCGTCACCGCAGGGCTCTCGTCCGGCGGGGTCGTGGAAGCCGGTCCGGAACAGTTCAACTATCTCGCCAACGTGCTCCGCATGACGGAGGGCTCGGAACTCCTCCTCTTCAACGGCCGCGACGGCGAATGGAAGGCGACGCTCGCCTTCCCGACCCGCAAGCGCATCCTGATGACCGCCACGGAGCAGACGCGCCCGCAGCCCGAACCCTGCGACCTGCACTTTCTCTTCGCGCCCCTGAAGGTCGGGCGCATGGACTATCTCGTGCAGAAGGCCGTCGAGATGGGGGCCGGCCTGCTGCAACCCGTGATGACGCAGCACGTCCAGGGCAAGATCACCAATCTCGACCGGCTGCAGGCGAATGTCGTCGAGGCCGCCGAACAATGCGGCGTCCTTTCGATCCCGACGGTCGCGCCGCCGCAACGGCTGAAGGACCTCCTGGAACGCTGGCCAGCGACACGGCGGATCATCTTCTGCGACGAGGACAGCGCGACGCAGAATCCGCTCGCTGCCCTTCAGGGTATCCGCGAGCGGTCGCTCGCCCTGCTCGTCGGGCCGGAAGGCGGCTTTTCCGAGGAGGAACGGGCGCTCCTGCGCGGGCTCGACTTCGTCACGGCAATTCCGCTCGGGCCGCGCATCCTCCGCGCCGATACCGCTGCCGTCGCAGCACTTGCCGTGGTTCAGGCGACCGTCGGCGACTGGCATTGACAACACGGGCTTGACCTGCCGCAAGCTTCCGTTTTTTTTGACGAAGGCTTGAGAGAATTTCACTTGCGCACCGGCTTCATTCCGGTCCATTCACGCGATGGTCCGATCCCTTGGGCCGACCTCGCCAACAAGGTTCACTTCATGGCCCGCGACACCACCGATCACACTCCGCTCACATCGGTCGACGAAATGGTCGCCTATCTCGCAGAAGGCTGCAAGCCGCGCGAGGCCTTCCGGATCGGAACGGAACACGAGAAATTCGCCTTCTTCCGGGCGGACAACAGCCCCGTCCCCTATCATGGCGAGGCGAGCATCTCGGCACTGCTCAAAGGCATGCAGCAGAAGATCGGCTGGGAACCGATCATGGACGGGGAGAACATCATCGGCCTTGCCGGCGGAGACGGCGAAGGCGCGATCTCCATCGAGCCCGGCGGTCAGTTCGAACTTTCCGGCGGCCCGCTCGAAACGCTCCACCAGACCTGCCGGGAATCGAACCAGCATCTCTCGGTGCTGCGCGAAGTCGCCGAGCCGATGGGCATCCGCTTCCTCGGCATGGGCGGCAGCCCCAAGTGGACGCTGGCCGAGACGCCGCGCATGCCGAAGTCGCGCTACGAGATCATGACGCGCTACATGCCGAAGGTGGGCAGCAAGGGCCTGGACATGATGTACCGGACTTGCACCATCCAGGTGAACCTCGACTTCTCCTCCGAAGAAGACATGCGCCGGAAGATGCGCGTGTCGATGAAGCTGCAGTCGGTCGCGACCGCGCTCTTCGCCTCCTCGCCGTTTACCGAGGGTAAGCCGAACGGCCTGCTCTCCTGGCGCGGCGACATCTGGCGGGACACCGACAATGCGCGGGCGGGCGCCCTGCCCTTCGTCTTCAACGAGACGTTCGGTTTCAAAGATTACGTCGAATGGGCACTCGACGTGCCGATGTATTTCGTCGTCCGCGACGGGCGTTACCACGACTGCACCCACATCACATTCCGCCAGTTTATGGCCGGCGCGCTGAAGGGCGAGATTGCGGACTGGGAACCGACGCTCGGGGACTGGACGAACCATCTTTCGACCCTCTTCCCCGATGTCCGGCTGAAGCGCTTCCTCGAGATGCGCGGCGCCGACGGCGGCCCGTGGCGGCGAATTTGCGCGCTGCCCGCCTTCTGGGTCGGCCTCCTCTATGATGACGCCAGCCTTGCTGCCGCCGAGGATCTCACCCGCAACTGGACGCACGCCGACGTCGTCTCGATGCGCGATACCGTGCCGGCAAAGGGGCTCGCCGCGGAGGTCGCCGGCCGCAGCGTGCTCGACGTCGCGAGGCAGATGGTCGACATGTCACGGGCAGGTCTCAAGGCGCGGGGGCACCTCAACAGCGACGGACAGGACGAAAGCGTCTTTCTCGCACCGCTCGACGAAATCCTCGCCAAGAAGACGACGCTCGCCGAGGACATGCTGGCGCTCTACGACGGCCGCTGGAACCGCGACATCGAGCACGTCTTCGAAGACTACCAGTACTGAGGGCTGCGGCCCTGCGCGGGATGCCCGCTCCGCGGCGGGTGCCGCCAAAAAGGCGGTTTGCGCTCGGCTTTTTCCGGTTATAGTGCGGGAACGACGCGCTGCATGCAACCGGAGGGCTGCCATCCATGCTACCACTGTTCGAGATGATGTTGCGGGCGCAGAACGGCACGGCGATGGAAGCGGTCGCGAGGCAGTTCAACCTCGCGCAGGAGCAGGCGGCACAGGCTGTGGCCGCGCTCATGCCGGCATTCTCCTCCGGATTCAAACGCAACACCGCCAATCCCTATGACATGACGGCGCTTCTGGGTGCCATGGCCTCCGGGAACTATGCGAAATACTTCGAGGACATGACCGCGGCTTTCACGCCCCAGGGCGTCGCCGACGGCAACACGGTGCTCGAACGGCTCTTCGGCTCGAAAGAGGTCTCGCGGGCGATCGCAGCCCAGGCGGCACAGTTCACCGGCATCAGCCAGGACATCTTCAAGAAGATGATGCCGGCCATGGCCGATACGATCATGGGCGGGCTTTCCAAGCAGACCACCGGGCAGTTCGACGCTTCCGCCTTCGCCAACTCACCGATGGGCGCGATGACCCAGCAGTGGCTCGAAGGCATGGGCTTCGCACCGAAGGCAAAGCCCAAGGAGCCGAACCTCTTCGACAACCCGTTCACGCAGGCCATGCAGACGATGTTCGGCGTCAAGCCGACACAGCCGCAACCCACGCCCGCCGCCGGCAACCCTTTCTTCGACAATCCCTTCGCCAAGGCCTTCCAGGACATGATGGCGAGCTATGGGGGAACGACTCCGCCGCCGCAGGGGGAGGCTGCCAAGCCTGCCGCGAAGCCGGGCGACCAGGCGACCGAGCAGTTCACGACGATGGTGAACGCCATGTTCGACAGCGGCCTCGAAGTGCAGAAGAGCTACCAGAAAAGCATGGAGCAGGTCTTCGAAAGCTATCTGGGAAAGACGGGCGATGGCCCCGAGCAGGAGCCGGCGCCGCAAGGCGATGCACCGAACGGCAAGGGCTGATCCTTCGCCTCGTTTCAGGCACAGGCGACGTGGACCGCCGCCTGCCCGTCTCAGAATTCTTCCCAGTCCCCGCCGCTGGAGGCCTCGGTGCCGGAGGCGCCGCCCTTCACGTTCAGCCGATTGGTAATCCTTCCAAGAAGCGCACGGGCCGGCGAACTGACGGGACGCGAGGTCTGGCTGGCCGGCGTCACGCGCGGACGCGGGGACGGCGCCTGGAAGACCCGCGGCTCGGTGGGGCCCGTGCTCGAAGCCTGCCTGAGGCCGGTCGTGCCTTGCGGCGCGAGGCTCCGGTCGACGTTGAACTGCCCAACGACGTCGGAAAGCGTCTGCGTGTCGTTTGACAGCGTGCTCATCTCGCGGTCGGTCTGCTCGGCGGCGCGGGCGTTCTGCTGGGTGACGTCCTCCATCCGCCCGACCGCCGAGTTGATTTCCTTGAGACCCTCCGATTGCTGCCGCGCGGCGGTGGCAATCGAATGGATGTGGTCGTTGATCTCGACGACCTGGCCGGCGATCGACGACAGCAGGTCGCCGCTTTCCTTGACGAGCCCGACGCCGCTTGCGACTTCGTCACCCGACTTGATAATGAGTGCCTTGATCTCGCGGGCCGCCTGGGCGGAGCGCTGCGCGAGCTCGCGCACTTCCTGGGCCACGACGGCGAAGCCCTTGCCGGCTTCGCCCGCGCGGGCCGCCTCGACACCGGCATTGAGCGCGAGCAGGTTGGTCTGGAAGGCGATCTCATCGATGACGTTGATGATCTTCGAGATTTCCGACGAGGCGTTCTCGATGCGCGCCATGGCGTTCACCGCCTCGCCGACGATCCCGGCCGAGCGATCGGAATTGTCCCGTGCCGTGCCGGCAAGCCGGGATGCAGTTTCGGCGCGTTCGGAGGACTGGCGGATCGCCTCCATGATCTGGCGGATCGAATTGGTGGTTTCTTCGAGCGCCGCCGCCTGCTCCTCGGTCCGGCGCGACAGATCCTCGGTCGAGGCGCGGACCTTGACGCTCTTGGCATTGATCTCGTGAACATTGGAGTGGACGGCGGAGATCGTCCGCGACAGGCGTTCGAGCGAGGCGTTGAAGTCGACACGCAGTCGGTCGAGGCCACTTGCAAACGGCTTGTCGATCGTCGCTGTGAGGTCGCCGCTCGCTAGCCGCTGCAGCGCGTTGCCGAGGATCTCGACGGCCTCGGTCATGCGCGCCTGTTCGGCGGCACGTTCGGCATCGCGGTCCCGGCGTCCCTTCTCGTCGGCAAGCCGGCGGGTCTCGGCGTCGCTTTCGAGCGTCCGCTTCTCGAGAACCGCCTGACGGAAGACCGCGACCGAGCGGACCATTTCGCCGATCTCGTCCTGTCGCCCCTCGCCTTCTAGGCGGATCGCCGTGTTGCCGCCCGCGAGTTCGCCCATGGACTTGACGAGGCGCGTGATCGGGCGCGTCAGCGAACGTGAGTAGAGAACAGCGATCACGATGCCGAGGAGAACGATCGGGGCGCCGAAGAGCACGGACACCAGTGCCGTGCCGCGCAGGTTCGCCGCGACTTCATCCTCGCCCATGAGAGCGAAGACCGCCCAGCGGGTGCCGGCGAATTCGAGCGGCGCGCCCGCGGCAAGGCTGGTCATGTCGCGGTAGCCGGAAAGCGTTCCGAAGGCGTCGCCGCCTTCCATGACTACCGGCAGCATCGTCGTGTCGACCTTCGCAGAAAGGATGTCCTTCTCGGGCGTCAGCATGCTGTCGTTCAGCAGTGTGCCCGCCGAGTCGACCAGAACGGTTTCGCCGGTCTCGCCGAGACCCTTGCGGTTGGCAAAGAGCGTGTCGAGGCGATGGTTCGGCAGACGGTAGGCGACGACACCGATCGCGCGGCCGTTCATGGTGATCGGAACGGCAAGGAAGGCGGCGGGAGCGCCTTCGGAAGGCGCATAGGCCGCAAAGCCGGACATCGCGACGGCATTCGGGTCGTTGGCGGCAATGATCTTGCCGAAGACCTCCGCCAGGCCGGACTCCTTGTACGGCCCCTTCGTCAGGTTGGTGCCGTAGTCCTTCTCCTTCTGGACCGAATGGACGACGTTGCCATCGAGATCGATTATCAGGATATCATCATAGCCCTGCGCCTGCAGATGATTGAGATAATAGGCCTGGAACTGCTTGTGGGCTCGGTCGAATGCATCCTTCTTGGCGCTGTCGAGCTTGTACTTCTCTCCGACCGGGTTCGGGTTTTCATCGATATAGCGGCGGTGAAGCTCGGCAGCCGGATCCTCGCCCAGGAACTTCCACGCTCCGGTGAAGCCGTAAAGCGCCTGCTGGGTCGTCACGTTCGAGGCGATCGCCGCGATGTCGAGGCGGATGCTCTCGAGATAGCCCTTCGCTTCGTTGCGCCGCCCGTCGGCCGTCGCTTCCAGCATCTGGTAGACCTGCTGGCGCAGCGCCCGGCCTTCGAGAAATAGCGTCAAGGCGACCGATGCGCTGATGGCGACAATGGTGAAGACCGCCGCCGCGAGAGGAAGCTTCCTGGAAATCCGCATTGAAAATGGCTCCGTGACCGTGCCCGGAGGAACCGGGTCCGCTGGCAATGGGAAAGAGAATCTCGTGCGGAAGTTAGAAATCTCTTACCGTGAACGGAAAACCTGTGGGAGGCTGGCGCAAAGATTCCTGAGCATAAAAAAATGCCCGGGACAGGGAGGGTCACCGGGCAAGTCGGCAGGGCTATTGGCAGTCACCCTGCGGGGATTGGGAGGGGTCATTCGGACTTCGCCGGCAGCAACGAACGGTCGGCGCGATGGCGCGCGGTACGGGTGAGAAGACGCGAAGGATCGTCCGCAATGCCGGAGGTCCGAAGGATGCTTTCGACATCGGCACGGGAAAGTCCGATGTCGCGCAGCAGCGCATCGTCGAGTTCGGCAAGGCGGTTCGCGGCTCGTCGGTTCCTGAGCGCGCGCAGAACGGACTTCGTCCCTTCCCAGGTCGCGGCGAGACGCGCGGCAAGCGTCGGCCGGGAAACCGCAAGATCGAGTTCTATCATCCGTTCGGTCGTGCTCATGGCGACAAAGTCCTTTCGATTTCGGCACGAATGGAGGCGGGCTCGTACCCGCAAAAGGGTAGAGCCAACCAGCGAGGTATGAACGTTGGAGGAGTCGGTGTCGGCGGCTCCGGTTGATTTGCAGGTCGATGATGTTGAAAAGCTATTGATCAGTCCAACGAATGTTTTTAATAGTTATCATCAATCCATCTGATGGAATTTCTAGATGTCAGCGCCACTCGATATCGACCAGCTCCAGACCTTCATCGCGATCGTCGACACAGGAAGCTTCACGAAGGCCGCGGGCCGAGTCTTCAAGACCCAGTCGGCCGTTTCGATGCAGATGCGACGGCTGGAGGAACGCATCGGCAAGCAGCTCTTCATCAAGGACGGCCGCGGCAACCGGCTGACGGCCGAGGGTGAGAAGCTCCTGAACTACGCGCGGCGGATCATCCGGCTGAATTCGGAGGCGATAGCCGCATTCGACGACAACCGGTTGGAAGGCACGCTGAGGATCGGCACGCCGGACGATTATGCCGACCGCTACATGCCGGAAATCATCGGCCGCTTTGCCAAGACCCATCCGAACGTCGAGCTCTACATCGTCTGCGAACCCTCGGTGGACCTTGCCGAGAAGATGGCTCGCGGCGAGCTCGACATCGCGCTCGTCACCCACAATCCGCGCGCCCGCAGCTCGGACGTGGTGCGCACCGAGCCGCTCTGCTGGGTCGCGTCGGCCAACCATCCGCTGCGTGACGACGCACCGGTGCCCCTCGCCGTCGGACGGCGCGACTGCAACTGGCGCCAGCTCGCCTGCTCGGCTCTCGACGCCGACGGCCGCGACTACCAGATCCTGTTCACCAGCTGGTCCTCGACCGTGGTCGCTGCCGCCGTCCTTGCCGGCATGGCGGTTTCGGTACTCCCGGAATCGGCGCTCCGCACCGGCATGAAGGTGCTGACGCAGACCGACGGCTTTCCGCCTCTGCCGCCGGTGCAGATCGGCCTGATGAAGCGGCCGGGGCTTTCCACCTCGCTGATGAACGCCATCACCGACCACATCACCGCCTGCCTCGACAACATCACGCCGTCGGCGGTCGACGACGATCTCGAAGGCGACGTCAAGACTTATCCCCGCTACTATCCGCGGCTGCGCGCCGGCCAAATGATCCCTGGCTGGTAAGTCGCCGGCACAGACGGACATAGTCAGCAAACGGGAACAGCCGGGGCGAACCCCGGCTGTTCCCGTTTCCGGCCGGTGCCCGAGTGCGGCGCGGGGTGCGGCGCTCGCCCGGTCCGGCTGCCTGTGTGCGACCCTGACGGCGGGCCGCACACCAGCGTTCCCTTCACCCGGCGATCAGGCGATGTCGAAGCGATCCGCGTTCATCACCTTGGTCCAGGCGGCAACGAAGTCCTTCACGAACTTCTCCTTGTTGTCGTCCTGGGCATAGACTTCCGCATACGCCCGCAGGATCGAGTTCGAGCTGAGGACGAGATCCACACGGGTCGCCGTATACTTGGTCGCACCGCTCTTACGCTCGCGGATGGCATAGCTGTTGCCGCCGGTCGGGACCCAGGAATAGGCCATGTCCGTGAGGGTGACGAAGAAGTCGTTGGTCAGCGCGCCGACACGATCGGTGAACACGCCGTGCGCCGTGCCGCCGTAGTTGGTGCCCAGCACGCGCATGCCGCCGATGAGCACCGTCATTTCCGGGGCGGTGAGCCCCATCAACTGGGCGCGGTCGAGCAGCATTTCCTCGGGGCTGACGACATAGTCCTTCTTCTGCCAGTTGCGGAAGCCGTCGGCGAGCGGTTCGAGCACGGCAAAGCTGTCCGCATCGGTCTGCTCGGCGGTTGCATCTCCACGGCCCGGCGCGAAGGGGACGTCGACATCGAAGCCCGCGGCCTTTGCCGCCAGTTCGACGCCGACATTGCCGGCCAGAACGATGACGTCGGCAAGGCTTGCGCCGGTTTCGGCCGCAATGCCTTCGAGGACCGTCAGGACCTTGGCGAGGCGCTGGGGCTCATTGCCTTCCCAGTCCTTCTGCGGGGCAAGGCGAATGCGGGCACCGTTGGCACCGCCACGCTTGTCGGAACCGCGGTAAGTGCGGGCGCTGTCCCAGGCGGTCGAAACCATTTCAGCAATGGTGAGACCGCTGTTGATGATCTTCGCCTTGACCGCGACAACGTCGTAGTCGGTGGGGCCGGCCGGGATCGGATCCTGCCAGATCAGGTCTTCATCCGGAACGTCCGGGCCAAAGTAGCGCGACTTCGGACCGACATCGCGGTGGGTCAGCTTGAACCATGCGCGGGCGAAAACGTCCGAGAAGTGCTCCTGGTCATCCTTGAACTTCAACGAAATCTCGCGATAGATCGGGTCGACCCTGAGCGCCATGTCGGCATCAGTCATCATCGGGTTGCGGCGGATGGACGGATCCTCGACATCAACCGGACGATCCTCTTCGGCGATGGCGATCGGCTCCCACTGATGCGCACCAGCCGGGCTGGTGACCAGATGCCACTCATGTTCGAACAGCATCTTGAAGTAGCCATTGTCCCACTGGGTCGGCTTGCTGGTCCAGGCGCCTTCGAGACCGGAGACGACGGTATCTCGACCGATGCCGCGGCCGTGGGTGTTGATCCAGCCGAGGCCCTGGAATTCGGGGCCGGCGGCTTCCGGATCGGGGCTGAGATTGGCGGCGCTGCCATTGCCATGGCACTTGCCGATGGTGTGGCCGCCGGCGGTCAGCGCCACGGTTTCCTCGTCATTCATGCCCATGCGGGCAAAGGTCTCGCGCATCTGCAAGGCGGTCGCCTGCGGATCCGACTTGCCGTTGACGCCTTCGGGGTTGACGTAGATGAGACCCATCTGCACCGCGGCGAGCGGGTTCTCCAGCGTGTCCGGCTTGGTCACGTCGCCATAGCGGCCGTCGCTCGGCGCCAGCCATTCCTTCTCGTCACCCCAATAGGTGTCTTTTTCCGGCTGCCAGATGTCTTCGCGGCCAAAGGCGAAGCCGAAGGTCTTCAGGCCGGCGACATCATAGGCGATCGTGCCGGCGAGCGCGATCAGGTCGGCCCAGGAGATCTTGTTGCCGTACTTCTTCTTGATCGGCCAAAGCAGGCGGCGGCCCTTGTCGGTGTTGACATTGTCCGGCCAGGAGTTGAGCGGCGCGAAACGCTGGTTGCCGGTATTGGCACCGCCACGGCCGTCGGTGACGCGGTAGGAGCCGGCAGCATGCCAGGTAACGCGGGCCATCATGCCGACATAGGAGCCCCAGTCGGCCGGCCACCATTCCTGGCTGTCGAGCATCAGCGCGCGAAGGTCCGCCTTCAGCGCCTCGACGTCGAGCTTCTTAAGCTCTTCGCGGTAGTTGAAGTTCGGGCCGAGCGGATTGGTCTTGGTGTCATGCTGGTGCAGGATGTCGAGGTTCAGCGCATTCGGCCACCAGTCCATGACGGATTTGCCCATGGCGGTATTGCCGCCATGCATGACCGGACATTTGCCGGCGGATTTGACGTGCTCGTTCATCTTGGCCTCCTGTTTTCGCAAAAACGAGTGAACTGGTGCCACCATCGGCCAAGTGTTCCATAATTTCCAATTGTATTTGATGTTGTTGTTGATAAGATATTCCTATCATGATTACCATTCGTCAAATGCGCTACTTCGAGGCGCTCGCCGCCACCCTGCATTTCGGCCGCGCGGCCGAAATGGTCCATGTCAGCCAGCCCGCTCTTTCGGCACAGATCATGGAGATGGAGAAGCATCTGGGTGTGGTGCTGGTGGAGCGGACGCGCGGGGCAACCCTGCTGACGGCCAAGGGCGAGGAAATCCTTGCGCATGTGCGCAGCGTGCTCGCCGGCATCGACCGGCTGGAGGGGGCAGCGCGCCGCAGGAGCGGCATGCTGGAGGGCATGATCCGTATCGGCATCATTCCGACAGTCGCGCCCTATCTGGTGCCGCAGATGGTGCCTTATCTTCGTCGCGAGCATCCTCTGATCGAGATCGAGCTCAAGGAAGCCGTGACGGACCGGCTGCTCGCCGACCTCGCCGAGGGTCGTCTAGACGCCGTGATCGCGGCCCTGCCGGTGGAGGCGGAGAACGTCGCGACCCGCAGCCTCTTCACCGACCGCTTCTTCGTCGCCATGGCCGACAACGAGAGCGACGTGCTTGTCTCACCCCTCGCCGAAACGCAGGTCGACCCGAACCGGCTGCTGCTGCTCGAGGAGGGGCACTGCCTGCGTGACCAGGCGCTCGCCGTCTGCAAGGCGGCGAACAAGCGTAATCTCGTCAATGTCGGTGCGACCTCGATGACGACGCTCCTGCAGATGGTGTCGCACGACATGGGGATGACGCTCATCCCGGAGATGGCCGTCGATACGGAGACTGCACGCACGGCGATCCGCATCGTTCCCTTCGCCGACCCGGCGCCGTCCCGCGAGATCGGCCTCGTCTGGCGGAGGTCGAGCCCGCGCCGCCAGGACATGGAAGCATTGGCCGCGGGTATCGTGGCAAGCCGCCGTCCGGATACCGAGCCGGTCGCCGCGTGAAATTGGGAGGCCGCGCCACGGCGCCACCTCCCCTTATTGCCTCATCGGATTCGACGATGTCAGGCGGAGAGATCGAGGACGATGCGGCCGTCGATCTTGCCTTCCTCCATGCGATGGAAGATGTCGTTGATGTTCTCCAGTTTGTCCCAGGAGAAGTGCGAGGCAACCTTGCCCTCGCCCGCGAAGACCAGCGATTCCTCGAGATCCTGGCGGGTGCCGACGATCGAACCGCGCACCGTGATGCGCTTCAGCACCGTATCGAAGACCGGCAGCGAGATGAAGCCCGGCGGCAAGCCGACGAGGGCCATGGTGCCCTTGGAGCGCAGGAAGCCGTAGGCCTGTTCCATCGCCTTCGGGGAGACGGCGGTGACGAGCGCACCATGCACGCCGCCGGTCGCCTTCTGCACCTGCTCGATCGCATCGGCGGCGCGGCCATTGACGGTGATGTCGGCACCGAGATCCTTCGCAAGTTTCAGCTTCTCGTCGAAGATGTCGGCGGCGACCACATGCATGCCCATGGCCTTGGCATACTGCACGGCCATGTGACCGAGCCCGCCGATGCCGGAGATCACCACCCATTCGCCGGGCCGTACCTCGGTCTCCTTCAGCCCCTTGTAAACGGTGACACCGGCGCAGAGCACCGGAGCCGCAGGGCCGAATTCGAGATTGTCCGGCAGACGACCGGCGAAATCCGGATCGGCGAGACCATACTGTGCGAACGTGCCATTGACGGAATAGCCGGTGTTCTGCTGGCTGCCGCAGAGCGTCTCCCATCCCGTGCGGCAAGGCGTGCAGCAACCGCAGGCGGTGTGCAGCCACGGAACGCCGACGCGATCGCCTTCCTTGATGCGGGTAACGCCGGCGCCGAGCTTGGCGACATAGCCGACACCCTCATGCCCCGGGATGAACGGTGGATTGGGTTTGACCGGCCAGTCGCCGTTCGCCGCATGCAGATCGGTGTGGCATACGCCCGTCGCATGATACCTGACGAGAATCTGGCCCGGACCGGGGTCCGGTATCGCCATCTCCTCGATCACCAGCGGCTTGCCGAATTCCCGCACGACGGCGGCTTTCATACTCGATGCCATTCTTTTCCTCCTCGACAGAAATCGTGTTGCGGAATGATCTGGCCGTCGGGGGTTGCCCGTCACGACGTATACACCCTATCGTTGTCCCGGTCGAATTTCTTGATGCGGGTCAAGCCTGCGGTGCTTCGCAATGACTTCTGTCGCAAGGTTGCGACAGCCCCGGAAAGATTCCGGCGCCGTCGCAACAGCGAATGTTCAGGAGAGATATTTCTTCAGGAATGCGACCGTCCGCGACCAGGCAAGATCGGCCGCGGCCTTGTCGTAGCGGGCGGCCGAGGTGTCGTTGTTGAAGGCATGGTTCACGCCTTCGTAGACATGGATCTCGAACGTCTTCTTGTTTTCTTCGAGTGCCGCCTTGTAGGCGTCGATGCCGGCGTTGATGCGCTCGTCGAGCCCGGCATAGTGCAGCAGAAGCGGCGCCTGGATCGACGGCACCTGGTCGGCAGGGACCTGGGCGCCATAATAGGCGACCCCTGCCCCAAGCGCCGGCGAGGCGACGGCCAGGCGGTTCACCATGCCGCCGCCCCAGCAGAAGCCGACGGCGCCGACATTGCCGTTGGCGTCGGCATTGCCGGCCAGATAGACGCGGCTCGCCTCGGCATTGTTGACGGCCGCGGCCATGTCGAGGGTGGTGAACATTTCGCGTGCCTTGTCCTCATCATCCGGCGTGCCGCCGTAAGGCGAGAGGAAATCCGGCGCCAGCACGACGAAGCCCTCGAGTGCCATGCGGCGGGCGACGTCGCGGATGTGCGGATTGAGACCGCGGTTTTCGTGAATGACGATGACGCCGGGCAGCGGGCCGGCGGCATCCTTGGGACGGACGAGATAGGCGTTCATCTCGGTCGTTCCGCCGGGATAGGTCACATCCTCGGCCTTCAGGCGGGCGTCGCCCTCGGGGACAACGGCGGCACTCGCCTTGCTGGCGGCAAGCAGCGGCGCGATCGTGGCGGCAGCCGCCCCCGAGCCGGCGAGTGCCGTCAGTCTTTCCATGAATGCACGGCGATCCAGAGTTAGATGAGTGTATTCGTCATAGGCGTCGATCATCGCCTGCGTGACTTTCGGCGTGTCCATGATGATCCTCCGTTCAGGGTATCTGGATGGCGGCCCGAACGCAGGCCCGCCGCAGGGCAGGATAGTGCCCACCGGCGATTGCAGGCAACACATCTTCGTTACCGGGACGGGCGGCCGGAAAATACCGTGACCCGCAAGGCAAGCAACGCGGACACGAACAGCAGGACAAACTTGATGCGGGAGACCCACGGCAGGACGTTGGGCAGGTTCTCGGCGAGCCACGGCCCCGGCTCGGCCGGGGGGAAATAGATCAGGAAGCCGATGTTCTCGAGGTAGTCAGAGATGCCGTAGGCGATCGGCAACAGGCAAAGCAGCCGGGCGTGACGCAGATCGAGGTGTCGGCCGTAGAGCACGACGCCGGGGGCATAACCGCGAAGGAGCAGGCAGAGCGCGAGGGTCAGCGCGAACGGCAAGACGAGGTCCGGGCCAAGGTACATCAGCTGAAACAGGTCGCGCGCCTCAGCCCGTGCCGGATCGGCAAGTGCCGCCTGAAGGCCCCGCACCGCATCGGCCTCGTAGCCGGACAGGCGGGCATCGAGGAAGCCCCCTGCCCCGCTGAGGCGCTGGAACTCCGGATCGAGCCCGAAGAACATCCAGGCGAGAAGGGCGCCCGAGAGGGCGAGCAGCAACAGGATCACCTTGTTCGCTCCCATCTGCCGCTCCCCTCCATCCACTCTCCTCAGCCGCCGGCGCCCGGGTAGTTCGGGCTTTCGCGGGTGATGGTGACGCCGTGCGGATGGCTTTCGCGCAGGCCCGCGCCGGAGATGCGGACGAAGGTCGCCTTCTCCTGGAAGTCCTTGATGTCACGCCCGCCGACATAGCCCATGGCTGCCTTCAGGCCGCCCGCGAGCTGGTGCAGCACGGCCGAAACCGGGCCCTTGTACGGGACCTGTCCCTCGATGCCTTCCGGCACCAGCTTCAGCGTGTCGCGCACTTCCGCCTGGAAGTAGCGATCGGCCGAGCCGCGCGCCATGGCGCCGACGGAACCCATGCCGCGATAGGCCTTGAAGGAACGGCCCTGGTAGAGGAAGACCTCGCCCGGGCTTTCGTCCGTGCCGGCGAGCAGCGAACCGACCATGACCGCGGAGGCACCGGCAGCGATCGCCTTGGCGAGGTCGCCAGAGAACTTGATGCCGCCGTCGGCGATCACCGGAATGTCGCTCTTCGCCGCCTCTTCGGCAGCGGCCATGACCGCTGCAAGCTGCGGCACGCCGACGCCGGCGACGATGCGCGTGGTGCAGATCGAGCCCGGACCGATGCCGACCTTGATGCAGTCGGCGCCGGCCTCGATCAACGCGCGGGTGCCTTCGGCTGTCGCGACGTTGCCGGCGATGATGCGCACCGCGTTCGACATCTTCTTGACCACCCCGACGGCATCCAGAACCTTCTGCGAGTGGCCGTGCGCGGTATCGACGACGATCACGTCGACACCGGCGTCGATCAGCCGCTCGGCGCGCTCGCGGCCGTCCTCGCCGGTCGAGATCGCGGCGGCGACGCGCAGACGGCCGTGGAGATCCTTGGCGGCGTTGGGGTTGAGCTGGCTCTTCTCGATGTCCTTGACGGTGATCAGGCCGACGCAGCGGCCGTCGCCGTCGACCACAAGCAGTTTCTCGATGCGATGGCTGTGCAGCAGGCGCTTGGCTTCCTGCTGGTCGACGCTTTCCTTGACGGTGACCAGGTTTTCCTTGGTCATCAGCTCGTGGATCTTCTGCGAGGGATCGGAGGCGAAGCGGACGTCACGGTTCGTCAGGATACCGACGAGGCGGCCGGGGCGGCCGCCGTTCTCGACGACCGGAATGCCGGAAATGCCGTGCGCCTTCATCAGCGCCAGCGCCTCGGCGAGCGTGGCATCCGGGCCGATGGTGACCGGATTGACGACCATGCCGCTCTCGAACTTCTTGACCTGTCGGACTTCCTCGGCCTGTTCGCTCGGCGTGAGGTTGCGGTGGATGACGCCGATGCCGCCGGCCTGGGCCATGGCGATCGCGAGGCGGCTTTCCGTCACCGTATCCATGGCGGAAGAGAGGATCGGCAGGCTGAGATCGATATCCTTGGCAATCCGCGTCGCGATGTTGGTCTGCCCCGGCATGACCTCGGAATGTCCCGGCTGCAAAAGGACATCGTCGAAAGTCAGGGCTTCGGCTCCCGTGGCCGATAATACGATGCGTGCCATTGCCAATTTCCTCTTTTCAAAAATGCAGTGGCTCTCCGGGACGAATCGTCCGCCCGGCCGCTCCTGCAGGACAACGTGGAAGTTGGCGAGGGCTGGTAACACGTCTATGACAGGAAGGGAACAGAAAAATCGGGCTGCGCACAGGTGCCGGGTTTCTTTGGGTTCTCGCGCGGCCAGAACCCGCCACGCACACGTGAATGTCCATCTGCACTGAGGTCGATTCGCGGCTGGCAAGCCGCGAGGACCTCGGCTAGAAAGGGCGCCGCGCGACGCACCGGTGACTGCCCCTCCTGCCCGTGAGCACTTTCCGCATGAACCGCATCGTTCCGCTGATCCTCGCCGTCGCGCTCTTCATGGAGCAGATGGACTCGACCGTCATCTCGACGGCGCTGCCGGCGATCGCCGCAGACCTCGGCGTCGGGCCGATCACGCTCAAACTCGCCCTCACCGCCTATATGTTGGCGCTCGCGATCTTCATTCCGGCGAGCGGCTGGATGGCCGACCGGTTCGGCGCGAAAGTCATCTTTCGCGTGGCGATCCTCGTCTTCATGGCCGGCTCCGTTCTCTGCGCCTTTTCCGGATCGCTGCTCGCCTTCGTCGCCGCCCGTTTCCTGCAGGGCATGGGCGGTGCAATGATGACGCCAGTCGGGCGCCTGGTGCTCCTGCGCACGACCGAAAGACGCGAGCTCGTGTCTGCGATGGCGCTGCTCACCATCCCCGCCCTCATCGGCCCGCTGAGCGGACCGCCGATCGGCGGCTTCATCACCACCTATTTCAGCTGGCACTGGATCTTCCTGATCAATGTGCCGATCGGCCTTGCCGGCATCTGGCTCGCAACCGTCCACCTGCCCGAAGTGCCGCCGGTCGAAACGCCGCCGATCGACTGGCGTGGTTTCGCGCTGAGCGCGCTTGCCGCCTCCGGCGTCGTCTTCGGGCTTCCAGTGATGAGCCTGCCGGCGCTGCCGCCCGCCGCCGGCATCGGAGCGACCGCGACCGGCCTTGCTGCCGGCCTCCTCTATGTCCGCCATGCGCGACGCCATCCGGCGCCGCTTCTCGACCTCGGCCTCTTCCGCAACGCCACCTTCCGCGCTGCCGTCATCGCCGGTACGATCTTCCGCATCGCCGCGGGGGCAATACCCTTCCTGATGCCGCTGATGCTGCAGCTCGGTTTCGGCCTCACGCCTTTCCAGTCCGGCCTCATCACCTTCGTCGGCGCAATCGGCGCGATCACCACCAAGTTTCTCGCCCGCCGGGTCTTTGCCGCGGTCGGCTTTCGCACGGTGCTTATCACGGCCGCGATCACCGGTGCGGCAACAACGGCGGCGAACGCCTTCTGCACGCCCGGCACGCCCTATCCGCTGATCATGGGACTGCTGCTTGCCGCAGGCTTCTGCCGGTCCTTCTTCTTCACCGGTATCAATGCGCTGAGCTATGCGGAGATCAGCGATGCGAAGGCGAGCCAGGCGACCTCGATGAGCTCGGTGCTGCAGCAGGTGAGCCTGGCGCTCGGGGTGGCCGCGGCGGCGGCCATTCTCGAAGGAAGCACCGCACTCGAGGGCCGTTCCCTCGGGCTTGCCGATTTCCATCTCGCCTTTGCCGTGGTGGCAGGTCTCTCGCTGCTCGCCGTCCTGCCCTTCCTGCGCATGCCGCGCGATGCAGGCGCCAACGTCTCGGGTCATGGACGATCGCCGGAGCCCGACAGCGTCGCGGTGAAGTAGGCGCCTATTCCGGCTTCTCGCAGACGGCGGCCGGCGAGGTCAGTCCGCGGCCTCGTCGGTTGCCTCGGGCTTCCGCCCCTTGAACCCCTTGGCGAGCAGGAACATCTCGACCGATTCGGAGCGCGAGGCGCCGGGCTTCACATGCACGACCTGACGGAAGTTCTGTTTCAGCAGCGTCAGAAGCTCCCGCTCCGTACCGCCCTGGAAGGTCTTGGCAAGGAAGTGTCCGCCCTCGGCAAGCACCTCGATGGCGAAATGGGCAGCCACCTCGCAGAGATGCATGGTGCGCAGGTGGTCGGTCTTCTGGTGGCCGGTGGTCGGGGCGGCCATGTCGGAGATCACCAGATCGGGCGTGCCGCCGATGGCTTCGATGAGCTTTGCCGGCGCTTCCGGATCGAGGAAGTCGAGCTGCAGGATCTTCACGCCCGGCAGCGGCGCCATTTCGAGGAAGTCGATCGCCGCGACCCGCACGTCCGTGTCGGTCGACCCGGTGACGTTGGCGGCGATCTGCGACCAGCTTCCCGGCGCAGCCCCGAGGTCGATGATGCGGCGGGCGCCCTTCAGGATGTTGTGCTTCTCGTCAATTTCAAGCAGCTTGAAGGCCGCGCGGGCACGATAGCCCTCGAGCTTGGCACGCTGCACGTAAGGGTCGTTGATATGCCGTTCCAGCCAGCGGCGCGACGAGGCCTTGAGCTTGGTCTTCTTGACTTTCTGGCCGAGCTTGCGGCCGGTGCGGTTTCCGGCGATCGGAGCCTTGGTCATCTTCGTTCTTTCCTGTTCAGCGCCCGCGCTCGCGGAAGGGGCGACGGCTGCGCGCACGCCGCCAGACGCCGTCATCGGCCATCATGTCGGTGAGCAGGCCTTCCCTCAAGCCCCTGTCGGCCACCCGCATGCGCGGCGAGGGCCAGCGGCGGCGGATCGCCTCGAGGATCGCGCAGCCGGCGAGCACGAGGTCGGCGCGGTCGGGGCCGATGCACGGATTGGCCGCGCGGCCCTGGTAATCCCAGGAGAGCAGCTTCGCCTGCATGGCGCTCACCTCGGCATCCGAAAGCCATAGGCCGTCGACCCGGCGGCGGTCGTAGCGCGGCAGGTCGAGATGGACGCCGGCAAGCGTGGTCACCGTTCCCGACGTGCCGATCAGGTGGAAATCCTCCGGCACGGCGCCTTCTGCCGCACCTTCGAGCGGCGGGCAGTCGAAGCGGGCGAGCATCTCTCCGACCTCGGCGGTCATCGCCTCGAAAACCTCCGGTGTGACGTCACGGCCGCCGTGGCGCTCCGAGAGCGTGACGACGCCGACCGGCAGCGAGGTCCAGTGGGTGATGTGGTTGGCAAGTCGGCTCGAACGGCTCTCGCCGATGCGGATGACGGCGATCTCGGAGGAGCCGCCGCCGATGTCGAAGAGCACGACCGACCGCGCCTCACGGCCGACCAGCGACGAGCAGCCGGAAACGGCAAGCCGCGCTTCCGTCTCGCGGTTGATGATCTCGAGTTCGAGGCCGGTCTCGACAGTCACGCGGCGCAGGAATTCCTCGCCGTTCTCCGCCGCACGACAGGCTTCGGTGGCAATCAGGCGCATGCGGCGGATCTGCCGGCCGGAGAGTTTTGCCGCGCAGACGCGGAGCGCCTCGACCGCGCGGTCCATCGCCTCGGCCGAAAGCCGGCCGCTCGCCGCGAGCCCCTCGCCGAGGCGCACGATGCGCGAAAACGCGTCGACCACGCGGAACTGCCCGGGGCGCGTCGGCTGGGCGACGAGAAGACGGCAATTGTTGGTGCCGAGGTCGAGCGCCGCGTAAAGATCGTTGGACCACTGCGAAACGGCAGCAGGCGGGCGCGGACGTTCCGCCGCCTGCGGCTGCTGCGGCCTGGCCGGCGGAGGCGCCTTGGCGGGAGCCGCGGCCGGCGCCGGCGAGGCCGGCTGGGCAGTGGCAGACTTCCCCGGAGCGAGCGGCCGGCCCTGCAGGCTGCGTCGATTGCGGTTGCGACGGCGCTTCTTGCCGGATTTTCCGGGATGGGAATGCTCGGCCTCGGCCGCAGGTGCACCCGCCTTCTCGGCGTTTGCGGCATGCGGCAGATCGACGGTCTGGGCCTGTCCCGAACGGCCGCGTCGCCGGCGCTTTCGCTTGCGAACCGGCTCATGCGCCTGTTTGGTGGCGGAACGTCCAGCCGGAGCCGACGTCGCCGCCTGCCCCTCGCCGGCCACGACGGCGGCGCCCGAAACCTTCGGCGCATTCGTCTTGGCCTTGCCGCGCCGGAGGGTTGCCTCCCCGCTGCGGCTTTCTGCCGACGCCCCCTCGCTTGACGGCCTTGGGCCGCGATCGGGGTCTGTCACGTGTCTATTCCGTTGCGCCGCGCAAGGCCGACTGCGGCATGCCGCTGGCGCCATATTCGATTTTCGTTGGCGCGATAATATCAGCGGGTCCGGTTTTAGCCAAACTGTTTTTCCGTCGAAATCCGGCGCGCAACCGGACCTGCGGGCGCGTCATCGGAGCAGTGGAATTTTTTCCGATTTTTTTGAGAACGGGTATTTGCAAGCCGGCGGCTTTTGTTTATAAGCCCGGCTCACCGACGGATCGCACACTTACGCAATCCACTGCTGGGGAATAGTTCAACGGTAGAACGACGGACTCTGACTCCGTTAATCTTGGTTCGAATCCAGGTTCCCCAGCCAATCTCTCTTTATTCTTATATTTCAGTCACTTAAGCGGTCGGCCGAAAAGGCAACCGGAACAGCTTTCCGCATCACTTTTCCGGACCACGCCGACGCGAGGCAAGCGACCAGGCACCCTCTCCATCACCACATCCCCTACTAGAGTGCCGGAGAGTCCCGATCGGGGTGGTTCATGCCTCGGACCAGCGTTTCGCCCGTTAATCGTCCCGTTCGGTTCTTTTTCGTGCAATTACTCGACGTTTGTGCTTCAATCATCCCGAAAGGGATGAATCACATGACCACAGTCTCCGACAGCTTGGCAATCGGCCAACTGATCCGCGCTGAGCGAAAGCGTCAGCAACTCACCCAGGAGCAGCTCGCAGGCGTCGCAGGCGTGGGCGTTCGGTTCGTCCGTGAGCTCGAAAGCGGCAAGGAGAGCTGTAGGCTTGGTCTTGCATTGACCGTTCTGCAGACGCTCGGCTTGACCGTGAGCATCACCAACCGCGGCGCGTCCTCATGAGCCGCGTGCTGGACGTCTACCTCAAAGACCGAAAGGCAGGCGAGCTCAAGCAGGACGACGACGCCTCGTTGACCTTCACCTATAACAGCGACTACCTCGCCACTGATCCCATGGCGCTTTCCGTCTCCCTGCCGTTGCAGGAAGAACCGTTCAACGACCGCGTCGTTCGCCCCTTCTTTTCCGGTCTCCTGCCGGACGAGAACGCGAGGCGTCGCCTTGCGGCCGCCCTCGGCATTTCCTCCAACAACGCTTTTGGACTGCTTGAAATCATCGGAGGGGAATGCGCCGGCGCCCTGACGCTTCTTCCGCATGGGGCGACCCCAGCGGTCTCCACAACGGAGGATGACGAGCCACTTGACGAGAAGCGTCTCGAGGAGATCCTGTCGCTGCTACGGCAACGACCACTGCTTGGCGGGGAAGCTGGCGTGCGCCTCTCGCTGGCCGGCGCTCAGGACAAGCTCGCGGTCGCCATCGTCGAGGGTCAGGTGACACTACCGCGAGGCGGGCGTCCGACTACACATATCCTGAAGCCCTTTATCGACGGACTGGATGGCACCGTCGAAAATGAAGTCTTCTGCATGAAACTCGCGCGGCGTCTTGATCTCGATGCCCCCCGGGTATCGAAAGGCGTCGCCGGCAAGATCGACTACTTCCTGGTCGAGCGCTACGATCGCATCATGCATCCCGACGGCCGGATTGAACGTGTGCATCAGGAGGACTTCTGCCAGGCGCTGAGCGTGCCACCGGAACTCAAATACGAGGAAGAAGGCGGCCCGGGCGTGAGCCAGTGTCTGCAGCTAATCCGAAGGACCACGGGGAGCCCCGCGGCAGAGACACTGCGCTTTCAGCGAATGCTGATGTTTCACTACCTGGTCGGCAACGCCGACGCCCACGCCAAAAACTACGCCCTGCTCTACCGCAGTCAGGTGCCCGACCTGGCTCCGATTTACGATGTTGTCTGCACGGCAGCCTACCCTCGTCTCTCCAAGAATCTGGCTATGGCGATCGGAGGCAGATCCTTGCCCGATACCATCCAGATGGCGCACTGGACCTCGCTAGTCCCCCCGACAAAAGCCGCAAAGCGAATGCTCGTTACAGAGCTGACTGGCATGGCGGATGAGATACTGCCGCAAGCCGACGCCTTGATTGAGGAGATGTCGGATGCCGGCGCGTATCATACGATCCTGAAGACCGTCAGGAAGGTGATCGAGACCCGCTGCGCGCTTGTCCGACGGGCGGTGGACAAAGAGGGCCTGTGACGTTGGCCGGCTGCGCACGAAGGCGCACTGGCCCACCACGGCCTTCAGCCCCGCCCGGCCCACCTAACCGGATCCCAGGTTATTGCCCATCGACGGCAGGGCGGGGAATGGCTGCGATCCTAGGGATCCATCGGGTGAGTGGTCCACGGATGAACGCCACTCCAAGGTGTCAATCACCGACGACGGTTAAGCTTCTTGTAAGCGAGAAGTGCCAGGGCCATAGCCAGGACGATAACGCCCGTAACCAAGTGGGCTTCGAGGAAATCCATTGCGCATTCACCTTTCCTGCCTCTACGCGTTAGAACAACCTTAGTGATAGCCAACTGGCAGCCGCTTCTCGACCAGAGCCCGGCCCAAGTGTGACGGACCAGAAGGATTCGTCAGACTGGACAGTTAGAGACCGCAAGAAGGAACGACCGCGATCCTAAATATTGGTTGTCCGCGATCATAGTCCGGGAGGTTCTGCCAGGATCTGAGGCTTCACCAATGCTCGAAGGAGGCGCTTGGCCGTCCGGTTGGGTTCAGGGACAAGCCCGTCTGCCGCTGACCTGATCGCATCAAGCCACTTTTGCTCTTCGTCGCTCACACTTCCGCAGAACATGCGTTCGAAGAGACCGATCGCGTCCTCATCGTAAAACTGACGCATCGCCAGCCGGAAGAGCTTGCGCCGGTCGCAGCCGAGCAAATCTGCCACCTCCTCAACGCGATCCAGAGGGAGCTTTGCTTCGCCTCTGATGACCATTTCAAAGAACCGGCCCCCGAGAAAGCGGTAACTCCTTTCTTCGAGATCGATAGCGGCAAGCTGTGCCTTCAGAAATTCTACCAGATCGTTTCGATCAGTCATGCTCGTGTCGCTCCTGCGCTTGTTCAGATACTGCATTTATAGCGCTACGAATGCGGGACAGCGTTGAACCCTGCGACCGCATCAGCAGGGGGACGTCGACAGCTCCGGCTCACAATCACAATATTCGGGGCGGATATGGCGCTCTAACAGCTCGATGACATGCCCGCCATAGAACTGCGCGAGACACAGCACGAGTGCAGCGCGGCAAACAAGGTGAGACGCAGCGTCAATTAGGATG
>NZ_JBLQTA010000010.1:0-169718 GCF_048159625.1 Ciceribacter azotifigens | reverse complement strand
TGGCGCTGCGGGCTGCCTATGACGGGATGTTCGAGCCGATCGCCTGACCAAAGCGGAGATCCAGTTCGTGAAAACCATGGCGCAGATGGGTGACGGACCCTATGGTATGGCCGATGTCGCGCAAGCCATGGGGCGCACGCAAAACTCCTTGGGACCGACGCGGGCGAACATCATCTCCACAGGCATGGTCTACAGCAGCAATCACGGATATCTGGATTTCAGCGTCCCGCTGTTTGCTGAATTTATGCTGCGGCAAGCATAGGTCAGCGGCACATCAATTTCCTCGACACCAACCAAAAACCCCGCCGAATTCCTCCGGCGGGGTCCTCAATTCCCTCAATTTTCAAGCCCTAGCCTAATCTCAGAACTCCACGGCCCGGTCGCCGTTTTCGTCCTGGATGCGGGTCGGAAGCCCAATCTTGTTCAGAAGGTTGATGAACGGCTTCGGCGGCAGTTCTTCGACGTTCGCCATCTGCTTCACGTCCCATTCGCCGGTGGCGATCAGCATGGCGGCGGCGACCGGGGGAACGCCGGCCGTATAGGAAATGCCCTGGGAGCCCACTTCGTTGTAGGCCTCCTTGTGGTCGGCGACGTTGTAGACGAAGACGGTCTTTTCCTTGCCGTCCTTGAAGCCCTTCACATAGTCGCCGATGCAGGTCTTGCCTTCATAGTTCGGGGCGAGCGATGCCGGATCGGGCAGGCAGGCCTTTACGACCTTGAGCGGCACGACTTCGGAGCCATCGGCGAGCTTGACCGGCTGTTCGGAGAGCAGGCCGATATTCTTCAAGACGGTGAAGACGTTGATGTAGTGATCGCCGAAGCCCATCCAGAAGCGGACGTCGGCGCCGTCCATGTTCTTCGCCAGCGAATGCACCTCGTCATGGCCGCAGAGATAGGCGCGTCGGGTGCCGACGACCGGCAGGTCCCAGTCCTTGCCGATCTCGAACATCTTGTTGACCTTCCATTCGCCGCCCTGCCAGGAATAGACGACGCCGGTGAACTCGCGAAAATTGATTTCCGGGTCGAAGTTGGTGGCGAAATACTTGCCGTGGCTGCCGGCATTGATGTCGACGATGTCGACGTCAGTCACCTTGTCGAGATACTCGTCCTTGGCAAGCCGCGCATAGGCGTTGACGACGCCCGGGTCGAAGCCGGCGCCGAGGATGGCGGTAATGCCCTTTTCCTTGCACTCGTCAGCGCGCTTCCACTCGTAGTTCCCGTACCACGGCGGCGTCTCGCAGATCTTGTTCGGCTCTTCGTGGATCGCGGTGTCGATATAGGCAGCGCCCGTGTCCATGCAGGCGCGCAGCACCGACATGTTGAGGAAGGCCGTGCCGACATTGATGACGATTTCGGATTTGGTCGACCTGATGAGCGCCTTGGTGGCCTCGATGTCCAGCGCGTTGAGTGCATGGGCTTCGAGCACGCCGGGCTCTTTCATCGCCTTCTTCTCGTGAACCGAGGCGATGATCGCGTCGCACTTCGCCTTCGTGCGCGAGGCGATGTGGATGTCGCCGAGCACGTCGTTGTTCTGTGCACACTTGTGCGCCACGACCTGTGCGACGCCACCGGCGCCGACGATGAGTACGTTCTTTCTCATGATGGGGACCAACTCCTTATGTCCAATCGTCAGAGGCCGTCCTGATCCTGCTCAGGAAAGGCTTTGTTCGTAGTCCGTGTAGGAAAACTCGCGGACCGTTCTGATGCTGCCATCCAGTTCCCGGATGGCGATTGCCGGCATTTTCACGCCGTTAAACCAGTTCTTCTTGACCATCGTGTAACCGGCTGCGTCCTGGATCGAAATCCGGTCACCGACCTTCAGTTCGTCCGGAAAATCGAACTCGCCGAAGATATCGCCGGCGAGGCACGACTTGCCGCAGACCATGTACCGATGTGGTCCCTGGTTGGGGGAGACCTTCGCGCTTTCACGATAGATCAGAAGATCCAGCATGTGCGCTTCGATGGACGAATCCACCACGACAAGGTCCTTGCCGTTGTAGAGCTTGTCGAGCACGGTCACTTCGAGCGTGGTCGACTTTGTGATGGAAGCTTCACCGGGTTCCAGGTAGACCTGAACGCCGTAGTCTCCGGCAAAGCGCTTCAACCGTTCGGCGAAACGGTCGATCGGATAGTCCTCGCCGGTGAAGTGGATGCCGCCGCCGAGGCTGACCCATTCGGCCTTCTTGAGCAGCGGACCGAACTTCTCCTCGATGTCGCCGAGCATGCTGTCGAAGAGGTCGAAATCCTTGTTCTCACAGTTGTTGTGGATCATGAAGCCGGAAATCAGGTCCATCACCGGCTCGACCTTGGCGAGATCCCATTCGCCGAGCCGAGAGAAGGGACGGGCGGGGTCGGCGAGATCGAAGGAAGAAGAGGAGACGCCGGGATTGAGGCGGAGCCCGCGGATGATACCGGCCGACTGCTTCTCGAAACGCTGCAACTGGCTGATCGTGTTGAAGATGATCTTGTCGGCGTGGCTGACCACTTCGTCGATCTCGTAATCGGCATAGGCGACCGAATAGGCATGCGTCTCCTTGCCGAAGC
The DNA here is from genome assembly GCF_048159625.1 of Ciceribacter azotifigens. NCBI lineage: Bacteria > Pseudomonadati > Pseudomonadota > Alphaproteobacteria > Hyphomicrobiales > Rhizobiaceae > Ciceribacter > Ciceribacter azotifigens. Next base: position 167,174 of record NZ_JBLQTA010000010.1, on the reverse strand, counting down.
GCTCGTGGCCGAGGCGCACCTCGTTCAGCGAAGACGAGGTCGTGCCGTCCATATAGTCGCGCATGAAGTCGAAGACGCCCCAGGTCGCGAAGCACTTGAGCGCCAGCAGAGCCTTCGCACCGGATTTCTCGCGCAGATACGCAATCTTCTCCATGTTGCGGAGGAGCTTCGTCTTGTCGATCAGGTAGTACGGAGTCTGGATCAAGGTTTGCCACGCCTCTCTGGTGAAAACGGTTGCGGCTTTCTGAAACCACAATCCCATCGGCGCCGTTATGGCGTCCGATGGGAAGGCCGATCCACCGCGCTAGCGGGGGTCCTAGGGAATTTGGGGCAAATAGGCAACCCAAGTCCGACATATCAAGCGTTTTTGGCCCGATATGAAGGCGGCAGGCGGTATCGGCGCCGGCAAGAACACGCGCGCCGCGCCGTTGCTCGAGCAAGCGGTCGGCGCGGCGCTCTCGGGAGCTTCGGGAAAGGTCAGGCGGTCAAAGCCGCCTGCTTGAGCCGCTTCTTGGCGCGGCGTGACAGATACCAGGGAAGGATAGCGACGGCGGCAGCCATGACCCAGAGAACGATCGAGATCGTGCTCTGGAAGAGGATCGACGGATCGCCGCCGCTGATTGCCAGCGCATTGCGCAGGTTCACTTCCATCACCCGTCCGAGAACGAAGCCCAGGATGAGCGGCGCCATGTCGAAGCCCGCCTTCCGCAGGAGCCACCCTATCAGGCCGATGCCGAGCATCAGGAAGATCGAGAAGACCGAAGCGTGGGTCGAATAGACGCCGACGATCGACAGAACCAGGATGCCGGGAACGAGCAGCCAGTTCGGCACAGTCAGCACACGGGCGAAGATGTTGACGAGCGGCAGGTTGAGAGCGAGCAGAATGAAGTTGCCGACGAAGAGCGAGGCGACGAGACCGCCGACGATCTCCGGCCGTTCGACGAGCAGCATCGGACCCGGCTGGATGTTGTAGAGCATCAGCGTACCGAGCATGACGGCGGTGGTGCCGGAACCGGGAACGCCGAGGGTCAGCATCGGAACGAAGGCGCCGCAGGCGGTCGCGTTGTTGGCTGCTTCCGGAGCCGCGAGACCCCGGACATCACCCTTGCCGAAGGTTCCTTCCGTGTCGGAAAAGCGCTTCTCGGTCGTGTAGGAGATCGCGCTCGAGACTGAAGCGCCGGTTCCCGGAAGCACGCCGACGACGAAGCCGATGAGCGAGCTTCTGAGCGTTGCGCCGGTGCACTTGACGATGTCGGCCCAGCGGGCGGTCATCCGGCCGAGATCGCGGATCATGGTGAAGCCGCGGCCCTGGTGTTCCAGGATGATGAGCGCTTCCGAGATCGAGAAGAGACCGATGACCAGCACGACGAACTCGATGCCGTCGCCGAGTTCGGGTTCGTCGAAGGTGAAGCGGTAGGCGCCGGAGGTCGCGTCGATGCCGACGGTCGCGAGCATCAGGCCGAGGGTGCAGCCGATCAGCGTCTTGACCGGCTGGTCGCCGACCATCGAGCCCAGCGTTGCGAAGGCGAAGACCATCAGCACGAAATATTCCGCCGGGCCGAAGCCGATCGCGAGACCGGAAAGGAGGGGCGCGAAAAGGGCAAGACCGATCGAGCCGAGAATGCCGCCGACGAAGGAGGAGAGGCCGGAAAGTGCCAGCGCCTCGCCGGCGCGGCCCTGCTTGGCCATGGGGTAGCCGTCCATCGCCGTCATGACGGCGCCGGCATCGCCGGGAACATTGAGCAGGATCGAGGAGATGCGGCCGCCATACTCGGCACCGCAATAGACGGCGGCGAGCAGGATCATCGTGCTTTCGGGCGGCAGCCCCATGGTGTAGGCGATCGGCAGCAGGAGCGCGATGCCGTTGATCGGGCCGATGGCGGGCAGTGCGCCGACCATGGTGCCGATGAAGCAGCCGACGAAGCCGATCAGCAGGTTCTGCCAGGTCAGCGCGACAGCGAAGCCGTGGGCGAGATATTCGAAGTTCATGACTATGACCTTTCCCGGCTAGGGGAGATGTGTTCGGTGCCTGTGGCTCAGCCGAAGAGCGCGCCAACCGGCAAATAGACCTCGAGCAGCCATGCGAAGATGCCCCACCAGAGCGCGGCGTGACCCGCGGCCCCGATCAGGGCCTTGAGCGGCGGAGCGCCGAAGATCATCCCGGTGCCGAAGGTCAGGAGGAAGATCGATGCGGCAAAGCCGGCCGGCTCGAAGATCGCGACGCAGGCGATCAGGATCACCGGTACGGCCAGCACACGCACCAGCAGCGCACCGGAGGGAAAGCCCTCCGCACTTCCCGGCGAACGCAGGTAGAAGAGCGCGAGCACGCCGAGGATGCCGGCGAGCATCAGGGGCACGACCCTCGGGCCGAGCGGATCGGAAGAGAAGGAGTAGTCTATGCGGCTCGCACCGATGCCGTAGACGACGGCGAAGGCGAGCACGCAGATCGCACCGATGCGGCCGGTAAGGAGGGAGGTTCTGCTATGGTCTGACATGGTCTGGTCTCCACCTCTTCGAGAGGGAACTCTTTGCACGAGCGGTCAGCATCTGCGGGCAACGGCTCTGCCGTGTGCCACGGGCGGGATATCGGGGTCGCGGACGTGACGAGCACGAGGCTCCTGCGGCGACCGGAAAGCGGCCCGGAAACGACCTTCCGGGATTGCTCCCGGAAGGTCCCGTCGTGCGGGTTCAGGCGGCAATTACATGCCGGCTTCCTTTGCGAGGATCTTGAAACGGGCGACGTCGTCCTTGACGCGCTTGTCGAAATCCTTGCCGAGCAGGGTGAACTCGAACAGGCCGCGAGCTTCGCGTTCCTTGGCGAATTCCGGCGTCTTGCTCATCTTCTCGAAGGCAGAGACCCACCAGTCATAATCGGCGTCGGATACGTCCTTGCCGACATAATAGCCGCGCCAGACCGGCCAGTCGATGTCGAAGCCCTGCTCGCGGGCGGTCGGCACGTTGGCGAGTTCGCCGGACAGGCGTTCCGGCGCCATGACGGCGAGGATGCGGACCTTGCCGGCGACGTGATGCTTGCCCATTTCGGCGGCGTCGCCGGAGCCCACCTTGATATGGCCGCCTTCAAGCGCCGTCAAAACAGCGCCGCCGCCTTCGAGCGCAACGTAGCGCATGCTCTTCGGATCCTGGTTGGCAGCCTTGGCGAGCAGCGAACCCTTCATCCAGTCCTGCGAGCCGACGGCACCGCCGCCGCCAATGGCGAAGCTGTTCGGATCGGCCTTGTAGGCCTCGACGAGTTCGCCGAGCGTCTTGTAGGGAGAATCGGCCGAAACGACGAGCACGCCGTAGTCGGCACCCAGCGCACCGAGCCAACGAACGGCATTTTCGTCATACTTGCCGAACTTGCCCTGTGCGATGAGCAGCGCCGAGCCGGAGGACGCGGCGGTGATCAGGTTGCCGTCGGTTGCGCGCTTGCCGATCACGTGGTTGTAGGCAACCGCTCCGACGCCACCTTCCATGTAGGTCACGGCCATCGGCTCGGAAATTTCCTTGGTTTCGAGCAGCGCATTGGCGGCCAGCCGGCAGGTGAGGTCGAAGCCGCCGCCCGGCTTGGCGCCTGCGAGGCACTCCGGCTTCGTCGGTTCGGCGAAGGCAGCCGAGCCGGCGGCGAGCGTCACCAGTGCGGCTCCCGCCAGGGTCTTGGTCAGAAAACGGATCATCATCTCTCTCCCATATGATCTTCGGCGTCAGGCGTTCCCGTCGTCATTTCTCGGGACCGCCTCGCGCGGTTCGTCTTGCGGTGCGCCCCTCGTCGCGTGAAGAAGGTGCTCCATGATCGGGGAAGAGAGACGACATGCCGGCGGTCGCCCTCAAAAGGGCATCGCCGCGACGAGGCTCAGCCTCGGGTCGCATTCGGCAGTCGGTTTTTTGAGTGCTCCTCCCCACACCTGTCCGACACTCTCTCCCGGATCAGGCAAGTCTGTTTTAGGACGCGAACCTGTCACAATGCTGTCACGGGTGTTGAGAAGCGTTAGGCATGCCCGGCCTGCGCCGGCGCTTGATCGGCGCTGCCATCCGTGCCACGCTCGATGCATGCGCATTCTGCTGGTGGAAGATACTCACGATGTCGGTGAAGCGATTGTCCGTCGCTTCGAGACGATCGGGCATACGGTCGACTGGGAGACGGACGGGCGTGCCGCGTCCGACATCCTCGATTTCACCGAATACGACCTCGTCATTCTCGACGTGATGCTGCCGGGCCTGGACGGGTTCTCGATTCTGAAGCGATTGCGCCAGAGCCGAAACGCCGTTCCCGTTCTGGTGCTGACGGCGCGCTCGGAGATTGACGACCGGGTGAGCGCGCTCGATCTCGGCGCCGACGACTATCTCGTCAAGCCCTTCGATTTCCGCGAACTCGAGGCGCGCGCCCGCGCGCTGATGCGCAGGCGCAGCGGCGGCGAGGCGACCAACATCATCGCCTGTGGCGACATCGTGCTCGATCGTGCCAACAGGAGCGTGCGTGTCGGCAAGCGGGAGGTGCAACTGAAGCGTCGGGAGATGACGTTGCTCGAAATCCTGGCGACCCGGCCGGGTCGCGTCTTCAGCAAGGACCAGCTTCTCGACCAGCTTTTCGGCTTCGACGAGCCGGCAGGCCCCAACGCGATCGAGCTCTATGTCGGGCGGCTGCGCAAGAAGCTCGAAGGCGCCCAGGCGCGGATCGTCACGGTCCGCGGCCTCGGTTATCAACTGGTTGCCGATGTACAGGCCTGAATCTTCGCTCTTCTCCCGTCTTCTGCTGCGTGTCGCGATCGTTCTGGCGGTCGGCGCCGCGATCCTGATGAGCGCTGCCTGGCTCTATGTGCGAGCCGCCGCGGATGATGCCTACGATCGGCTCCTGCAGGGTGCCGCCCTGCAGATGCTCGAAGGACTGACCGTCGAGGACGGCAAGCTCGTCGTCAACCTGCCGTCGTCTGCCTTCGAGCTGCTCGGACTTGCCGGTCGCGACCGCATCTTCTACCGGGTGATCGACCCCGACGGGCAGACGATGACGGGCTATGAGGACCTGACGCCCGATGTCGATTTTTCGCGCGCCAGGCCCGGTCCGGTTCTCCTCAACATGCGTTATCGCGGCGAACCGCTGCGGGTGATCGTGGCAGGCAAGGCGATTTCCGATCCCTCCACATCCGGCTGGGCGCATGTCGTGATCGCTCAGACGATCCAGGCACGCCAGGCGCTCGCCTCCGAACTCAGCGCGCGCGCGCTCGCACTCGTGGCCGCCATGAGCGGGCTCGCACTCGCCGGCACGGCGCTGGCGATCCGCTATTCGCTGCGGCCGGTTTCCGCGCTCGGCGAGACGCTTGTGGCCCGCGATCCTCAGGATCTGACGCCGCTCGCCGTTGACGTGCCGCGGGAACTCTCGCCCTTCGTCTCGTCGATCAACCACTTCGTGCGACGGCTCGACGAACGTGTGAAGCTCCTTCAGCGGTTCATCGCCGACAGCGCCCACCAGATCCGCACGCCGCTCACCGCCCTTTCGGCGCAGGTCAGCCTGATCGATGAAAGCAACCTGCGCGAAAGCGACCGCCGGCATCTCGAGCGGATCCGCAACCGCGCCGGTGAGCTCGCCCGTTTCACCAACCAGTTGCTGAATCATGCGATGGTCATCCACCGCTTCGATTCCGCCCAGCTCGTGCCGCTCGACCTGACGCGGGTCGCCCGCAAGGCCTTCCGGGCCGCCATCCCCATCACGATTGACCCCGATATCGTCGTCTCCTTCGAGGCGCCGGACGAGGATGTCGTGGTGCTCGGAGACGAACTCAGCCTGCGGGAAGCGATCGTCAACGTCATCGACAATTCGCTGCGCCACGGCACGGTCTCGCGGCTTGAGGTGCGCGTAGTCCATACACCCGAATTCGGCTTGGTCGAGGTCGAGGATGATGGTCCCGGCATCCCGGAGCCGGACTGGGGCCAGGTGACGAAGCGGTTCGTGACCTCGAAGTCGGGCGAGGGGAGTGCCGGCCTCGGCTTTGCCATCTCCTCGGAGGTGGCGGCAGCCCTTGGCGGCGAACTGACGTTCCGTTCGAGGAGCGAGGAGCACGGTTTCACCGTCGTGTTGAAGTTGCCGCTGCGCGCCAAGGGGAAGTCATGAACCGTTTCGCTGCCACTGCCGTCGTCCTGATCGCCAGCCTCTGGTCGACGCAGGCCCTTGCGATCGAAGGGGAACACGCGGTCTTTCCCGCTCCTTCAGGGGAACGGGCGAAGCTCGCCATCCATGGCGCGACCGACCTCAACGCGATCCGCCCGCTGATCCTGGACTTCCAGGAGACGATGCCGGACGTCACCGTCGAATTCACCGACTACGTGACCAATGATCTCTTCCGCGAGGCGGAAGAAGCCTGCCGGGACGGACGCGTCCATGGCGACCTCTGGCTTTCCTCGTCGGTCGACCAGCTCGTCAAGCTTGCGAACGACGGCTGTGCCCGGCCGCACCGCTCCTTCGTGACGGCGCAGGTTCCGGACTGGGCGAACTGGCGGGAGGAGGTCTACGGTTTCACCTTCGAGCCCGCGGTCATCGTCTACGACGGCTCACGCGTGCCGCCGGAGGATGTGCCGCACACTCACGAAGAGCTCTCCGATCTCCTGCGGCGCAAGCCGGATCTCTATCGCGGCCGCATCGGCACCTATGACGTGCAGGCTTCCGGCATCGGTTACCTTCTCGCATTCAACGATGCCCGTCAGGCACCGACCGTCTATGGTCGCCTGCTCGAGAGCTTCAGTCGTGCCGAGGTCGTGACCCGATGCTGCAACAACGAGGTGCTCGGCGAAATTGCGAGCGGCCGGATCCGCATCGCCTATAATATTCTCGGTTCCTATGCCTATGCGGCCTATCTGCAGAACCGGAACCTCAGGATCGTCGTGCCGCGCGACTATACGCTGGTGCTGTCGCGCGGCGTGATGATCCCGCAGAAATCTGCCCGTCCCGACCTTGCCGCCCGCTTCCTCGACTATCTGCTGTCCGGCCGGGGCCAGCGCGTTGCCCGCGACAAGGCATTTTTCTTTTCCGAGAAGGGGCCTTTGCCCGACGGCGTCGAAGGGCCGCCCGCCCTGATGGAATCGGGCATCGGACGACCGATCCGCATCGGGCCGGCGCTTCTCGCGGCGCAGGACAAGGCGCAGCGCGAACGCTTCATCGCCGGCTGGACGAGCCTCTTTACGCGGCCGGTGCGCTGAGCAGGCCTATCACCAGAAAAGATGCCGGCAGTTGCGCCGGCATCGTCAGTTCTCATATGTGCCGGGGAGCCCGCGTCAGAACTCGACGCGGACCACCTTGTTCTCTTTCGCCGATTTCAGTGCCGCATCGGCGAGCGCGAGCGCGATCAGCCCGTCTTCGGCCGACGGCGAGGGTGCGGTGCCCTTTTCGAGACTGTCGATGAAGGCGGAGATTTCCGCCGCATAGGCGGCCGTGTAGCGGGTCATGAAGAAGTCGTGCAGCGGCGGACGGGTATAGCCGTCCTTCGTCGCCACCTCGATTGAGACCGGGCGCTGGTTCTCGGCCGACACGGCGCCCAGCGAACCATGCACTTCGATGCGCTGGTCGTAGCCGTACGTGGCGCGGCGGGAGTTGGAGATGACCGCCTGGCGGCCGCTCTTCGTCGTCAGGATCAGCGAGGCGCTGTCGTAGTCGCCGAGTTCGCCGATTTTCGGATCGACGAGGACGGAACCGGTCGCGACCACGGTGTCGATTTCCTCGCCGAGGAGGAAGCGGGCCATGTCGAAGTCATGGATCGTCATGTCGCGGAAGATGCCGCCCGAGACCTTGATGTATTCGGCCGGCGGGGCGCCCGGATCGCGGCTGGTGATCGTCACCATCTCGACCTTTCCGATCGTGCCGGCATCGATCTCCCGGCGCACGGCCTGGAAGTGCGGGTCAAAGCGGCGGTTGAAGCCGAGCATTACCTTGGCGCCGGTCCGGCGCACGGTTTCGAGGCACGCCTTGGCGCGGACGACGTCGAGATCGATCGGCTTTTCGCAGAAGATCGCCTTGCCGGCCTTGGCAAAGCGCTCGATGAGGTCGGCATGGGTGTTGGTCGGCGTGCAGATGACGACCGCGTCGATGTCCTTGTCGGCCTCGATCTCGTCGATCGTCCTGACGGCGCAGCCGGCGGCAGAGGCGATGGCGTTCGCCGCTTCGGGGAAGGCGTCGGCGACCGCCACCAGCTTCGCCCGCTTGTCCTCGGCGATCGCCTTTGCGTGCACCTTGCCGATTCGTCCCGCGCCAAGAAGCGCCAGTCTCGTTACCATCTTGCTTTCCTCCCTGCGCCGCGTCCTATAGGCGGCGTCGCTGACCTGCGGAGAGATTTCGGGCGGCAGGCGCCGTCGAAATCTTCATTTGGAATATACGTTCTATTTTGCTAGATTGCGGCATCGTTTATGTCAATAGACTTAAGGGAAGGAAGACGATGGCAGAGATCGGCGCGCCGACGAGCATCAAGGGCTTCGAGGAGAGGCTTCTTCAGGTCTCCGAAAAACTGCCGAAGCGGTTGCGGCAATGTGCCGATTACGTCGCCTCCAACAAGGACAGGATCGCCGTCTCGACCGTCGCGGAAATGGCGGAGGGCGCCGGCGTGCAGCCATCGGCCTTCATGCGCTTCTGCCAGATTCTCGGCTTTTCCGGCTTTTCCGAGATGCAGAAACTCTTCCGCGAGTCCTATGTCGGGGGCTGGCCGGACTATTCGACCCGGCTCCACCACCTGCGTGAAAAGGCCGAAGGCAGCCCATCCGCATTGCTCGCAGAGTTCGTCGAGGCCGGGCGCACCTCGCTCGAAGGCATGTTGAAGACGGTCGATCCGGCGGCCCTGGAAGAGGCGGTGAAAACGCTCGCCGGAGCCGACATGGTTCACATCATCGGCATGCGCCGGTCCTTCCCGGTCGCGAGCTACATGGCCTATGCCTTCGAGAAGATGGGTGTGCCGGCCATGCTCCACAGTGCTGTCGGCAAGCTCGACAACCGCCACGCGGTCCGCCCCGGCGACGCGCTGCTCGCCGTGACGTTTGCGCCCTATTCCACCGAGACGCTGGACATCGTCGAAGCAGTTTCGGCGCGGGGCATTCCGGTGGTGGCGATCACCGACACGATCGTCAGCCCGCTGCGGAAATTCAACGCCCAGACCCTGCTTGTCTCCGAGGTCGACTTCGGCGCTTTCCGCTCGCTTTCGGCGACGCTCTGCCTTGCAATCACGCTCTCTGTCGCGGTCGGGACGGCCCGGCAAGAAAATTGAATATCTATGTTGAAATGTCTAAAAATGGAATATAAAGTTCAAAACCTGTAGGGCAGCGGACTGGCGGGAGCGCTGCGTGGACGACAGGCGATCCGCGTCGCCTGCGAACAGGGAGGCAGGCTTTTGACATCACTCGATCTGATCACGATTGGCCGTTCATCGGTCGATCTCTACGGAGTGCAGGTCGGAGGACGGCTCGAAGACATGGCCTCCTTCAACAAGTATATCGGGGGCTCGCCGACCAACATCGCCGCCGGAACGGCAAGGCTCGGTCTCAAGTCGGCACTTCTGACCCGCGTCGGCGACGAGCACATGGGGCGCTTCATCCGCGAGCAACTGGTCCGCGAAGGCGTCGACGTGCGCGGGGTGAGAACCGATCCCGAGCGCCTGACGGCGCTGGTCATCCTCGGCATTCGCGACCAGGACCAGTTTCCGCTGATATTCTATCGCGAGAACTGCGCGGACATGGCACTGTGCGAGGGCGACGTCGATCCGGCCTTCATCGCCGATGCGCGCTGTGTCTGCGCGACCGGTACGCATCTCTCCCATCCGAACACCGAAAAGGCTGTGCTCAAGGCGCTCAGGCTCGCACGCGAGAACGGTGCGAAGACCGCCCTCGACATCGACTACCGGCCGAACCTCTGGGGGCTCGCCGGTCATGGCGCCGGCGAGAGCCGCTACATCGAATCTGGAGCCGTCACCGCCAAGCTGCAGTCGACGCTGCCGCTCTTCGACCTGATCGTCGGCACGGAAGAGGAATTCCATATCGCCGGCGGATCGACCGACACGCTTCAGGCGCTGCGCGCGGTGCGCCGCATCACGCCGGCGACGCTCGTCTGCAAGCGCGGCCCGATGGGCGCCGTGGTCTTCGAGGGCGAAATTCCAGACAGCCTCGACGCCGGCCAGAAGGGTCCTGGCTTCCCGATCGAGGTGTTCAATGTCCTCGGCGCCGGCGACGGCTTCATGTCGGGCCTCCTGAAGGGCTGGCTCACCGGCGAGGACTGGCCGACCAGCCTCAAATACGCCAATGCCTGCGGTGCCTTCGCCGTCTCCCGCCACGGCTGCACGCCGGCCTATCCGAGTTGGGAGGAGCTCCAGTACTTCTTCGAGCACGGTATCCGCAACAAGGCGCTGCGCAAGGATGCCGCCCTCGAACAGGTGCACTGGTCGACGAACCGCAAGACGGACTGGCCGGTCATGCGCGTCTTTGCCTTCGATCACCGCATGCAGCTCGAAGCCATGGCCGAGGAAGCGGGCGTCGCACCGGAACGCATCGGCGCCTTCAAGGAACTCTGCCTGAAGGCCGCCCAGCAGGTTGCGGCGGGCGGCAGCGGTTACGGCATTCTCTGCGACGGGCGGCTCGGACGTGACACGCTCTACCGCGCCGCAGGCTCCGGTCTCTGGATCGGCCGCCCCGTCGAGTGGCCGGGCTCCCGGCCCCTGACGCTGGAGCCGGAGATCGGTCCCGATTTCGGCGGTCTTTGCGAATGGCCGGTCGAGCATGTCGTCAAGGTGCTCTGCTTCTACCATCCGGACGATCCGCCGGAACTCAGGGCGAACCAGGAAGAGACGGTCGCAAGGCTCTTCGCCGCGGCTCGCCGCAACCGGCTCGAAATGCTGCTCGAGGTCATTCCTTCGAAGGTTGGACCGACGGATGACGATACGGTCGCCAGGATCATCGACCGCTTCTACGAGATCGGCGTCTATCCCGACTGGTGGAAGCTGGAGCCGATGAAGACCGAGGGCTCCTGGGCCAATGCCTGCGAAGCGGTCCGCCGCAACGATCCCTATGCCCGCGGCATCGTGGTGCTCGGTCTCGATGCTCCAGCCGCCGAACTGGAGGAGAGCTTTGCGCTTGCGGCCGGCTTCGATCTGGTCAAGGGCTTTGCCGTCGGGCGTACCATCTTCGGCGACGCGGCCCGCGGCTGGCTTGCCGGCGCGGTCACCGACGCCGAGGCAGTCGCGGAGATGGCGGGACGGTACAGCGGTCTTTGCGCGGTCTGGGACAAGGCGCGCGCCAGGGGAGGAAAGGCATGAAGACGGTGAGACTGACGGCGGCGCAGGCGATGGTGCGCTACCTCGCCAACCAGATGAATGAGCACGGCGAGACCTATATCGCCGGCGTCTGGGCGATCTTCGGCCACGGCAACGTCGCCGGCATCGGGGAAGCGCTTTACGGGGTCCGGGACCAGCTTCCGACCTATCGCGGCCAGAACGAGCAGTCGATGGCCCATGCGGCGATCGCCTATTCGAAACAGCTTCGCCGGCGCCGCGCCATGGCGGTCACCTCCTCGATCGGGCCGGGCGCGGCGAATATGGTGACGGCTGCGGCGCTCGCCCACGTCAACCGGCTGCCGGTCCTCTTGATCCCCGGAGACGTCTTCGCCAATCGCGGTCCCGATCCCGTCCTTCAGCAGCTCGAGGATTTCGGCGACGGCACGATGTCGGTCAATGACTGCTTCAAGCCGGTGAGCCGCTATTTCGATCGCATCACCCGTCCGGAACAACTGCTCACAGCGCTGCCACGGTCGATGCGCACGATGACCGATCCGGCCGATTGCGGACCGGTGACGCTCGCCTTCTGTCAGGACGTCCAGGCAGAAGCCTATGACTATCCCGAGAGCTTCTTCGAAAGGCGGGGCTGGCGCCAGCGCCGCCCCGAACCGGATGCGGCGGAATTCGAAGCGGCGATCGCGGCCCTGAAGGCGGCGAAGAACCCGGTCATCGTCGCCGGCGGCGGCGTACACTTCTCCGGCGCGACCGAAACGCTGAAGGCCTTTTCCGAAAAGCACGGCATCCCCGTCGTCGAGACGCAGGCCGGCAAGTCGGTGCTCGCCTGGGACCATCCGCTCAATTTCGGGGCCGTCGGCGTGACGGGAACGGGCTGCGCCAACATCGTCGCGGAAAATACCGATCTCGTCTTCGGCGTCGGCACGCGCTTCCAGGATTTCACCACCGGCTCCTGGGCCCTCTTCAAGAACCCGGCGCGCAAGATCCTCGCCCTCAACGTCCAGCCCTATGACAGCGCCAAGCACGACGCGATCGCGCTGACGGCGGATGCGAGGATCGGCCTCGAACGCCTGTCGGCGGCGCTCGGAGACACGGTCTTCCCCGCGCCCGACGCCGACCTCAAGAACGCCTGGTTCGCCAGAGCGGATGCCGTCACCGCTGCGCCCAAGGACGGGAATGCGCTGCCGACGGACATGCAGGTGATCGGCGCCGTGCAGCGCGCCTCGCGCGACAACACGGTCGTCATGTGCGCGGCCGGTACCATGCCGGGCGAGTTGCACCAGCTCTGGAAGGCGAAGCTGCCGCTCTCCTACCACATGGAATACGGCTTCTCCTGCATGGGATACGAAATTGCGGGCGGTCTCGGCATCAAGATGGCCGAACCGGACCGCGACGTCGTCGTCATGGTCGGCGACGGCTCCTACATGATGATGAATTCCGAGCTGGCGACCGCCGTCGCGATGGGGGTCAAGATCACCGTCGTGATCACCGACAATCGCGGCTACGGCTGCATCAACCGTCTGCAGATGGAGACCGGCGGCGCGCAGTTCAACAATCTCTACGCGCACACCAATGTGAACCCGATCGCCATCGATTTCGCCGCCCATGCGGCCTCGATGGGCGCCGCCGCCCGCAAGGTGTCTTCGATCGCCGAACTCGAAGAAGCGCTGGCCGCCGCTCGCGACACCACCGTCGCGACCGTCATCGTGATCGACACCGATCCTTATCCCACCCCGGAGGCCGGCGGCTTCTGGTGGGACGTCGCGGTGCCCGAAGTCTCCGCCCGCCAGGAAGTCAACCAAGCCCGCACCCGCTATGAAGCAGCGCTGAAGGAAAGACGCTAGACATGATCCTCTACGGAACCAATCCGATCGCCTGGTCCAACGACGACGACCGCACGCTCGGCGCCCATATCAGCCTCGACCAGTGCCTGGACGAGACGGCGAAGATCGGCTTCGACGGCATCGAGAAAGGCCACAAGTTTCCGACCGACCCGGCGGGCCTCAAGGCCGTGCTCGAGCCGCGCGGGCTCCGCTTCGTCTCCGGCTGGCATTCGCTGAATCTGCTGACCAATTCGATTGAAGAGGAAAAGGCGGCGATGCAGCCGGCGCTCGACCTCCTGAAGGCCATGGGCTCGAAGGTCATCATCGTCTGCGAGACCTCGAACGCCATCCACGGCGATGACGCGGTGGCCGTCAACGACCGGCCGAAGCTCTCCGACGGCGACTGGAAGACCTTCGGCGCCGGCGTCGAGGCGCTCGCGGAATATGCCGCGGGGCAGGGCATCACGCTCGTCTATCACCACCACATGGGGACGATCGTCGAGAGCGAGGAAGAGATCGACCGGCTGATGGAGAATACCGGCCCGCACGCCCATCTTCTCCTCGACACCGGCCACTGCCTCTTCGGCGGTGGCAACCCGGAACGGGTCGCGAAGAAGTACATGCACCGCGTCGGCCACATCCATGCGAAGAACGTCCGTCCGGTCGTCGCGAAAGAGGTCCGAGACGAGAACCTCTCCTTCCTCGAAGGCGTGCGCCGCGGCGTCTTCACCGTGCCGGGCGATGCCGAAGGCGGCGTCGACTTCCCGCCGGTCTTGCGGATCGCGGCCGGGCATGGTTACGAAGGATGGCTGGTCATCGAAGCCGAGCAGGACCCCGATGTCCGCAATCCCTTCGAATACCAGAGCCTCGGACTGAAATCGTTGAAGGCCATGGCGAAGAGCGCCGGCCTGGACAAGGAGACGGCGTGAAATTCCTCGACCCGCAGCATCCGTTCTTCCGGCCGCTCTGGCTACGCATCCTGACGGTTGTCCTACCGGCGATCTGGGCCGTGGTCGAATGGTCAAACGGAGCGACAGGCTGGGCGATCATCTTTCTGGCCGCGGCCGGCTACGCCGGCTGGCAGCTGTTCCTGGCACCGGATGCGACGGGCTCGTCCACCGGCGAAAAGCCTGCCGAAAGCCGGGAGACCGACAAGGGAGACGAGGCATGAGCGATCTTCTGCGCAAGCCGCAAGGCACGAGCGGCAAGGTTCACGACATCACGCCGGAAAGTGCGGGCTGGGGCTATGTCGGCTTCGGGCTCTATCGCCTGAAGGCTGGCGAAAAGGCGGCCGAGAAGACGGGCGACACGGAAGTGATCCTCGTCCTCGTCGAAGGCAAGGCGGAGGTTTCGGGCGGGAACAAGGATTTCGGCGAGCTCGGCGATCGCATGAACGTCTTCGAGCGCAAGCCCCCGCATTGCGTCTACGTGCCTGTCGGCAGCGACTGGTCGGCGATCGCGACCACCGATTGCACGCTCGCTGTCTGCACCGCGCCCGCCATGCCGGGCCGCGAGGCACAGGTGATCGGCCCGGAAGGCATTGCGCTCACCGAGCGCGGCAAGGGTGCCAACACCCGCTACATCTATCCGATCGCCATGGAAGACCGCGACGTTGCCGACAGCCTGCTTGTCACCGAGGTCTTCACGCCGTCGGGCAACTGGTCGTCCTATCCGCCGCACCGGCACGACGAGGACAACTACCCCGAGATGACCTATCTCGAGGAGACCTATTATCACCGTCTGAACCCCGCCCAGGGCTTTGGCTTCCAGCGCGTCTTCACCGAAGACGGCTCGCTCGACGAAACCATGGCGGTCTCCGACGGCGATGTCGTCCTGGTGCCGAAGGGCCATCATCCCTGCGGCTCGCCCTACGGCTACGAGATGTATTACCTGAACGTCATGGCGGGGCCGCTGCGCAAATGGCGGTTCAAGAATCATCCGGATCACGACTGGATCTTCAGGCGCGACAACCCGCAAGCCTGACCTGCATTCGTTGAAATCCTGCTTCTGGGAGGAAGGCATGAAAGGTCTCGGAATCGGACTGATCGGCACCGGTTACATGGGAAAGTGCCACGCGCTCGCATGGAACAATGTCGCGAGCGTCTTCGGTGACGTGGCGCGTCCGCGGCTGGTAGCGCTCGCCGAGGTTAATGCCGAGCTCGCGGGGAAGAAGGCCGCCGAATTCGGCTTCGAGACTGCGACCGGCAATTGGCGCGACCTGCTTGCCAATCCGGAAATCGACGTGATTTCGGTAACGACCCCCAACGCCCTCCACCCCGAAATGGCGATTGCCGCCCTCGACGCCGGCAAGCACGTCTGGTGCGAGAAGCCGATGGCGCCCGCCTATGCCGACGCGCTCCGCATGCGGGACGCAGCGACGAGGAGCGGACGCACGGCCGTCATGGGCTACAACTACATCCAGAACCCGATGATCCGCCATATCCGCAGGCTGATCGACGAGGGTGCGATCGGCACCGTCAACCATGTCCGCGTCGAGATGGACGAGGATTTCATGGCCGACCCCTTCCTGCCCTTCTACTGGAAGAGCGAGGCCACGTCCGGCTACGGTGCGCTCGACGATTTCGCCGTCCACCCGCTTTCGCTGCTCTTCACGCTCTTCGGTCATGTCGGGACGGTCGTCGCCGATCTCGTGAAACCCTATGCGGAGCGGCCCCTGAAGGAGGGCGCAAACCGGGCGGTGGAGAACCACGATGTCGCAAGCGTTCTGATGACGCTCGAGGGCGGCATTTCCGCGGTGCTGATGGCAAACCGCTCCGCCTGGGGCCGCAAGGGGCGCATCGCCCTCCAGATATTCGGCTCGGCGGGCTCGATCCTGTTCGACCAGGAGCGGATGAACGAGTTCCAGATCTATCAGGCAAGCGGCCGGGCCGAGGAGCAGGGGTTCCGCACGGTGCTAGCCGCACCCCACCATCCGCCCTACGACCGCTTCATTCCGGCACCCGGCCACGGCCTCGGCTTCAACGATTTGAAGGTGATCGAATGCCGCGAGCTGATCGCCGCGATCGGCGGCGACAAGGCTCATGTGATCGACTTCGAGGACGGATTGCGCATCGAGCAGTCCGTCCATGCGATGGCACGCTCCTTCGCCGAGCGGCGATGGGTCGCCGTCTGACGGCAACTGCCGGAAGATATCTTCGCGCGAAGGTTCAACCCTTAATGCAGACGAGTGGGGAAAGCTTCGCCACCCGGCGGGCAAGTCCCGCCTGCTCGGCGGCGGTGACCACGGCACCCACATCCTTGTAGGCGCCAGGCGCTTCTTCCGCGACCCCGCGCATCGACGGGCTGCAAATGATGATGCCGCGGCGAGCCAGTTCTTCGACCACCTGGCGGCCACCCCACTGTTTGGCCGCCGCATGGCGCGACAAGGCCCGACCGGCACCATGGCAGGCGGAGGAGAACGACTTTTCCTCGCTTGTCGCAAGGCCGGCCAGCACGTAGGAATTGGTCCCCATGCTGCCGCCGATCAGTACCGGCTGACCCGCAACCCTCAGGGCTTCGGGCAGATCGGGATGGCCCGGGCCCAGAGCCCGCGTCGCTCCCTTGCGGTGGACATGCAGGGCGCGGAGCCGTCCGTCGACCTCGTGCTCTTCGACCTTGCAGGTGTTGTGCGATACGTCGAAGAGCAGCGTGAGTTCGTTGCCGGGGAAGAAGTGCCGGAAAATCCGCCGCGTGAAATGGCCGAGGATCTCGCGATTGGCGAGCGCGCAGTTGATGCCGGCGCGCATGGCGCCGAGGTAGCGGCGGCCCGCGTCGGAGTTGATCGGCGCGCAGGCGAGTTCCTTGTCCGGCAGGATAATGCCGGCCTCCTTCGCCGCGCCGACCATCTCGAGCAGGAAGTCGCTGCCGATCTGGTGGCCAAGCCCACGCGAACCGCAATGGATGGTGACGACGACCTCGCCTGTCTGCAGTCCGAAGACGCGAGCCGCTTCCGGATCGTAGATCTCGTCGATCGCCTGCACTTCGAGATAGTGGTTGCCCGACCCCAGTGTGCCCATCTCGCGGCGCTGACGTTCCTTGGCACGGTTGGAGACGAATTCCGGCCGGGCGGCGGCCATGCGGCCGTTCTCTTCGATGCGCTCAAGGTCACGTTCCTCGCCCCAGCCCATGTCGATCGCCCAGCGCGCGCCGCCCCGCAGCATGTCGTCCATCTCGAAGTCGTCGAGACTGATCGTGCTTTCACTGCCCACGCCGGCCGGGATATCGCGGTAGAGCGCCTGCGCAAGGCCATGCGCGACCCGTTTCAGGGCTTCGACGCGGATGCCCGTCAGCATGGTGCGTACACCGCAGGAAATATCGAAGCCGACGCCGCCCGCCGAAACGATGCCGCCGTGGTCGGCGTCGAAGGCGGCGACCCCGCCGATTGGAAAGCCGTAGCCCCAATGGGCATCCGGCATGGCGTAGGAGGCACCAACAATGCCCGGCAGCGATGCGACGTTGGAGGCCTGCAGATAGACCTTCTCGTCCATCCCCTGGATCAGCGCCTCGTCCGCATAGATGATCGCCGGAACACGCATGGCGCCCGTCGGCTCGATGCACCACGTGAACGGGTCGACTTGGGTGAAACGTGCCGGGTCCATCCCATACTCCCTCAGACATCCACGATGCAGGCCGCAGACCAGGTGCCATCAGCGGCCTGTCTCACCTGCAATTCACCGTAGGTTGCCCCCTTGGGCTCCGCCGCCGGCGCATGCCGCAGCATGTCGACCGGTTCGCCCCAGAGCGTGCCTTTCAGCGTGTCTGCGTCGATCCTGACCTCGAAGCGGCCGAAGAGCATCCGGCGGACCGCCATCTCGTAGATGACCGCGTTGAGCCACTCCACAAAGAGCAGGTCGAGGGCCGGGGCCCTGCATTCGACCTCAACCGACGTTCTGGATTCGACCGGCTCGTCGGTCACCGCCGCCGTCAGCGCAAGGGCCGCCTGTTCGAAGGCTTCGGCCGGACTTGCGCCGAAGCCGCGCACGCCGACATCCGCGTCGTGCGGGAACAGTTCCCACATGCGGGCCGGCCCGGTCTTCTGCTCATGCCCTTCCATCGCCGCCTCCCAGCCGCAGCGACACTCGGTCCCGCGACCTGCGCGCCTTGTCTATTAGGTCTAGCAAAATTAGACGCTGGTTCCCAGCCTCGCGCATTGATGCTCGTCAAACATTGACCTTGGGGAGGCCTACAAAAAGAATGGCGGCGCCGGGGCGCCGCCAGTTCGGTTTGACGGGGAGGAGTTCGTCAGACCTTGCGCTTCTTCTGGCGATAGACGTCGGCGACGACGGCGGCGACGATGATCATGCCCTTGATGATCTCCTGGTAGTACGCGTCGACCCGCAGGAAGGTGAAGCCGGAGGTCATCACACCGAGGATGATCGTGCCGATCACCGTGCCGGTGATGCGGCCCGCACCGCCCGAGAGGGATGTGCCGCCGATGACGGCCGCCGCGATCGCGTCGAGCTCGTACATCACGCCCATGCCGGCCTGTGCGGTCTGGGCACGGGCGGCGGTGACGACGCCGGCGAGACCCGCCAGCATGCCTGCGATCGCATAGACCTTGATCAGGTGCTTCTCGACATCGATGCCGGAGACGCGGGCGGCCTGCACGTTGGCGCCGATCGCATAGGTGAACTTGCCATAGCGGGTGTAGCGCAATGCGATGTGGAAGATCAGCGCGACCACGAGGAAGACGATCACCGGCCAGACGCCCGTCCCGATGAAGTTGAACTGGTCGGTGAGGCCCGAAACCGGCTGGCCCTTCGTGTACCACTTCGAAATACCGCGTGCCGTCAC
Organism: Ciceribacter azotifigens; assembly: GCF_048159625.1. Taxonomy (NCBI): domain Bacteria; kingdom Pseudomonadati; phylum Pseudomonadota; class Alphaproteobacteria; order Hyphomicrobiales; family Rhizobiaceae; genus Ciceribacter; species Ciceribacter azotifigens. The sequence goes on along the minus strand of NZ_JBLQTA010000010.1, from coordinate 148,315 downwards.
CATCATGCCGAGCGTGGCGATGAAAGGCGGGATCTTGGTCCTGGCGATCAGCTGTCCGTTGATGAAGCCGGCAAGCAGGCCGATCAGGATTCCTGCGCCGATCGGAATGAAGAATGGCAGGTCGGTCAGGCTCGGATAGAGCGCCCGCGACCATGTCGACGCCTGGGCGAGGCTCGCGGTGAACATCGCAGTCATGCCGACCACCGAACCGGAGGAGAGGTCAATGCCGCCGGTAATGATGACCTGCGTCACACCGACGGAGATGATGCCGATCACCGATACCTGCAGGATCATGATGGTCAGACGCTGCGGGTTCATCAGGAAGCTCTGGCCGACGAGCAGCCAGCCGAGCAGTTCGAAGACGAGCGCGATGCCGATCAAAACCAGAAAGATGTTTGCCTCGGGGGGCATCCTGCGCGTGCGCGGCGTCCCCGTCTTCAGGTCGACATCGCCCTTGGTCGCGGTCTGTTGGTTCATTCTAACCTCCCTGTCAGTCCTGGACGGCATCAGCGCGACGCCAGGTCCATGACCTTGATCTGTGTGGCTTCCGCCCGGTCGAGGAAGCCGGTGACGCGCCCCTCGTGCATCACCATGATGCGGTCGCTCATGCCGAGAACCTCCGGCATTTCAGATGATATCATGATGACCGCGACGCCCTTCCGGGTCATCTCGGTAACCAGGCGATGGATTTCGGCCTTTGCGCCGACGTCGATCCCGCGGGTCGGCTCGTCGAGGATCAGGATTCTGGGGTTCGTCAGCATCCAGCGGCCGATCAGGACCTTCTGCTGGTTGCCGCCCGAAAGATTTTCGATGCGCTCGTCCATGCTCGGGGTCTTGACCCGAAGCTTCCGGCACATCTCTTCGCAATCCGCTGAAAGTTCGCTCTGTTGCACGAACCCGTTGCGGACATAGCGGTCCTGAAGAACCGCGAGTTGCATGTTCTCGAGGACGTTGAGGACCAGCAGGCAGCCCGTATCCTTGCGATCCTCGGTCAGGAATGCCATGCGGTTGCGGATCGCTTCCGTCGGGCTAGTGATCACAACGCGCTTGCCGTCGATCGCGATCTCCCCGGATGAGGCAGGTGTCACGCCGAAGAGTGTCTCGGCGACGTTCGACCGGCCGGAACCGACGAGGCCGGCGACGCCGAGGATTTCGCCGGCGCGCACGTCGAAGGAAACATCCTGAAACACGCCGTCGAGTGTGAGGTTCTTGACCGACAGCACGACTTCGCCGAGCGGAACGTCCTCCTTCGGGAACATCTGGGTGATCTCGCGGCCGACCATCATGCGGATGATGTCGTCGCGGGTGACGTCGCTAGAGGCGTGCGTGCCGATATACTTGCCGTCGCGGAAGACGGAGAATTCGTCGGCGATCTCGAAGAGCTCGTTCATCTTGTGGGTGATGTAGACGATGCCGATCCCCTGGGCACGCAGGTCGCGGATGATCTGGAAGAGGTGGTCCACCTCGCGTTCCGTGAGTGCCGAGGTCGGCTCGTCCATGATGAGGACGTCGGATTCGTAAGAGACCGCTTTGGCGATTTCGACCATCTGGCGGTTGGCGACCGAAAGCTCGCCTACCGGCGTTTCGGGGTGGATCGATATGTTGAGGCGGTTGAAGAGCGCTGCTGTCCGACGGTTCATTTCGGCATGGTCGATGAAGCCGAAACGGTTCAACGGCTCGCGGCGGATCCAGATGTTCTCGGCGACCGTCATGTACGACATCAGGTTGAGTTCCTGATGGATCATGGCGATGCCGTTCTCCAGAGCGTCGAGCGGCGAATTGAGCTCGATTTCGGCGCCCTTCAGCCGCACCGTTCCCTGGTCGGGCTGGTAGATGCCGGCGAGGATCTTCATCAGCGTCGACTTGCCCGCGCCGTTTTCGCCCATAAGCGCATGCACGCTGCCACGTTTCAGACGGAAGGACACGTCGTCCAGGGCGACGACACCTGGGAATTCCTTGCGCACGCCTTCGGCGACCAGAAGGTATTCGGCGTTCGGAACGGCGCCGCTCTTGCGCACGGCGGCCATGGTGGACGGGCTGACCATCGCGACTTCTCCTCCCTAACTGTACAGGAATGCGGGCCGAAACCCGCATTCCGAAAGCCTTGCTTGCGAGATCAGTTCTTGGCCTGATAGTCCTTGAGGTTGGCCGGGGTGACGAGTTCGAAGGGAATGTAGACCTTCTTCTCGACAGCCTCGCCCTTGGCCAGCTTGAGGGCGGCGTCCACAGAGCCCTTGCCCTGGCCGGCTGCGTTCTGGAACACGGTGACGTCGAGGTCGCCGGCTTCCATCGCGGCAAGAGCATCCTGCGTGGCGTCGACGCCTGCGATCACGACACTGTCCATGCTGCGGCCTGCGGCCTTGAGCGACTGGATCGCGCCGATTGCCATTTCGTCATTGTTGGCGATGACGGCATCGAATTCCAGACCGGCCGAGAGCCAGTTGGTCACGAGGTCGGAACCCTGGGTGCGCGACCAGTTGGCCGTCTGCTCTTCGACGATCTCGATTCCCTTGCACTCGTCGGTGGCAAGGACGTCCTTCACGTCCTGGGTACGCATGCGCGCGGCCTGGTTCGAGAGTTCGCCCATCATCACGACGGCCTTGCCCTTGCCGCCGAGCAGACGGCAGACTTCCTTGGTTTCGAGCGTGCCGGACTCGGCCTCGTTCGAAGCGACGAACGCCTGCTTTTCCGGAAGTTCGTTGACGTTGACCGGCTCGCGGTTGACGTAGACGAGTGCGACGCCGGCATCGGCGGCGATCTTCGACATGGCGGCGGTGGCGTCGGTATCAACCGGGTTCACGATGATTGCATCGACGCCGGCGGCGATGAAGTTCTGGATCTGGCTCTGCTGCTTGGCGACGTCGTTCTGAGCGTCTTCGATCTGCAGGGTCACACCGTCGAGCGTCTTGGCGTAGTCGGACATGCCGTTGCGCAGGACGGTCAGGAAGTTGTCGTCAAATAGCGCCATCGAGACGCCGATCGTTTCCGCGTGAGCGGCCGTACCCATCAGGACCGACAGCGCAGCGCCAAGAATGTACTTCTTCATTTCTTTCCTCCTCAGTGGTGCCCGGCTTCACCTTGCTCCTGCCGGAAGCCGGATTTTCCGGCCGTGTGGATTCGGCCCGCGCTCCCCACGCGATGCGCAAAACGGAATAAACAGACCGTGCGTGTCAAAATGCAGATAATTTATTCCATTTTTTCGGATAGCCGTCAACGGGCGAATGAGGACCTCTGGCGAAGAATCCGGAAAATCGTGGAAAGGAGCGTGACGGGCGCCGGGAGTGCCTGGAATTCCCGTTCCATTTTTCAGGGAATGACACTGCGGGGAAAGGTCGCCGCGCGGTCGTCCCACGCGCAACCAGGCACGACGAAAAAGCCCCGCGACCGGGTCGCGGGGCTGCATCATTCTCCGGCGTCGGCCCGGCCTTGCGGCGGTCAGCCCTGATCGAGCGCCAACAGTTCAGAATAGGCGGAGAGATTGCTCGCCAGAACAGGATGACCCTGCATCAGGGCTTCGCCTTCGGTCGGGAACGGCAGATAGTCGCCGCCGGCTTCCTTCACGAGGCAGTAGCCGGCCATGCAGTCCCAGGCGCGCATATAAGGCTCGTAATAGCCGACGAGGCGGCCCGCGGCGACATAGGCGAGCATCAGGGCACCGGAGCCGTTGCGGATGAAGTTGCCGCCGATGCCGAGCAGGCCGGCGATGATCCGTCCGACCCGTTCGGGAGCCACATAGGTGTTGCAGCCGATACCGGTCATGGCGTTCTGGATCGTGCGGGTCGGATCGAGTGTGAGCGGCTTGCCGTTGAGGCTCGCGCCGCGGCCCGCCGCGGCGGCATAGAGTTCGTTGTCGCAGGGCACGTGCACCACGCCGACCACCGGGGCATTGCCGTGAAGGACGGCGATCGAGACGCACCAGGTCGGCATGCCGTTGACGAAGGGTGCCGTTCCATCGATCGGGTCGACGACCCAGGTGAAGCCGGAGGCCCCTTCAACGTGGCCGAATTCCTCACCGAGGAAACCGTCCTGCGGGAAGGCCGCCCCCACCCGGTCCCGGATCAGCGTCTCGACGTTGCGGTCGGCGATGGAGACGACGTCCTGAAGGTCGCGCTTCGTCTCTATCACGAGGCTGCCCCGGTTCTCGAAATAGCCAAGCGCAAGTCGCCCGGCCTCCTCCGCAATGGACCGCGCCAGCGAAAACCGTTGATCGATATCGGTGTCTTGCATGCTCATACTTCTTTCCTTCGGTGGAGATGTCATGTCGTGATCAGTGCAATGCCACGGTTCTTGAAAGCCAGTGTGACGTCGGCGGCAGGAGCGAAACCGCGCTCGACGGAATGGTCGACGACGAAGAAGGCGCCGACGTCCGTTTCGACTTCGTACTCGATGTGGTCGCCGAGATAGGCGGAATGCAGGACCCGGCCCCTGAGCCCCGGCTCCTCACCGCCGCCGAGGCGGATCGCACCCGGCCGCACCGCGAGCTTCGCGGCTCCACGCTTCGCATTGTTTCCCGGCAGATGATGTTCGAGGCTGCCGACCTTGACGAGCGCGCGGTCGGCATCGACGGAAAGGACCTCGCAGGAAATGACGTTTGCTTCGCCCATGAAATCCGCGATGAAGGGGGAGGCGGGCGCCTCGTAGAGTTCGCGCGGTGCGCCGGACTGGGCGATCTCCCCGTCCTTCATGACGATGATCCGGTCTGATACGGCGAGGGCTTCGTCCTGGTCGTGGGTCACGTAGACCGCGGTAAAGCCCAGCCGCTGCTGAAGGTCTCGGATATCTGTGCGCACCTTGCGGCGCAGGCGTGCGTCGAGGTTGGAAAGCGGTTCGTCGAGAAGCAGCACCTGCGGCTCCAGCACCAGTGCGCGCGCGACGGCGACGCGTTGCTGCTGGCCGCCGGAGAGCTCGGCCGGCAGACGCCCGCCCATTCCGGCAAGTCCGACGAGCTCCAGTCCGTGCTCGGCCTTCTCCCGCGCCACCTTCTTGCCGAGGTGGGAGGATTCGAGACCATAGGCGACGTTTTCGAGGGCGGTCATGTGCGGAAAGAGGGCATAGGACTGGAACACCATCGACACGTCGCGAGCGTTCGCCGGCAGCATGGTGACGTCCTTGCCGCCGATCAGGATGCGTCCCGAGGTCGGGTGTTCGAGGCCGGCCAACATGCGCAAGGTTGTCGTCTTGCCGCAGCCGGAAGGGCCGAGCAGGGTCACCAGCGTGCCCGGCTCGATGGTGAGGGAAAGATCGGGAATTGCAGTGAAGACGCCGAAACTCTTGCGAACATTTTCGAAGACGACGGAACCGGGCTTGTGGCTGGTCATACGGCTTTCTCCTGACCGATGGCGACAGAGGGAGTTCGGGGGGCTGCGGCGACACGATTTTCGCGGCGCAGGCGGCGCTCTCCGACGAGGAACTGGAAACCGGTGATGACCGCGAGCATCACCACGATCAGCATCGAGGAGTAGGCGATCGCCACACCGTATTCGCCATTCTCAACGAGACCGACGATGTAAGAGGTCGCCATGTTGTACTGGGCGCTGACCAGGAAGATGACGGCGCTGATCGAGGTGATGGCCCGCACGAACGAATAGACGAGCGCGGCGTTGAGCGCCGGCCTCATCAGCGGCAGGATCACCTTGCGGATCGTCCGGAAGCTGTCGGCTCTCAATGTGAGCGACGCCTCGTCGAGACTCTTGTCGAGCTGGCTCATCGCCGCGATGCCGCCGCGCACGCCGACCGGCATGTTGCGGAAGACGAAGCAGGCGATCAGGATGAGCGCAGTACCGGTCATTTCGACCGGCGGGAGGTTGAAGGCCATGATGTAGCTGACGCCGATCACCGTTCCCGGAATGGCGAAGCTCATCATCAGCGCGAATTCGAAGAGGTTTCGGCCGGCGAATTTTTGGCGGACGATGATATAGGCGGTGAGCAGCCCGACAGTGGCAGTGAGCGGTGCCGAGACGAGGGCAATCTCCATGGTCGTCCAGAAGGAGTTCCACGCCACGCCCGTCCAGGCAATCCCGCCGCTTTCGAAGCCGATCGAGAAGGCACGTGCGTAGTGGTCGAGGGTCAGCGAATTGTCGAGGCCCCAGGTCTTCACGAAACCGCCGAAGAGGATCATGCCGTAGACCACCACGGTAAACATCATCCACGGGATCGCCACCGCGTGCACGGCGACGGAGAGGCCGCGCGGAAGCGCGATGTGAACGCCGTTGTCGCCCTTGCCGGTGACGGTCGCAAAATTCTTGCCGGAGAGCCAGAGGCGCTGCGCGAGGAAGGCCGAAAGCGTGAAGGAGAGGAGCACGATCGCGAGCACGGCAGCGCGGGACGGATCGTTCTGCGATCCGACGACCGCGAAGAATATCTCCGTCGACAGGACACCATGGCTTCCCCCCAGCACCAGCGGGTTACCGAAATCGGCCATGCTCTCGATGAAGCCGATCAGGAAGGCATTGGCGAGGCCGGGCTTCATCAGCGGCAGCGACACGCGAACGAAGGTCCGCCAGCGGTCGGCGCGCAGGGTCTGCGAGGCTTCCTCCATCGAAGGGCTTACCCCTTCGACGACGCCGATCAGCACGAGGAAGGAGATCGGCGTGAACGAAAGAACCTGCGCGATCCAGATGCCGGTCAAACCATAGAGCCAGCGGCCGGGCTCGAGCCCAAACAGCCCGGATACTACTTCGGTGACGACGCCGGCGCGTCCGAAGAGCAGCGTCAGGGCGAGGCCGATGACGAAAGGCGGCGTGATGATCGGCAGGACAGTCAGCAGCCTCAATCCCTTCTTGTAAGGAAAGTGCGTGCGGGTCGACAGAAGCGCGAAGGCAAGCCCAAGCAGGGTCGAGCCGAGCGCCGTCATGATCGCGAGGAAAAGGGTGCGCCAGGCGACACCGCAACGTTCGCCGCCGGACACGCAGCCGAGGCTCCAGATGCCCGGGTCCTGGGCATTGCGAATGAAATTGTCGGGATTGAAGGAGCCGTCGAAATCCTGCACCGCGCCGACGAACATGCTGCCGATCGGATAGAAGACGAAGACCGTCACCAGAAAGACGAGCACGGAGATCGAGCCGACGATGAAGGCGTCGCCCTTCATCACGCCTCGCTCGGCGAGGCCGAAGGCGACAAGAAGCACGAAGACCAGCGACATCAGGACGGCGCCGGCCCCCATGGAGGGCTGGCCGTCCGCAAGCAAGCCGAACAGGGTCTCGCTGATCGTCCAGGTCCAGCCGGTGAAGCTGACCGCAAGGCCCTGAAGCGAGAGAAACAGGAGGCCGAGGGCGCCGGCGAGAACCAGGCCGCGGCCACGCCGTGCCGGATCCCGTAGGCTGCGGGCGAGGCCTGCGAGGGCGAGGAACAGCACCACACCGACGAGCCAGAATTTGCCGTGGCTCGTGATTTGCAGCAGCCCCGGAGCCGTCTCGGCTGTGGAAGGAAAATCGGCGATCCAGCCGAAACCGAAGTAGCCGCCCTCAATCCGGTACCAGGGCATGAGCGTCAGCGCCGCCGCCCCCAGCGCAAGGACGATGTCCAGTCTGCGATTGCCATTCGTCACGGCGAACCTCGCTCTCGTCACGTTCGAAAAGTTCAGGACCGGGCCGCACCCCGGCGTAGTCGCCGGGTGCGGCAGCCATTGCTTCGTCAGTTGGCGATCGCGCCGATCTCGCGATCCCAGCGCTCCAGCAGCGCCTTGCGTTTCGCCGAGTCGCCGTAGGTCTTGAAGTCGTAGTCGATGAGCTTGATGTTCTCGAACTTCGGCGCCTGCTCAGGCACCTCGGCGGTCTTGTTGGACGGCAGCTGGAAGGACTTCGCATCCTTCATCCGCGACTGCACTTCAGGCGAAAGGGCCCAGTCGTACCAGACCTTGGCGTTGTCGAGATTGCGGGCACCCTTGACGATCGACATCGAGCCGATCTCGTAGCCGGTGCCCTCGCATGGTGCCGCGACCTTGACCGGGAAGCCTTCCACTGCCTGGGCGACGGCATCATGCATGAAGACGATGCCGAGGCCGGTCTCGCCGCGCGCTGCGGCCTTGACCGGTGCCGAACCGGACTTGGTGTATTGCGAGACGTTGGCGTTGAGCTTCTTCAGGTAGTCGAAGGCCTGATCCTCGCCCATGATCTGCACGAGGGTCGCAAGTGCCGTGTAGGCGGTGCCGGACGAGTTCGGATTGGCGATCTGGATTTCGCCCTTCAGCTCCGGCGCGAGCAGATCGGCCCAGCAGGCCGGCTCCTTGTAGCCCTTCGTCTTGAAGATCTCGGAATTATAGCCCCAGCCGAGCGCACCGGCATAGACGCCGACAGTGCGGTAGCCCGAGCTTTCCGCCTGCTTCTGCGCCCAGTCCTGCAACTGGTCGAGTGCCGGAGACTTGTATTCGAGCGTCAGGTTCTCGGATGCCGCCTGCAGGTGCGGGTCACCCGTACCGGCCCACCAGATGTCGGTCTTCGGGTTGCGGGCTTCGGCGCGGATCTTGGCATAGGTTTCGCCCGACGACAGGCGGACCATGTTCACCTTGATGTCGTGGCTCTTTTCGAAGTCGCCCTTCATCTGTTCGCAGATGACGACATCGGCCGAGCAGATGAGGTTGAGTTCGCCTGCGGCACGGGCCTCGACGGCACCGAGCGCGGTGCCGGCAAAGAGCAGGATCGAGAGGGATTTCAGTCGCATGGCTTTCCTCCTGTTGCGTTGCGTCTGACTTCTGTTCGGGACCGGGCCGTGATCCTCGCGGGCACGGCAGGGCCCATCGGTGCCGCGCTGTCGCGGTCCGTTTCCTGGAACCTGGATCGGGTCTGGAGCTCTCAGAGCCGTCAGTGGACGGCGAGTATGTCCGTGTCGAAGCGTCTCAATAACCGACTTCGCTCTTCAGGGGAGCCGAAGGTGGCGAAGTCGTAGTCCACCATCTTGATCATTGAGATGTCGGGTGCCGTCGCGGGCAGCGCCGCCTTCGCATTAGACGGAACCTGGTTCTGTCCAGCGGCGATCCCCGTCGCCTGTCCCTCGGGGCTGAGGGCGAAATCGACGAATGCACGGGACGCATCGAGATTGCGGGCGCCTTTCACGATGCTGACGGCGCCGATCTCGTAGCCCGTTCCCTCGCAGGGCGCGACGATCACCAGGGGAGAGCCGGCCTCCTTCTGCGTCACGGCGTCATGCATGAACGATATTCCGATCAGGGTTTCGCCCCGGGCGGCCGCCTTGACCGGTTCGGCGCCGGCCTTCGTGTAGTCAGCGATGTTGCGGTCGAGGATCTCCATGAACCGGAACGCCTCCTCCTCACCAAAGAGCTGTACGAAAGTCGCAAGCGTCGTGAATGCGGTTCCTGAGGAGTTGGGATTGCCCGACTGGATCAGCCCGCGATAGGCGGAATTGGTGAGATCACGCCAGCAGGTCGGAGCGGGCACCTTGTACTGGCCCAGAAGTTTTAAATTGTAGGCAAAGCCGAGCGCGCCGGCATAAACCCCAGCCGATCGCCCACCCGACATGGCGTAGAAATTCTGCGCCCACGGCAGGAGATCCCGCTCCTGTGGCGACTTGTACGGCTGGAGAAGGTCTTCGGAGGCCGCCTGAAGATGCGTGTCGCCGGTGCCGCCCCACCAGACGTCTACCGTCGGCCGGTCGCGTTCGGCCCGGACCTGGTCGAGAATCTCGCCTGTGCTCTTGCGCACCATCGTGATCTCGGTGCCGGTCTTCGCCTGGAAGGCCGCCTTCATAACCGAACACCAGCTCTCGTCGACGCCGCAGAGGACGTTGAGAGTTGTCGCCGCCGCGCCCGGCTGCATCGAGCCGAGCCAAAGGGTCACTCCCAGACTGATGACAGCGACTGTTCGCACTTTGACGCTCCTCCCCCGGAACCTCCCCGTTCCGGTCCTGCGAGACAGCATGCCAGATCCGGCGCACGCTGCAATTTAAGAATGGTTACCGATGTTTCGCCGCAGGGCCGAGGGGTGTTGCAGGCGTTACAAAAGTTACAAATGTGACGGACGACCATAACGAGCGAGCCTTTGAACATTGTCCTCCGTCCGCCTATGATGGCGCCGGGAGGACGGACGCATGCTACAGGAGAAGGTGAGGATTCTGATCGTCGAGGACGATCCGGACATGGCGGAACTCATCTCCGATCTCGTCGAGGCCGAAGGCTGGCAGCCCGTCACCGCAGGCTCGGCGGAGGAGGCGGCCAGGCTGCTGGAGCATGAGTCCGTGCATCTGGTCCTGGTCGACCACAATCTTCCGGGCACTTCCGGGCGCGCCTTCGCCCAGCGCCTTCGCGCGCAGGCCAGCGTGGGCATCGTCATGGTCACGGCCGCGGGAAGTGCGACCGACCGCGTGCTCGGGCTCGAAACCGCCGCGGACGACTACGTCGTCAAGCCCTTCGAGCCGATCGAACTCACCGCGCGCATGAAGGCGGTGCTTCGACGGACAGTCCCTTCGCTGAAACAGGAAAGGGAAGGCGACCGCGAGCAGCAACCGTCATCGTCGCTCCGCCTCGGCGACTGGGCGGTCGACCTCAAGGGCCGACACGCGGTCTGCCTCGTCGATCGCAGCCGCACGCTGACGACGGCGGAATTTGCGCTGCTCGAGATCCTGGCGGAGCGTCCTAACGTGCCTGTGAGCCGCGCCCAGATCCTCGATCGCCTCGGGGCGGAAAGCGATCGCTACGTCGATCGCAATGTCGACGTGTTGATCCTGCGGCTGCGGCGCAAGATCGAGCGCAACCCGGATCTGCCGCGTCATATCCAGACGCGCCGGGGCAAGGGCTACGTCCTCCACACCGACGATGCCGAGCCGGCGCTGTGATCAGTCGTCCGTTCCTGTCCTCCATCGCATTCCGACTGCCCTTTGCCATTCTCTTCATCTGCTTCCTGGCGCTCAGCCTGGCGGTTACGGCGATCTACGGCCTCCAGAAGGCACGCGACGAGATGGCGGCCTACGGGCTCCAGGCCTTTTCCGGTCTCGCCAAGGCGTCGCTGGTCTCGCGGCAGGTATCCGACCTCGTGTCGAGCGCGCCCTTCCTCATGAATGCGACATCGCCGTACCGCGTCTCCAGTGAGAGCCGCGCCGTCGTGGTCCAGGTCGACAATCTGTTGAAGACCATAGAGAGCCAGTCGCGCGAGAACGCGCAGAAGGGTTTCGCGAGCCGGGAGGTTCTGGAGCTTCTGCAGACGATCCGCACGCAGACCGTGCGCCTGGTCGACGACGCAGAAGCCGCGCAGAGGCACAAGGCGGACGCGGCGGCGGCACTCGGCGAAATCGCCACCGGGCAGATCATCGTCGACGCCGGTCTGCGGCGGCGCCTCAACGGGATCGTTCAGGCGGCATCCAATTCGGACAGCCTCTTCCAGCTCGGGGAGCTGCTGCGCCGCTACGTCGCGGAAACCTCAGCACCTTCGGTCGCTGTCGCGGCGGCAGACCTCGAACCCTACAAGCGCGTGTTCGACGCGCAGACACGCTATCTGCTGGAAATGTTCGCGATCCGGGGCGCTGTGACGCGTCTCCATTCTGTCTCCCGCCAGCTCTCCCACGCAACGGAAACACAGAGCGAGGTGATAACCCGCAGCCTCAACGAGGACCTCGCGACGACGTCGGCGGCGCTGAGCCGTCTGCTGGTGATCGTCGCCGTGGCCTCGCTCCTCGTTCTCGTCGTCGCGGTGGTTTCGATCCGCTCCGTCATGCGCGTCTCGCGCGGCATCGTCGCGCTCTCGAACGGCATGAACGCCCTCGCCAAGGGTGAAAGCAATGTCGCGCTGCCGGCCTATTCCGGCTCGGAGACGGAACTGGTGCGGCTGCTGGTCGCCTTCTCGGCCTTCAAGGAAAGCGTCGACCGCGTGTCGCGCCTGCGCCGTACCGCCGAGGCCGCTGCCCGTACCATTCGCTCGACCTTCCGCAACATGAACGAGGGCATCGCGCTCTTCGATGCCGCCGGGCGCCCCATCACCATGAACCGCCGCGTGATCGAGCTCGTTGGACAATCGGGTTCCGCGCGCAAGCTTCCCTTGCGCCGGTTTGTCGAACAGATCCCGGAGATTGACCCGGTCCTCCTGCCGCAAGCGGACGAGGCGGGGCGGCTCGCCGAACGCGCAGTGCTGCGCCATCGCTCGGACGCCGGCCGCGTCATCGAGATCTCGCTGTCCCGGCAGCCGGACGGCGGCATCGTGCTTCTCGCGCGCGACGTGACCGAGACGGACCGCCAGGAGGCGGAGGCCGCCAAAGCCCAGCGCCTCGACGGGATCATGCGGATGACCCATCAGGTGAGCCACGAAGTCGGCAACATGATCGGCATCATAACCGGCAGTCTGGGGCTCCTGGAAAGGGAGCAGGGGTTCAACGACCGTCAGAAACGTCATATCGCCCGCATCCGGAAGGCGGCCGATCGCGGCCGGGCCCTTGCGGCGAGCATGCTGTCGGTCGGCAGCCAGCATCCGATCAGTCCGAGCACGGTCGACCTTTCGGCCCTTCTGCGCGGCATGGCCGATATTCTGGAGATCGCCGTCGGCCCGAAATGTCACATCCGGCTCGACCTGGCGAGCGACCTCCCGACGATCGACGTCGACCCGGCGCTCTTCGAGCAGTCGGTCCTCAATCTCTGCCTGAATGCCGCTGCGGCGATGCCCGATGGCGGCGCCATCGAGGTCGGGGCGCGGGCGGATGGCGGTGCCGTTTCCGTATCGGTGAAGGACACCGGCGTCGGCATGTCGCCGGAAGCCGTGGACAAGGCCTTCGAGCCCTATTTCACCACCCGAAGCGAAGACGGCGGAGCGGGCCTCGGGCTCGCCATGGTCTACGGCTTCGTCCGCCAGAGCGGCGGCGACGCGAAGATCGAATCCAGGGTGGGTGTGGGAACCACCTTGACGCTGGAACTTCCCACAGCTCACCCCGGTCGGTACGGCGCCTCACCGGCAACCCAGACGCCGTCGCAGCCGGAACGTGGCAGTACGCTCTGAACGATCTGCGCTTGTCATCCGACGAAGTCTCGAACCGGCCGCAGGAAAACCTGGTGACGAGATACGCACTCAGGGAAGACAGTTCCGTTCGACGTCCTGCACGACGAATTTTGCGGCGCGGTGCCAGGCTTCGTCCGTATCGCCACGATAGGTCAGGAAACGGTCGCAAGTCGGCCGATTGGACTGGAGATCGAGCAATGCGTATTTCACCCATCCAACGAGAGTGCTCATCTTGTGGACCTCGCCAATCAGCAGATGACTCGCGCCGGCTGCTTTCGCCTGCCTTGACAGCGTCGCGAGCCCCAATCCACGCGGAGTGCATTGGTCATGTCCGCAATCCATGGAGGTGACGTCGACCCTGCGGTCTTCCGACAATTGTTCCCGCACCGTCGACACGAGCGCAGACAGCCGCTTCTGATGTATGGCTGATTGGTCCCGGATTTCGCCAGAGGTATCCTTAAAGTCGAAATCGGCAATGGCGAGGGTTGGCGCCTTTGCGCCTTCGGCCATGGCGATCGAGGACTGGACGCCGACGCCGATTAGGATTGGAACGATTGCACAAACTGTGCAACGAAATCTCGCTGATGTTTTCATTGGTTCGACTCCTCCCGAGTTCGTTTGCCGTCTGTGCCCCTCTCATCTCTGCTCGACGAATATTGCCCTGGAACGCCCTGCATTCTTGCCATTTGGTGCCACGCCGGTGACAATATCCGCCTTATGGCACGGTTCGGGCTGACAAAAGCGCGGTCCCTGGGGCCGATCGTCGATGCCGTTGAACGGGCGGGGGGAAACGTCGCTCGCGTTTTCTCGCGTGCCGAAGTTCCGCTCGGGATTACCGATTACCCCGAACGGCTTATTCCGCTGCGTAGCCAGCTTCGCTTGCTTGAATTCGCCTCCCAGGAGGTTGGTGACCCGGTGCTCCCCGCGCGTCTTTCTCTGAAGTCCGGGGTGGCGGGCCTTGGCGTTCTCGGGGAACGCGTCCTGGCCGCCGAGCGGCTGGAAGCGGCGATCTTCAGCGCAAACCAACTGATGGGTTCACTGCTGCAATCATGCACCCGGATAGATCTCACCGTTCGGGATGATGTGGCGAGGTGGAGCTACAGCTTGACCGATTGCAATGAAACTGGACGGCAGAAGAACGAGTTCCTGGCCCTCGGTTACATGACAGATCTGATACGATCATTTCTCGGAAGGAACTGGACGCCGCTTCGGGCCGTCGTATCGGGGTCGCAGATCGAGGCGCGGTCGGAAGCCGAGCGCACGTTGGGCGCTGCACTTGTCCTCGGCACCGAAGCTGTCCTCTACTTCCCGGCCGACCAGCTTGATGCACTGAAGCCCGTGCGATCAGAGCCGCCGGCTACTCCGGATTGCTCCGACGCTCCGATTGGCGACGACCTCCTGACATGCATCGAGCATCTGGTCCTCCTGGAATTACTGGATGGCCGCCCCACGATTGACCGGGTGGCCCGTCGTCTTGGGCTACCGAGGCGTACTTTGCAGCGACGGTTGGCGGAGCGAGGCACCAGCTTCGACAAGGTCTTGACGGTCGTGTTGGAACGTCAGGCGGAGATGTTGCTCTCGCTGCCGGAAATGTCACTTTCGCAGATCGCATTGCACCTTGGATATGCCGATCATGCGCACTTCACACGCGCGTTCCTCGGCTGGAAGGGCATGTCTCCGCGGGAATGGCGGCTTACCGGACGCTCCTCACATCGGTAGGGTATTGGCCATTCAGCCGAGTTCGAGCGTCGTCGTGCCGTAGATGTCGTCCATCACAAGTCTCGGCGCCGGCCCCCGGTACATCCGCTTGGTCGCGAACCCTTCCGAAAAACCGAGTGCCCAGAGATGTTCGGCGAAAGCTTCCTGGCCGACGGGAGCGTCGATATGAAGCGTGCCGCCGCCCGAGGCCGCCGCGCAGGCGGCGACAAGGGCCTTGGCATCCTCGAGGCCGTCGGCGAAGAGCGGCCCGATCTTGAAACCCTCGTGACACTCCCGGACGACGGCATAGCCGTGCACGCTTCCGTTCCGTAGCACCGCCCGGGCGTGGCGGGGCTCATCCAGCCATGCTCGCAAGAAGCCGTCCCGTTCGGCCGGAAAGTGGGGGCGGTCATAGGCAAGGATCCGGGGAACAAGCTCCGGTGTCACTGCGACGACATGGGCCCCCGGTTGCGGATGCGCGGGCCGCCCGCTCCAGCGCAGCGTGTCATAGGCCGCGACGAAGCCCATGCGGGCATAGTTCGCCTGCTGTGCCGGAACGCCGTCGAGCCCGATCGTGCGCGTTCCTAGACGGGTCATGCCGTCATCCCAGACCAGCTTGCCGTAGCCCCTGCCGCGATACTCCGGACGGCAGATATAGAGACCGATAAAGCCGAAGTCCTCTCCGTAGGCGACGGCGGATATGCCGGCGACGAGTTCTCCGCCGAGGAAGCAGCCGAGGAAGCCGTCCGGGTCGGCCATCCGGAACGCCGCGGCGTCGGCGAGGCCGGGGTTCCAGCCTTCGTCTTTGGCCCAGCCGACGAGGCGCTCGACCCCGGCACCGTCGAGAATGCGGATTTCCGGCTGCGGCTCGTCCATCACACCCCCATGGCTGACGGCGCGAAGGCCCCCATCGCCCCGTCATATCGCTTGTCGACCGGCCGAGCATAAGCGCTTCGCTTGGCCGTGGACAAGCCCATGGCCACCAGCGCCTCCGCCTGCTTGACGGCGGCGGCAACGCCGTCGACCACGGGTACGGAAAATTCGCGCCGGAGATCGAGGGCGAGATCGGCCATGCCGGCACAGCCGAGCACGATCGCTTCCGCCCGATCACCTTTCAGCGCCGCGGCGATTTCGCTGCGCAGACGGTCGCGGGCGTCCGATTGCGGGTCTTCGAGCGAGAGGACGGGAATGTCCGCGGCGCGGACCATGCAGCGCCCCGCCATGCCGTAGCGGTGGACGAGCGCCTCGACGGGAATACGCGAGCGCTCCACGGTCGTGACGACGGAGAAGCGCTGGGCGATGAAGCTGGTCGCCGCCAACGCCGCCTCGCAGATGCCGATGACCGGAATGCACGCGAGCGCGCGGGCGGCGTCGAGGCCGGTATCGTCGAAGCAGGCGATGATCGCCGCCGCCGCGCCCTGTTTCTCCGCCCTGACGATTTCGAGGAGCAGCCCCGGCACGGCGAGTGCCTCGTCGTAATAGCCCTCGATTGAGGCCGGCCCCATCGACGAGGTGATCGCATCGATGACGGTCGAGGGATTGGCGACGCGACGGGCGGCATCTCCGATGGTTGCGGTCATGCTGGCGGTCGTGTTCGGATTGATGACGGCGATGCGCATGAATGGGCAACCTCAACCGTCGCAACGACGGCGATTGATGAAGGAGATCAGCGCCAGCGTCCCGCCGATCACGAGGAAGGAGAAGAGCGTGGTCACCGTTCCGAGCGCATAGAGGACCGGCGTGGTGACGTTGGTGGTCATGCCGTAGATCTCGAGCGGCAGCGTGTTGTAGGTGCCGGACGTCATCAGCGACCGGGCGAACTCGTCGTAGGAGAGGCTGAAGCCGAAGAGGCCGATACCGACGAGGGAGGGCGCGATCATCGGCAGCACGACATGGCGGAAGGTCTGACAGGCACTCGCCCCAAGGTCGCGGGCGGCCTCCTCGTAAGCGGGCGAGAAGCGGTTGAAGACGGCGAACATGATCAGGACGCCGAAGGGGAGCGTCCAGGTGAGGTGCGCGCCGAAGGCCGACGAATACCAGGCCGGCTGCAATCCGAGCTGGCTGAAGAGCACGCCGATCCCGAGCGAGATGATGATCGAGGGGACGACGAGGCTTGCGACGGAGAGATAGAAGAGCGCCGACGCCCCGACGAAGCGGCGGCGGAAGGCGAGCCCCGCAAGCAGCGACACGAGGACGGTGACCACCATCACCATCAGACCGAGCGCGAAGGAGCGACGGAAGGAACCGCCGAAATCGCCGACGGCCTGTTGTTCGAGGAGATTGGCGAACCAGTGCAGCGACACGCCGTTCAGCGGGAAGGTGAGGCCGCCGTTCGGCCCCTGGAAGGAGAGGATGAGGATCGCCGAGAGCGGACCGTAGAGGAACAGCACGAAGAGCCCGAAGAAGGCGGCGAGGACATAGAATTCGCGCGAACGCTTTTCCCGGTACATGTCAGAGCTCCTTGCGGATGTCGACGACGCGCAGGATGGCTGCGACCATCAGGAGGACGAGGACGAGCAGGACGACCGCATTCGCCGCGGCTGCCGGATATTGCAGCAGCGACATCTGGTTCTTCATCATCAGTGCGACCGAGGCACTCTGGCCGCCGGACATCACCTGCACGGTCGAAAAATCGGCCATCACCAGCGTGACGACGAAGATCGTGCCGATCGCCATGCCGGGCTTTGCGAGCGGAATGACGACGTTTGCCAGCGTCTGCCAGCCGGATGCGCCGGCGTCACGCGCCGCCTCCAGGAGGGAGCGGTCGATGCGCATCATGGTGTTGAAGATCGGCGTCACCATGAACAGCGTGTAGAGATGCACCATGGCGAGCACGACCGCGAAATCGGAATAGAGCAGCCATTCCACCGGCTCTGTCACGATGCCCGAGGAGACAAGCGCGCTGTTGATGAGCCCGTTGCGCCCGAGGACCGGGATCCACGAGATCATGCGGATGATGTTCGAGGTGAGGAACGGCACCGTGCAGACGAGGAAGAGCACGGTCTGCATCGCGGCGCTGCGAACATGGAAGGCGAGGAAATAGGCGACCCAGAAGCCGACGAAGAGCGTGATCGCCCAGACGATCGCCGCGAACTTGATCGTGTTGAGATAGGTCTTCCAGGTGACCCACGAGCCGAGCGTCTCGGAATAGTTGAAGGTGACGAAATCCGGATACATCTGGGCGAAATCGTAGTCCCAGAAGCTGACGACGCCGATCATGACGATCGGAACGAGAAGGAAGACGTCGAGGATGAGCACCAGCGGCGCGGCCTGCAGATAGGAGGCGAGCCAGCCCGGCAGGCGGATGGAGCGCTCAGGTCGGTCCTCGCCAACGCCGATAAATCGCACTGCGGTCATGGTTCTTGCACCCTCGGTTAGCCGCATTGAATACCCCCTCTGACCTGCCGGCCATCTCCCCACAAGGGGGGAGAGACCGTGCTGAGACCTCCCCCTTGAGGGGGGAGGTCGCGGCGAAGCCGCGGGTGGGGGTGACCCATTGGAAACCTGCACCCCACCCCGGCGCGATGCGCCGACCCTCCCCCTCGAGGGGAGGGTGGAAATCACGCCGCGATGAACTCGTTCCAGCGGCGGACCATGTAGCGGTCCTCGTCCATCACCGAGTTCCAGCAGGCGACCTTGCCCATGCGCTCTTCGAAGGAACCGCCGTCGCGCACCGCACCCGCTTTCTCCATGACCTTGCCTTCGGGGGAGAGGATGTCCCCTGCCGCCGGCTTGCCCTCGATCCAGTAGCCCCACTCGTCGGCAGACATGAATTCCTTGGCCGTCTCCATGCAGGCGGAATAGTAGCCCTGGCGGTTGAGGTAGCCGCCGACCCAGCCGGACGTGTACCAGTTGATGTATTCGTAGGCTGCATCGAGCTGCGCGCCGGAAAGGTGCGAGGCGAGGCCGAGACCGCCGCCCCACGAGCGGTAGCCCTCTTTCAGCGGCTGGTACTTGCAGGCGATGCCCTTGGAGCGGACGGCGGCCACCGCCGGCGACCACATCGACTGGATGACCACTTCGCCGGAGGCCATCAGGTTCACGCTCTCGTCGAACGACTTCCAGAAGGCGCGGAACTGGCCCGCCTGCTTGGCCTCGATCAGGAAGTCGATCGTCTTGTCGATCTCTTCCTTGGTCATGTTACCCTTGTCGGCATACTTGATCTTGCCCATCGCCTCCATGATCATCGCCGCATCCATGATGCCGATCGACGGGATGTTGAGGATCGAGGTCTTGCCCTTGAACGCCGGGTCCATGATGTCGGCCCAGCTGGTGATCTCGCGGCCGACGAGGTCCGGACGGATGCCGAGCGTATCGGCATTGTAGATCGTCGGCATCATCGTGAAGAACTCGGTCTCGCCGGAAGCGAAGGTCTTGGCGTCCTTGCTTTCGACATAGCCGACGGTGTGCGGCGCCGTCCCTTGCGCGATCACGCTGTCGGGCAGGAGCTTGCCGGTTTTGAACAGCGGTACGACCTTGTCGTAGTATTTCAGCTTCTTCGTCTCCATCGGCTGGATCACGCCGGTCGGATAGACCTTCTTCAGGATCCAGTATTCGACGTCGGCGATGTCGTAGGAGTTCGGCTGGGTGACGGCGCGCTGGGCGGCGGCGTCGCTGTCGGTCGCCGTCATCTCGAGCGTGATGCCGAGCTCGGCCTTGCACTTCTCGGCGATGGCGTTGATGTTCGACACGCCCGTGCCGAACTGGCGGAGCGTGATCGGGTTCTGTGCCCAGATCGTCGGGAAGCCGGTGATTGCGCCGGAGCCGGCGGCGAGGCCGGCAGCCGCGGAGGCGGTCTTCAGCAGGTTGCGGCGGGTAATACCCTGCTTCTTCGTATTGGTCTCGGTCATGCGCAGTTCTCCTCTGTGGTTTTTCTTGGTTGCTCAGGGATTGCGGCCTCGCGGGCGGCCGAGGACGATCGCGTCGCTCGAGGCCCAGGAGAGCGGGACGGCTTCTCCGATCTTCGGCTGGCGGGCGAAGAAGTCGGTATCCCGCGTCACGACGGTGAATTCGTCGAGGCCGGCGCCTGCGATCGAGAGCCGCACGGTCGCGCCGAGATATTCGATATTGCCGACGATGCCTTGGAAGCCGCAGCCATGGGCGATCGGCTCGCCGAGGCGGATGCGATCGGTGCGGACCGCGATGTCGGCCGGCGCGCCGGTCTCCGCCGCCGGCCCATCTGCGTGGAAGCGGCCGCCGTTCGGCACCTCGATCGTCTGCCCCGCCGCGTCCGATGCGACGACGCGGCCGGAAATCACGTTGTGATCGCCCATGAAGCGGGCGACGAAAGCGGTCGCGGGCCGCTCGAAGACGGTGCGTGGCGGCGCCGCCTGCTCGATCCTGCCTTCGTTCATCACCACGATGAGGTCGGCGAGCGCCATCGCCTCTTCCTGGCTGTGGGTGACGTGCACGAAGGTGATGCCGAGCGAGGTCTGCAGCTTCTTCAGTTCTGCGCGCATCCGCACCTTGAGGAAGGGGTCGAGCGCCGAGAGCGGTTCGTCGAGGAGGAGCACCGCCGGATCGGTGATCAGGGCGCGGGCAAGCGCGACGCGCTGCTGCTGGCCGCCGGAGAGTTGCGCCGGTTTCCGCGTTGCATAAGGTTCGAGCTGCATGAGCGCCAGCATCTCGAGCGCCTTGGCGCGGCGCGCTTCCCGCCCCATGCCCTTCATCTTGAGACTGAAGGCGACGTTGTCGACGAGATCGAGATGGGGAAAGAGCGCATAGGACTGGAACATCATCGCCGTCCCGCGCCGGGCGGGCGGCAGGTCGGTCACCATCGTGTTGCCGAGCAGGATGTCGCCGCTGCTGACCGTCTCGTGGCCGGCGATCATCCTGAGCGTCGAGGTCTTGCCGCAGCCCGAGGGGCCGAGGAGGCAGCAATAGGTGCCGGCGCGGATCTTCAGGCTGACCGCATCCACGGCCGTCGTGGTGCCGTAGATCTTGGTGATCGATGCGATGTCTATGTCTGCGGCTTTGCTCATGCACGCGCTCTCCAGGTCCGCAAGAGAGCATGCATCGCCCGTGCCAGTTCCGGCCGGTAGGCATCAACCGACTGGAACGGAAAGGCTATTGCGCGTCGACTGTCGTTCATCGGACCGCTGATGGTCCGTTGTGCCCAGATTCTGGACGGCTGGTGGCGATGTTATGGGCAGATTGTACACAATATCACTGCATCTTTGCATTCATCGCCGGATCGGCTAGTTTGGAGCGAAATGCGAAGCGGGACACAGGCCATGGATGCCACGGAAAAGGCGAGCACTTCGGAGAGTGCGCCGGACGACCGGTCGGCGGCGATCCGGGAGTCGCTCAGGAGCGCCATAGTCGACAGACGCCTTGCCCCCGGCACCAAGCTGACCGAAAGCGAGGTCGGCGCGCTGTTCGACGCGAGCCGGACGGTGGCACGGGCCGCGCTGCAGATGCTCGCCTTCGAGGGGCTCGTGAGAATGGAGCGCAATCGCGGCGCCTTCGTCTCCAGTCCGTCTCCGGAAGAGGCCCGCCAGGTCTTCGCCTCGCGCCGGCTGATCGAACCGGGGATCGCGATTGCGGCCGCCGACCGCATCACCGCGGCGGACATCGTGGCGTTTCGGCGCCATCTCGAGGAAGAGACGTCCCACATGAACGAGCGTGGCCCCGCCGCCCGCCGGGCGGAGATCAAGGCCTCCGGTGATTTTCACCTGATGGTGGCATCGATCTCCGGCAACCTGATCCTCAAGCGCTTCATGGAGGAACTGATCGCGCGTTCGTCGCTGGTGATTGCCCTTTACGGCCGAACGGGTGTCTCGAGTTGCGGACACAACGAGCACGCCGACATCCTCGACGCCCTCGAGCGGCGTGACGGGGAGAAAGCGGCGAATCTGATGCTGCATCACATCGACCACATCGAGGCCGATCTCGATTTCCGCACGCCTGAAGGGCTCGCCTTGCGCGATGCGCTCGGCATCTGAAACGCATCGGTGTCTCCGGTGCCGCCCGTCATTTTTTCGGAATGACGCTGATCCCGCCGCTCGCCTCGAGGATCGCGAAGCGGATCTGGTCGAGGCTGGTCACTCCCTGCTGCCGGCCGGCGGCGAGCAGGTCCTCCTCGTCGAGCCGGGCCCAGCGGAGCGCGTCGGTATCCACTTCACCGTCACGGACGAGAACCGTCGGTGTTCCGTCGACCATGATCGCGACCTTCGGCAGCCACTTCTTGACGTAGGAGAGCGCGATGTCGATGCCGAACAGGGTGAGGATGAGGGTCGCGGCGTTGACGATCGAAAAGTCCTCGCCGAGCATCGCCTGCTGGGTGGTTTCGGCGATGATCAGCAGCAGCACGAAATCTAAGGCCGTCATCTGCGCGATCGTTCGCCGTCCGGAAAAGCGGATGGCGATCAGAAGCACGAAGTAGATGGCAAAGCCGCGGATGACCGAATCCATGCTTTCCCCCTATGGCCAGACGAAGGTCTCGGCCGACACGCGCTCGCCGTTGAGGCCGAGGAAATAGGAGACCTGCCCCGGATGTAGCGGCCGCAGGTTGATCGATACCAGGAGCGGCTCCGTCTCCGACGAACCGAAATGGTAGACCGTCGACGACTGCCCCGGATCGGTGTGCGCAGGGGGAGGCTGCATGGTTTCGATCTGGAACTTGGAGAAGAATGCCGCTGCGAGCGTCAGGTTCTGATCCTTCGACGGCGCGAGCGTGACGCAGATCTCGTCGGGCGCTTCCCAACGCGAAAATCGGGGCACGTCCGCAACGGAGCGGTCGGACAAGAGCGTCGAGCGCGAGAGCAGGCCGCCGGAACCGGTCATGCCGAGGGTGACCGCCACGAGGACGACTGCGAAAAGCAGCCAGGCGAACCGCTCGACCCTCCAGAACGTCTCCTGAAACGCGCGGTGCTCCATGATTTCGAGGTTCTGCTGCTCCTTGGCCATGCGTCTACACATCCTTCATCCCGCCGGTAAACGCGCAATCGGGCCAAGCGTTCCGGTCGGACGGGGAACCGTCCTTCGTGCCAGCCGTTGTCGGCGTGAGGAGACACGCCAATGCAGCGTCTGATCCATTCGTCCTCGTCAATCTTGCAAGCTGCTTCCTGATCGGAGTCTCCGTGGGTGTGTTCGTTGTCTTGCGGGCAGGTGGATTGCCCGGCGGCGACTTCGCGAACGATCCGCTCGTGGTCGTTCTGTTGCTTTACGCCTTCGGAGCGCCGTTCAGCCTCGGCTATCTATCGACGGCGCTCTTCCTCGGCGGTCGCGATTGACGCGGCGGGAACAAAAGCGAAGGCCGGAGAATTGAGGTGCGGTCTCGATCCGCAGAAGGGGATGTCCATGGATAATCGCAGCGCCGGCCTCAAGATCGTCGCCGGCTACGGGCACGCCCTCGGCGCCACCTCCGACGGCGGGGGAACGAATTTCGCGCTCTTCTCGTCCCATGCGGAGAAGGTGGAGCTCTGTCTCTTCGACGAAACCGGCCAGCTGGAGGTCGCCCGGCTACAGCTCCCGGAATACACCAATGAGGTCTGGCACGGCTATGTGCCCGGCGTTAAGCCGGGCGCACTCTACGGCTTCCGGGTGCACGGGCCCTTTGATCCGGAGAACGGTCACCGGTTCAATCCGAACAAGCTGCTTCTCGATCCCTATGCCCGTGAACTCGTGGGTGAACTCAAGCCCTCGAAGGCCAATTTCGGCTACGAGATCGACAGCCCGGAGAAGGACCTCTCCTTCAGCACCCTCGACAATGCCGCATGTGTGCCGAAATGCCGGGTGCTTGGCCCGGGCCGGAAAGGGGGCGCCGAACGCAGGGACTTTCGGGTGCCGTGGGCGGATACCATCGTCTATGAGACCCATGTCCGCGGCTTTGCCAAGCTAAACCCCGCCATTCCGGAGGACTTGCGGGGCACGTTTGAAGGACTCGGGCATCCGGCGTCCGTCGATTATATCCGCAGTCTCGGCGTCACGTCCGTCGAACTGATGCCGATCCAGGCCTTCTTCGACGACAGCCTCCTGCTCGACAAGGGATTGCGCAACTACTGGGGCTACAACACCATAGGGTTCTTCGCGGCCGCCGCCCGCTATTGCGGGCCGCAAGACGCGGACGGACTGAAGACGATGGTCCGCGCCTTCCACGACGCCGGCATCGAGGTCATCCTCGACGTCGTCTACAACCACACCGCCGAGGGTAACGAGCTCGGCCCGACGCTGTCGATGAAGGGCATCGACAATTTTGCCTATTATCGCACCATGGCGGACTCCCACCGATACTATGTGAACGACACCGGGACCGGCAACACGGTGAACACTTCCCATCCGCGCGTGTTGCAGATGGTGATGGATTCCCTGCGCTACTGGGCGGAGGAATTCGAGGTCGATGGCTTCCGCTTCGATCTCGGCACCATCCTCGGGCGCGAACCACAGGGCTTCGACCGGCGCGGCGGCTTCTTCGACGCCATCACCCAGGACCCGGTGCTTGCGACCAGAAAGCTCATCGGCGAACCGTGGGACATCGGACCGGGCGGCTACCAGGTCGGCGGCTTCCCACC
Source organism: Ciceribacter azotifigens (assembly GCF_048159625.1). Lineage (NCBI taxonomy): Bacteria > Pseudomonadati > Pseudomonadota > Alphaproteobacteria > Hyphomicrobiales > Rhizobiaceae > Ciceribacter > Ciceribacter azotifigens. The sequence continues at coordinate 124,176 of NZ_JBLQTA010000010.1, read as the reverse complement.
GGGCTGGGCGGAATGGAACGACAAGTATCGCGATTCCTGCCGCGACTACTGGCTCGACGCGGACAACTGCGCCCCCGATTTTGCGGCACGCCTGCTCGGCTCCGGCGATATCTTCGATTTCTCCGGTCGCCGCCCGTGGACGAGCGTCAACTTCATCACCGCCCATGACGGCTTCACGCTCAACGATCTGGTCTCCTACGACCACAAGCACAACGAGGCCAATCAGGAAGGCAACAACGACGGCCACAATCATAACCGGAGCCACAATTACGGTGCCGAGGGGCCGACCGACGATCCGGCCATCAATGCGGTCCGCGAGCGGCAGCGGCGGAACTTCCTCGCCACCCTGTTCTTCTCCCACGGCACGCCGATGCTGGTGGCCGGCGACGAGTTCGGCCGCTCCCAGATGGGCAACAACAATGCCTATTGCCAGGACAATGAAGTTAGCTGGCTGCATTGGGAGAACCTGCCGGAAGGCTGTCACCAGTTGCGCGAGTTTGCCCGGAAGGTGATTGCGCTTCGCCGCGCCCAGCCGCTCCTGCGGCGGGCAAACTGGCGCGATGGCACGCTGATCGACTGGTTCAACCACAAGGGCGGGCCGCAGCGTCCCGAGCACTGGCTCGGCGGCAACGCCCTGACCCTTCGGCTGCACCGGTCCGATCTCGAACAGCAGGCAGGTGTCTGGAGCGACATCCTGCTGATCTTCAATCCGGAGGACCGCGACCTTCACTGCCGGTTACCGAAGACCGGCGGCGCCGGGTGGGTGCTCGAACTTACGACGAGCGACGGCCAGACCGGGGAGACCTCGAAGGAAGGACAGACGCGGGTGATCGCCGCCCGTTCGATGGCGCTGTTTCGCCGGCCATGATCCGACCGCTGCCATGCTGGCGGATCTCCCTTGGCGGAACAAAGGCCGGCGGCGGATGTTCGGTCCCGCAACCGTGTTCCGCAGGAGGCTATCCATGACCGCCACGGCAAGCCGCGTCCGCGAAAGGACCGCTCCGGAGATCAACCGCAGGATCGATGACGAACTGCGCGAGCGGATACACTTCTTCGCCAACATGCCGCAATATATCGATGCGCGCCTCAGGACCCTCGACGAGGAATGGGACGTCGAACGGGTGCTCGAAGCGAACGCGGCCACGTTCTCGCTCCTCGGACTGGTGCTCGGGTCCCGGGTCGACAGGCGGTTCTACGGGTTGTCGGCGCTGGTCGCGACGTTCCTCCTCCAGCACGCGGTCCACGGCTGGTGCCCGCCGCTTCCGATCCTGAGGCGACTCGGATTCCGGACCGCGGCCGAGATCGAGCGGGAACGTTACGCATTAAAGGCGCTGCGTGGCGACTTCGTCATGTCGGGGAGCATGAAGCGGGATCTTGCGACGATCCTGCGGGCCGTCGGGCTCGAATGACGCTCGGCGCAACCCCGGCATCGTGGCCGGCCGGAGGCGCGCCTACGAAATCCGTCCCCTTTCCGCGAGAAAGTCGAGGAGGGCGCGCACGCGCGAGGGGAGCGGTCCGCCCTGGCCGATGTGGATGGCGTGGAACGCCTCCCGGTCACCGGGATTGAAATCCTCCAGCACCGGCACAAGGCGACCCTGGGCTATGTCCTCGCGCGCCGTGAATTCTGCGAGCCGTGCGAGCCCGTTGCCTTCGAGCGCCAGCCGGCGCAGCGCCTCGCCGTCGCTCGCCTGGATGCGCCCCACAGCCGGAACGATGACGGTCTCGCCGTCCTTCAGCATCGGCCAGCCATCGACCGTCCGCACATAGCCGAAGCCGAGCCGGTTGTGCCGGTCGAGGTCCTCGATAGAACGCGGCGTGCCGAGGCGTGCGAGATAGGCCGGTGATGCGACGACCACCATTCTCGCCTCCCCGAGCTTGCGGGCGACGAGACTGGAGTTCCGCATCGGGCCGGCACGCACCGCGACGTCGGTCCGCTCCGCAAGCAGGTCGACGATCATATCGGTCTGCACGAGATCGAGCGTGATCTCGGGATAACGGTCCAGGAATTCCGGCAGAACGGGTGCCAGGATATGGGTCGCGTAGGAAGCGCTGGTGTTGAGCCGGATACGCCCGACCGGCTGCTCGCCGGCACCTGCCGCGCGCTCGGCCTCTTCGATGTCCGCGAGAATGCGTGTCGCCCGCTCATAGAAGGCGCAGCCCTCCGGGGTGAGCTGGAAGGCACGCGTCGAACGGTTGACGAGCCGTGTGCCGAGCCTTGCCTCGAGGCGGGCGACGAGCTTGCTCACCGCCGACGGCGTGATGCGGCAGGCGCGCGCCGCAGCCGAGAAGCCGCCTTGCTCGACGATCCTGACGAACACTTCCATTTCGCCGGACCGATTGATTTCCGCTCGCGCCATTGTTCCTCTATTTCACAAATGATGTGCCAAGCGGCATACTATATCATCTCCCTCGCCATATCTATCTCCTGTGTCGGACATCACCATCACAGGAGTCATCATGCCGCTCGCTCTTTACGCACTGACGGCCGGGGCCTTCGGCATCGGCGTCACCGAATTCGTCATCATGGGACTGCTGCTGGAGGTGAGCGCCGACTTCGGCGTGTCGATCGCAGCGGCCGGCCTGCTCATCTCCGGCTACGCGCTCGGCGTCGTCGTCGGCGCTCCGGTTCTGACCGTGCTGACCGCGCGCTGGCCGCGCAAGACGGTCCTCGTGGCGCTGATGGCGGTCTTCGTGGTTGGCAACGCCGCCTGCGCCCTTGCGCCCGACTACAATATCCTCATGGCCGCCCGCATCCTCACCGCACTCGCCCACGGCACCTTCTTCGGCGTGGGCTCGGTGGTCGCGACCGGGCTGGTTTCCGAGGATCGCAAGGCTTCGGCGATTGCCGTCATGTTCACCGGCCTGACCGCCGCCAACATTCTCGGCGTACCGCTCGGCACCTGGATCGGCCAGCACTTTGGCTGGCGCGCGACCTTCCTCGCAGTGACTCTGGTCGGGATTGCGGCGATAGCGATCATCGCCCTACTCGTGCCGCGGGACGGACGGCCGTCGGATACAGGCGACTGGCGGCGCGACCTCTCAGCCATCCTGCGCGTCCCCGTCCTTCTCGGGCTCGTCACCACGGTTCTCGGCTATGCCGGCGTCTTCGCCGTGTTCACCTATATCGCTCCGATGCTCACTCGCATCACCGGCTTCGAGGCGGCCGCCGTGTCTCCGATCCTGCTCGTCTTCGGCGGCGGTCTGGTGATCGGCAATCTGGTCGGCGGACGGCTTGCCGACCGCAACCTTCTTGCCACCGTCTTCGGGACGCTCGTCGTGCTCGCGCTGGTGCTCGCCCTCATGTTTCCGGGTCTCGGCTCGCCCGTCACGGCCGTCCTTCTGACGGGTGCTCTGGGGGCCGCCGGTTTCGCGACCGTCGCGCCGCTGCAGATGTGGGTCCTGTCGCGGGCGGATGGCGCCGGCCAGAGCCTCGCCTCCTCCTTCAACATCGCCGCCTTCAACCTCGGCAACGCCATTGGTGCTTGGGCCGGCGGTGCGGTCATCGATCATGGGCCCGGCCTCGCCTTCGTGCCGCTTGCGGCCGCCCTCTTCCCCACGGCCGCGGTCATCGTGGCGGTGACCGCCGCCGCGACGGGCCAGCGCTCCGCTTCCGCCATCTGATCTTCTCCATCCTCTGAAAGGACAATCCCATGGACTATCGCTTTCTCGGACGCTCGGGCCTCAAGGTTCCGGCCTTGAGTTTCGGCGCCGGCACCTTCGGCGGCTCGGGCCCGCTCTTCGGGGCCTGGGGCAACACCGACGACAAGGAGGCCCGCCGTCTTGTCGACATCTGCCTCGAGGCCGGCGTCAACCTCTTCGACACGGCGGACGTCTATTCGGCCGGCGCGTCCGAGACCGTGCTCGGCGCGGCGCTTAAGGGCCGGCGCGACCAGGCGCTGATTTCGACGAAGACCGGCCTGCCGATGAGCGAGGGACCGAACGACGCCGGCACGTCGCGCTTCCGGCTGATCCGTGCCGTCGAGGATGCGCTGAAACGGCTCGACACCGACTATATCGACATCCTGCAGCTTCATGCCTTTGATGCGGCGACGCCGGTCGAGGAGGTTCTCTCGACCCTCGATACCCTCGTGCGTGCCGGCAAGGTCCGCTATGTCGGCGTGTCGAATTTCTCCGGCTGGCAGATCATGAAGGCGCTCGCCGTCGCCGACCGGCATGGCTGGCCGCGCTATGTGGCCAATCAGGTCTACTATTCGCTGATTGGCCGCGATTACGAATGGGACCTGATGCCGCTCGGAGCAGACCAAGGGCTCGGTGCCCTCGTCTGGAGCCCGCTCGGCTGGGGACGCCTGACGGGCAAGATCCGCCGCGGCGTGGCCCTGCCCGAGGGCAGCCGGCTGCATGAGACGGCAAGTTTCGGCCCGCCGGTGGAGGACGAGCACCTTTACCGCGTCGTGGATGCGCTGGAGGTGATCGCCGAGGAGACCGAAAGGACCGTGCCGCAGGTGGCGCTCAACTGGCTGACCCGCCGGCCGACCGTCGCCTCCGTCATCATCGGCGCCCGCAACGAGGAGCAGCTGCGCCAGAACCTCGGCGCGGTCGGCTGGTCGCTCACGGACGAGCAGGTCGCGAGGCTCGACGCAGCAAGCGCCGCCACGGCACCCTATCCGCATTTCCCCTACCGCCGCCAGGAGGGCTTTGCCCGCCTTGCGCCGCCGATGGCCGGGTGAGGGCGATGGAGTGGGGACGATGATATCTCGCCGTCGTATACGAGAAGGTGCGACGGCTTAGTCACCGCTCAGCAGGACACTGAGCGGGTGGGTCGGCCGGGCGTCAGGCGTTGTTTCGTTCCTCCAGCGCGTGTCCGGCCGAACCTTGTTCGATCTGAATTCCCGCGTCCGGCCAGATGCGCAGAGCTTCCAACCGGAGGCTCGAAACGGCGAAGATTGCGGCATCGTCACTCATGTCGAGTTCGCGCGCGACCGCCTTGACCAGTCCTCGGTCCAGCAGCAGGTTCAGCACCCCGGCCATCTTGCGGGCAATATCCGCGCCGTAGGCCCTTTCGGCCTTTTCCACTGCGACGGCGGGAATGCGGTGGTGCGTTTCGACCAGACGGCCAAGATCGATGGCATCACGATAGCACACAGCCCGGTCGAAACACCTGTCGGCGTTTGCGAGCAATTTTTCCGCGAACATGTCTTCGACGCTGAGGATGGGCACCAGAAGAACAGGGTCGACACTCCCGCTCAGGTCGATGCGGGCTACTCGCACGATCTCGAACCTGATGCGCTGTCCCTTGTGCTCGAGGAGGGTGCGGATTCCGTAACCATCCGCCTGGATCTCCCGAAGAGGCTTGACCTCGGCCGGAAAGACGGCCCCGATCCCCTGCTCGAAGAATACATTGCGCAGTCTTCTGTATCCATCGAGATCGGCGCAGAGGAAATCGAGGTCGAGCGACTGGCGGTATTCGCCGTTCTTCAGGACGATTGCGGTCCCGCCACCAAAGAAGCACCTGCAACTGAGCAGAAGGTCGCCGTTCATCGAGCGGAGGACGTCCGCGATGTTTTCATGTTGACGTCGACTGAAGCTCATTGGATTTCCTACCGCAGGTCACAGCAGAACTCGTTCATTCCGAAGCCATGAGCACGTTCGTCGCGATCAGGCGGTCAGCATCCGGCCGTTTCCGAACTCTTCGGTGAGTTCGTCAATGAGAAGGCGTTCCCTGTCGGTGAGATGTTCACGGTTCACAAAGCGCCAGTTGCGCTCGTAGAGCGAAAATACGTCCCTGGCAGGCATTGGACGTGCGGGATCGCGGTTCCAGACGAGAGCGCCAAGCTCCGGGAATTCCGCAGGCACGATCATCGATCCAAAATGCATCGTCATAGTTGCAGTTCCTAGCAGAAAAATGCGGAACAATCAAATAGTTCGGCAGACCAGCCCGGTTCGCTGTCGGGCGCGCGCAGCTATCGGCGTTCCATCTCGGTGTCGCGGAGCGCTCAAGGGGACGTGCGCGGGAACCGTTGCCTTTCCTCCAGCACGTTCAGGTCCATGTGGTTTCGCATGTAGCGCTCCGAGGCCTTCTGCAGCGGCTGGTAGTCCCACGGATAGTAGGCGCCGTTGCGAAGCGCGGCGTAGACGACCCAGCGTCTCGCCTGGCTTTCCCGGACGGCGGCGTCGAAGGCTCGAAGGTTCCAGCGCTCCCTGCATTCGGCGGTCAGGCGGGCGAGATCGTCAGCGTGGCGAGGGTCCCCGGCGAGGTTCCGCAACTCGTCGGGGTCTTCTTCCAGATCGAAAAGAAGCGGAGGATCCTTCTCGCAGAGCGTCAGCTTGTACGGTCCGGCCCGGAGCCCGACGAGCGGCGCCTCGGAGCCTTCCGCGGCATATTCCATGGGGACGGATCCACGGTTGCCTTCTCCCCGGACGACGGGACCGAGATCCTCACCGTCGGTCCAGGGGCGCACGGACGCGATGTCGATGCCGGCCATCGCTGCGATCGTCGGGGTAACGTCGAGCGTGGAAACGGGCGTTCTGACGAGCCCAGGCTTCCAGCCGGCGCCCGATATCATCAGCGGCACGCGTGCCGACCCTTCGAAAAAGCTCATCTTGAACCAGAGGCCGCGTTCTCCCAGCATGTCGCCGTGGTCGGAGACGAAGAGCACGACGGTGTTTTCACGCATCCCCGTCCGCTCCAGCACGTCGATGATTTCGCCGATCTTCTCGTCGACATAGGAGATGTTGGCGAAATAGCCGCGCCGCGCCCGCCGCACGTCCTCTTGGCTGATCTCGAATGCGTCGTGGTCGCAGGCGACGAGAAGGCGTTGTGAGTGGGGATCCTGCTGGTCGAAGGGGATGGCGCCGACTTTCGGGTCGAGCGCCGGGCAATCCTCGTAGAGATCCCAGAATCGTTTGCGCGCGACATAGGGGTCGTGCGGGTGGGTAAAACTGACGGTCAGGCACCATGGTCGGTCGTCATTGCCGCGCGCGAGATCATAGAGCTTGCGGGTCGCGTGGTAGGCGACCTCGTCGTCATATTCCATCTGGTTGGTGATCTCGGCCGTGCCGGCGCCCGTCACGGAGCCGAGATTGTGATACCACCAGTCGATCCGCTCGCCGGGCTTCCGGTAGTCGGGCGTCCAGCCGAAATCCGCGGGGTAGATATCCGTCGTCAGCCTTTCCTCGAAGCCGTGAAGCTGGTCGGGTCCGACGAAGTGCATCTTCCCCGAGAGGCAGGTCTGGTAACCGGCCGCGCGCAGGTGGTGGGCAAAGGTCGGGATGTCGGAGGCAAATTCGGCAGCATTGTCGTAGACACGTGTGCGGCTCGGAAGCTGGCCCGACATGAAGGAGGCCCTCGCCGGTGCGCAGAGGGGGCTTGCCGTATAGGTGTTGGCGAAGCGCACGGAGCGCTCCGCCAGCGCCTTCAGGTTCGGCGTGTGCAGGAACTCGGCAGGTCCGTCGGCAAACAGCGTTCCGTTCAGCTGATCCACCATCAGGACGAGGATATTGGGTCGCGCCATAACGTCTTTCCTGCTCAGAGCCCGAGGGTTGCCTTGACGGCCTCGGCGCCCGGAGCGCCGTCGAAGGTCGTCACGCCCTCGAGCCATGGCCCGAGCGACTGCGGGTTCTCCTTCAGCCAGGCGGCGGCCGCTGCCTTCGGCTCCTCGCCCCCGAGGATTTTCCCCATCAGCGTGTTCTCCATGGCGATATCGAAGGTGAGCTGCTTGAAGAAGCGTGCCGCGTTGGGGCACATTGCCGGCCAGCCGGTCCGGGCGAGCGTATAGACCTCGGCCCCGCCGTAGTTCGGTCCGAAATAGGCATCCCCGCCGGAAAGATAGGTGAGCTCGAACCGGTTGTTCATCGGATGCGGTGCCCAGGCGAGGAAGACGATCGCCGCCTTCTTCTCGCCCGCCCGCTCCACCTGGGCCAGCATCGCCTGTTCGCTCGATTCGACGAGCTTCCAGTCGCCGAGACCGAACTCGCCCGCGTCGATCATCTTCTGGATGCTGCCGTTGGCGGGTGCGCCGGGCTCGATCCCGTAGATCGAGCGGTCGAATTCGTCGGCATGCTTCTGAAGGTCCGAGAAGTCCTTGACGCCCTCGGCCGCGACATAGGACGGCACGGCAAGCGTGAACTTCGCGCCTTCGAGGTTCCGGGCGACGATCTCGATGGCCTCGGCCTTTTTCAGGTCCTCGATGAAGGCGTTCTGCGCCGGCATCCAGTTGCCGAGGAAGACGTCGATCTCCTTGTTCTTCATTGCCTCGTAGCCGATCGGCACCGAAAGCGTCTTGACCTCGGCTTCGTAGCCGAGCGCCGAAAGCAGAACGCCGGCGACGCCGTTCGTCGCGGTGATGTCAGTCCAGCCGGGATCGGACATCCGGATGGTCTTACAGGCCGCGTCTTCACCGGCATGGACAGCTCCGGCGATCGAAACGGAGAAAAGGATCGCCAGCGTGACGCCGGCGACAGCAGGAGTCTTCCTCATTTTCATTCCCCTTGTTATTTGATTTCCGTATTCGTCGGTCTATTTTCCTTCCCTGTGAAGACGGGTTTTCTCGATGCTTGCCATAAGGATTTTCGATGCGAGAGCGACCGGTTGACCTCGGCTGGATGCGCGTCTTCGTCGAGGCGACGAGACAGGGCAGTCTGACAGCCGCGGCAAACGTCCTGAACATGTCGCAGCCGGCGATCAGCTATCACATCCGGCGGGCAGAGGAGGAAGTGGGGGTCGCGCTCTTCGAGCGCGTCCACCGTGGCGTCGAGCTCACCCCGGCGGGGCGGCAGCTGTTCGAGATCGCCCGGCGCGCGGTCGGGGACATCGACGACGCCGTGCGCGGGTTCCATGCCGAGCGCGACCGCGGGACGATCCGGCTGTTGACGGACTATGCCTTCTCCGCGCTCTGGCTGATGCCAAGAATGCATGCGGTCCGGCAACTCCATCCCGAACTGGACATCCAGATCGTCGCGACGCAACGCTTCCAGCAGACCCGTCTCGGCGAAAACGAGATTGCCGTCGTCTTCGGTGCGAAGAGCGACGTGAAGGCGGACGCCGTCCTGCTCGTACCGGAGGTCGTCACGCCGGTGTGCACGCCCGCGTTCGCCGAGAGGAACGGACCGTTCGACGACCCGTCCTCGCTCGCCCGATCGACGCTGATCCACCTCGACAGCCCCTCGCAGGCGCCGTGGTTCGAATGGACGACCTATCTGTCGCACTTCGGCGCGAAGAGGGAGGCGCAGGCCGGCCATGTCGACCTGACCTTCAACACCTATTCGCTCGTCGTGCAGGCCGCGCTGACGGGGCAGGGAATTGCGATCGGATGGGAGGGGCTCGTCGACGCATCCATGTCCTCGGGCGTTCTCCGCGCCGTCGGCCGGACACTTGAGGCGAAGGGACGCGGCTATTGGCTGGTGGCGCCGGACCAGCCGGGCCGCCACGTCGAATGGCTGGCAAAGTGGCTGGTGAGCGAGGCGAAGGACAACGGCTGGTGTGCGGGTGTTTGAGGATGATGATACCAGAGGGGCAGGGTGAAGGGATCGCGCTACGCCTGGGCGGAAGCTCGAGTTCTAGGCGGATCTACGGTGAATGATGGCGCTGCTTTCCGTGACTAATGCTAGGCTGGATGCGTATCCCGGATACGTCGATATTTGTCCAATGCAGGAGCAATGGATATGTCTGTGAAAGAGCGCATCAGAAGATATCGGGAGACTGGAGGGGCATCCGATCTCGTCAGGGTAGAGGTACTCGTGCCGAAAGCTCGGCGTGAAGAAATCTTGACGGTTGCCGCCGAGTTCCGTGCGGAGCATCGCAGCGAGAAGGCGCGATTGGCGGAATTCATCAGGATCGCGACCAAAAAATTCGGGCTCCGGGTGTTCGACAATATCGACACCGAAGGGTTGAATGATCTTCCGCAGAAGGCACGAGTTATCGCCAACGCTCTCATGGAGCGCGGTGATGCGCGAGCTTATGCATTGGGACGACAAATGATTTCGCAATTGGAGACGGGCGCTGATGGCACTGACGCGGCCCCAGCGAGATATCATGGCCTCCATCGCCGGGAACCGTTCCGACAGCAGTTATATCGCCCGAGGGATCGTCCTGAACATGGATTGGCCGCGCATTTCGGACGACATGGATATCTTCCACGATACCGATGAGGAAATCGGATCTGCCGCGGAAGCCGACATTGACTGAAGGCCGACGCCTTCGAGGTCTCTGTGGAGGTCAACATCTATGGCTGCGTCGAAGCAAGCGTAAAACGTGGAGGCAAAGGCACCCTCGTCCAATGGATGAGCGAAAGTCGGACCCGCTTCTTCCCCCTCGTCCGCGATGCGGAATGGGGCGCTCGTCTGCACCGGACCTTGCAGTGAACAAGGTGATCGCCGCCTCAACACGGACCAAGGCCCGGGATCGAATACCGCGAAGCGACATCGGAACCCGAAACCCCCGGAATTGCCTGAGACAGGCAGTCGGTGGGGGGAGCCGACTAGCCCATGTCCTCACAACAGCAGACCAAGACCGGCGACGGTGATCACCAGAGTGGCGACGACGAGGGCGAGAAGGATGGCCAGCGCGATGTGGCGGCTGCGCAGTGACCGGGGCACCGCCTCGTCATCGCCGCGCATCGCGGTGTCGAAATCCTCCGACCGGTCGACGGGGCGGCCGGCCCGTTCACCGACGCGTGCCAGGCGCGCCTCCTGCGCGGTCAGCGGCGTCCCCGCCGCCTCACCGTCCGTTTCGAGCGGCGCGGCCGCCGGGTCGAAGCCTCGCCGCTTGTCTCCGGTCAATCCCCGCTGGATGTCACCGCGAATTTGGGCGGCGGTGTCGCCCGTTTGTCGGCGTCGGGGATCGGTCATCGTCTGCTCCGTGTGTCGCGGCCTTCCGGCCCTCAGTGACTGGCCTGCAGGTCGGCTTCGGCCCGGGCCAGATAGGTCTTCACCGTCCTGTCGGTATTGGCGGCAAGCCAATTCGCCATCGCTTCCTCCTGCTGCAGGATTGTTTCGAAGACGGCCTTCGATTGCGTGTCACCGACCGCCTCGGCCGCTGCGATGAGCACGCGGTAGCTCTCGATTTCCATGTGCTCGAAGGTGTAGCCGGCAAGCGTCCCCTTGACGACCTCGTCGCTTGCGAAGATGCCGCTCATCCCCTGCATGGTTGCGGTGAACTTGCCGGCGACATCCTTCAGCATCGACGGATCGCCGTCGAGACGGTCGAGAACGCGCTCCAGCGCCTCGGACTGGCCACGGGTCTCTTCGATGTGATGCTCGATGCGGGTCCGCAGTTCCGGATAGTTGTCGAGGCGTTTGGCCTGCGAGGTGAGCATTGTGATCGCCTGCTCTTCCATCGCGTGGGCGTCCCGAATCCAGCCGATATAGTTGTCGCGCAGTTCGCTCATGGCGTCTCTTCTCCGTGTTTTGTTTCGATTGTCGAGACAGGGAGAACCCCCGGAGGCCTCAAGGGTTCCCTGCATGCTCGCCGATATGCCGCAGATCATCGACAAAGGATCGCCGCGCCGCCGCGACATCGGCATGGCCGCGGACGCGCAGCAGGTAGGAAGGATGGATCGTCACAAGCACCGGCGGGCCGGAGGGCGGCGCGATGACCTGCCCGCGTGCCGCGGTGACCTTGATGCCGTTGCCGAGGAGGGCGTAAACGGCGGTCGCACCGAGGGCGACCACCAGCTGCGGGCGCAGGACGGCAAGCTCGGCTCCGAGCCACCAGGCGCAGGCCCGCACCTCACCGGCATTCGGTCGCGAGTGCAGCCGTCGCTTGCGGCGCTGGCTGAACTTGAAATGCTTGACCGCATTGGTGACGTAGCAGATGTTGCGGTCGATGCCCGCCTCGGCGAGGCACTCGTCGAGCACGCGCCCGGCGGGGCCGACAAAGGGACGTCCGGCGATGTCCTCGCGGTCGCCCGGCTGTTCTCCAACGAGCACGACGCGCGCATCCCTAGGGCCCTCGCCGAAAACGAGCCGGGTCGCACTTCGGTAGAGCTCGCACCGCTCGCAGCCCGAGGCTTCCTCCTTCAGCGCAGCCAGGGACCGCGCGTGTGGGTGGTCTGAGGTGAGGGCGGGTCCGGCCGGGATCGTTTTGCCGTCGGTGCTCATTTCGCCCGAACGGTTGCCTGCCACGCTTGTTCCGGAGGCGCCGTTTCGGGGAACCTTTTGGGCCTGGCTCCGGTTTGGGACACGAACGCCGCGTCCGCCGGCCGAAAAGCGTCGTGGCGGCGGGAACGCCGGTCGCCGACCGCGGATGACGGCGTCGTCTCCGCTCAAGAAAGGAGCATTGCCATGAAAGTGTCCGACATCATGTCGCGCGACGTCCAGGTCGCCAGGCCGCATCAGAGCATCGCCGAGATCGCCAAAATCATGGCCGATCGGGAGATCGGCTTCATGCCCGTCGGCGAGGATGACCGGCTGATCGGGACCGTTACCGACCGTGACCTCGTCACCCGCGCGCTCGCCGATGGCCTCGGCACCGATGCGAAGGTGCGCGAGGTGATGACGCGCGACGTCAAATACTGTTTCGAGGACGAGGATATCGACGAGGTGACGCGCAACATGGGCAAGATCAAGGTGCGCCGCCTGCCGGTGGTGAACCGTGACAAGCGGCTGACCGGCGTCATCTCGATCGGCGATGCCGCGCTCGGAGATGCGCAGGCCGCCGGTTCGGGCCTCAGCAAGGTCGCTCGCCCGGGCGGCGCCCACGCGCACTGAGGCGATGCGTGAACCGCCTGCCGGCGCGGGCCGCGTCCCGCGCCGGCTGCTCACGCCGAACTCCCGGACTGTCCGCGGAGTCAGAGGCAACCCTGCCGCGCCGGCTGCCCTTCGATGATGAGACCGGCCTCACGGCATCGAATTCGCGATCTCGGCGGGCTCGCCGAGTTCGGCCTGCAGCCGCTGGCGGGCACGGAAGAGGCGGCTCTTCACCGTTCCGACGGCGCACCCGCAGATGACGGCCGCATCCTCGTAGCGCTCGCCGAGCATCACGACCAGGACGATGATCTCGCGATGGTGCTGTGGCAGGCGTGAAAGGGCGCGCTTGACGTCGGACAGACGCAAACTGCCCTCCTGGTCGGCGGCGATCTGGGGCATCTGCGAGACGCAGTCCTCTATTCCGACCGGCTCGCGATCGGCCGTGCGCCTGCGGGTGAGAAAGGTATTGCGCATGATGGTGAAGAGCCAGGACTTGAGGCGGGTGCCGCGTTCGAATTTGTCCAGGTTGGCGAGCGCCTTCATCAACGTCTCCTGCACGAGGTCGTCGGCTTCGTCCGGTTTTCGGCAGAGAGACCTGGCGAAGGCGCGCAGGGCCGGTATGAGGTCGACGAGCTCGTGATGCGCAACAGTTCCTTGCGGATACGTGGTCACGACCGGTAATCCTCTTGGTTGCCAGCAGTGCGGGTGTTCCCGGTCAACGCGACAGGCCGGTCCTGGTTCCCGAGACTTCTACGTTAAGTTGCCTGCGCTCGTCTGGGGCGAATGCGTTGAAAAGGATCGCGCCGGGGCATATTCTCCGATGAGGAGAGGAGATCTTCCTCGCCATGTTCCATCGTGCGCTTCGACCTTGCAAGCGGCGCGCGGCAATCTCCGGGGACCAGGCTTGAGCAAAACCAAAGACCGAAAAAGCCGCAAGCCGATCGGCAACGTCGTCGACGCCAGGCTGCGACTGCTTCTGATGGAGATCGAGAGCCGCCCGGTTCCGCCGCGCATCGAGGCACTCGCGAAGGACCTTCAGGCCGCTCTCGAGCAGAGGGCCGAGGAGAAGTAGGCCCGGCTCTCAACCGCCAAAGCGTGGTTCGGGAAACACCAGGCGGTCGTCGATCGGCAGCAGGCGCCCCTTGAGATCGAGGCTGCGAAGGACGGGTGGCTTGCCGCTCTTACGCTCTGAGCGCAGTTTCTTTGCCGCGGCGAGCGCCAGGTGATAACTCGGATAGGCCGGCGAGCGCAGGCCACTCCCGACGAAGCACCAGCCGTTCGAATGCGGTACGATGTCCAAGAACTCCCGTTCCATTTTTCTTTTCTCCCTTCGTTTTTCCTAGCATCACCCGTGCCGGCCGGCGGCGAGGCAGACGGCGTAGGGTGCGAGCTCCAGCACGCCGGTTCGTGCCGTCGTCGCATCCTTCGGCCAGCGGTGGACGATCCGGCCCTCCACGGCCGGCACTTCTGACAATGAACCGGTAAGGTTGGCCCGCAGTTCCAGTTTTCCTTCCGCGAATTCCCAGTCGACGGCGACAAGACCCTCCCTCTGCTCGACGATCCTGCCGCCCATGGCCGTCGCGCCGGCCGTGAGCGGCCAGACGAACCGCCGCCGCGCCTCGATGAGATCGCCGACGAACGCCCGGTAGGCCAGGCCTCGCTCCGTCTCCGCGGCCGCCCAGTCCAGCTTCGAGGCCTCGAACGTCTTGCGGTCGTTCGGGTCCGGCAGTCTTTCGATGTCGGTCGAATGGTCCGAGCCGAAATTGCGCGCTTCCCGGAGCCTGCCCTGGTAATCGGCCTCGCGGACCTCTTGCGGGTGATCGCAGAAGAAGACGAAAGGCTGTTCGCAGGCAAATTCCTCGCCCATGAAGATGAGCGGGACCTGCGGCGAGAGCAGGAGGATCGCCATGAGCGCGTCGGCGAGCCGCGGATCGGTGAGGGATCGCAGCCGCTCCCCGAAGGCGCGGTTGCCGATCTGGTCGTGGTTCTGCAGGAAGTTGACGAAGGTGTCCGGCGGCAGATGGCTGCTGGGCTCGCCGACCGGCTTGCCGTCGAGCGTGGGGCGTGGCTCTCCCTGGTAGACGAATCCTTCGGCGAGCGAGCGCCGGACGAGCCGGAAAGGTTCGTCCGAGAAGTCGAGATAGTAGCCTGCCGTCTCGCCGGTGGCGATGACATGAGCCACGTGATGGAAGTCGTCGTTCCACTTGGCGACGAAGAGCCTCGTCCCGTCCGGCTGCACTTCCATCGGGCCGGTGACATTGCGGGCGTCCTCTATGATCAGATGAACCCGGCGGCCGGGAAAGCTCGAAGCGACACGGGTTCCGAGCTCCGTCAGCAGAGGCGGCTTGCCGGGCTTGTCGACGAAGTGGTCGACGGCGTCGAGGCGCAGGCCGTCGACGAAGTATTCCTCGAGCCAGTAGAGCGCGTTCTCGACGACGAGTTCGCGGGCTGGCTGCGTGCCGAAGTCTGGCGCCGGCCCCCAGGGGGTCTCCCGCTCCGGATCGAAGAAGTCGGGCGCGTAAAGCGTGAGATAATTCCCGTAGATGCCGAAGTGATTATAGACCACGTCGAGCACCACCATGATCCCGAGACCGTGGGCCGTGTCGATGAAGTGCCTCATGTCGTCCGGACCACCATAGGCGGCGTGGGGCGCGTATTGCAGCACGCCGTCATAGCCCCAGCCGCGCTCGCCATGGAAGGCGGCGACCGGCATCAGTTCCACAGCCGTGATGCCGAGGTCGGCAAGTTCGGGCAGTCGTTCGGCAGCGGCCCGGAAGGTTCCTTCGGGGGTGAACGTTCCGACATGAAGTTCATAGAACACCGCTTCGTGCCATGGCCGGCCGCGCCAGCCGGGATTCCTCCAGGTGTAGGCGGCGGGATCGACGACAAGTGACGGGCTCTCGGTTCCTGAGACCTGGGCCCTGGAGGCCGGATCCGGCACCGCCATTCCGTCCGGCAGCACAAAGGAATAGCGGGTGCCGGGGGGCACGTCCTGCGCGACATGCTCGAACCAGCTGCCGGCGTGAGGCGTCATCTCGCGGTCATCGTGTCCTTCGATCCGCAGGCGCATGCCGGAACATGCCGGCGCCCAGATGCGAAAGCAGACCTCGCCCGGCGAGATGATCTCAGCGCCCCAACTCTTTCGGAAAAAGCGCCTCTCGCCGGGAAAGACATTTGCCTTCACCTGTCGCGACGTGTGGTGCCGCCCCTCCATCTTTCGCCCCTTCGTATCCTGCTGCGCCAGTAACAGCGCGCGCTACGAAAAGGTTCCACCTCAACGTGCCAGCCGGCGGGAGGAACGACGGCTCGGCGGCGGCTCGGACGTTTGCACGTCCGTTGCCTGCCCAATGGTCGTTCCCGCCAGCCGTCCGTAGAGTGCCGCATACTCCCTGGCGCTCCGATCCCAGGAGAAGCGGGCCTTCATGGCCTGACTGCGCAGTCGTGCCCAGCGGTCGCCGTCGCCATAGGCGTGAAGCGCCCGATTAAGGGCATGACGAAGCGCATCCACGGTCACGGGATGGAACTGGAAGCCTGTTGCGACACGCGCGGAGAGCGCCGCTACATTGGCGTCGATGACCGTTTCGGAAAGGCCGCCCGTGCGGGAGACGATCGGAACGGAGCCGTAGCGCAGGGCATAGAGCTGTGTCAGTCCGCACGGCTCGAAGCGCGACGGCTGGATAATCGCGTCCGCACTGCCATGAATGAGGTGCGCCAGATGCTCCTCGTAGCCGATATGGACCGACATCCGGCCGGGATGGGCGTGTGCGACCGACTCCAGTTGCTGTTCGATGGCCCGGTCGCCGCGGCCGCAGACCACGAGCTTTCCCCCTTTCGAAAGGAAATCGCGTGCCGCCGCGGCGAGCAGGTCCATGCCCTTCTGCCAGGTGAGACGGCTCACGACGCCGAACAGCGGGCCGGAATCGGTGTCGAGCCCGAGGCGTTGCAGCAGGATCTTCTTGTTCTTTTCCTTCTGCCGCGGATTGGTCGCTCCGTAGTTGTAGGGGAGATATGGATCGGTGGCCGGGTCCCACACCTCCTCGTCAACGCCGTTGACGATGCCGAGGAGATCGTCGCGGCGCATGCGCAAGACACCGTCCATGCCCATGCCGAAGCGCGGGGTCAGGATTTCGCGCGCATAGGTCGGGCTGACGGTGGTGATCGCATCGGCGTGGAGGAGGCCGCCCTTCAGGTAGCTGATGCCGCCGTAATACTCCATGACCTCGGTCCGGTAATGGGAAGCGGGCAGATCGAGGAACGGCAGGAGACTCGCGTCGAACTGTCCCTGGAAGGCGAGATTGTGGACGGTCAGCACCGTCGGGATGCTGCAGCCGCGATGCCGCATGTAGACGGGAGTCAGCGCCGCCTGCCAGTCGTGGACATGGACGACGTCCGGCTTCCAGCCGGAGAGCGCGCCGCGGGCGATTTCCGCGCCTGCGAGCGACAGCACCGCGAACCGCTTCCAGTTGTCGCCGAAGTCCTGTCCGTTTTCGTCGCTGTAGGGGCCGCCGGCACGGCGGAACAGGGAAGGCGCATCGAGGACGATGATCTCGCCGGCGCCGGTCCTCGCCTTCTTCAGCGTGACCGGTTCGCTGAGAAGGTTCATCTCGGCGACCGGGACGAGCACGCGTTCGAGCCGCTCCAGCACCGTGCCGTAGCCCGGGAGGAGCGTGGTGGTGGAAACCCCGAATTTCGAAAGCGCCTTCGGAAGCGCACCGGTTACGTCCGCGAGCCCTCCGGTTTTCGCGAAGGGGAAGACCTCAGAGGTTACCGCCAGAACCTTCATTTCGAGTTCCCGTGCCTTCTCCGGTTCGCGTCGGACAAAGATCAATGAATGTCGACTATCTGATGCTGCGCGTCGGGGGTGGCCCGGACGTCCGCCGCGAGGATGAACGTCGTGCCCCGGATCCATCGAATAATGTAAGCGTGTGACAAAAGTTCCAGCCTCGGACGCGCATCGGCGATGTTTGTCTCCGCGAAGCCAAAGCCCCGTCGCCTGGCGGCGACGGGGCCTCGGGAGGATCGTGCCGGGCGCTGCGTGTCCGCTCCGGCATTCTCACAACACGGGGATCACACGGATGTTTCCTCCAGGCCAAACTTTTCCGTTCGGGTCTGCGCGCAGCGTGTCCGCAGGAGCGAGCATGGTCGCTGGCTGGTGTGGCTTGGAATGGTGCTATTGCTCGATCGCGTGCGGAGGATAATTGCCCTGATCTGTCCTGGTCGTGTTGCCTTCCTCGCCGAGGAAGAGCCAGGCCAGGAGCAGGACCGCGAGGGCGGCGACGAGAAGGCCGATGACCGTGCGTGTGCGTTTGGTCCCTGATGTCATCATCCGCCTCCTGCGCGGTCGCCTCGATCACGGCTCCGGGGCGCCCGTATCGCCACGGACCCGGCGATCTTCTAACCGTTCAGCCGAAGGCTTGTTCCTTAGCCTTGAGATGATCGGGACCGATGCATGCAACCGGACGGGGTCTGCAGGGGGCCCGCAATCCGACGGCCCTTCAAGGGCGCTCGCCGCACAGCGCCCACACCTCGGCCAGGGCGCGGGGCAGTCGAGAGTGCAGGAAAGGTATAGGTGGACGAATGTTACCTCAGAGTAGTACTGGTATATGTTCATCCGCTGATGACCTGTTCCAGAACTATTGGAACACAATGCCCCGCTTTACGCGCTTTTGTTCCGATGTGAGGCAGTAATTTCTTCTCTCCCATGGCGCCGAAATCGGCCGGCAACATTGCTTCTGATCCACTCTCGGAAAAAAAATCCCCAAATTTTCAGGGTATAATACTGAGTGACGCCGGCCAAGCGCCGGATTTCTGCTTTTCCGCTCCCCGCGCGCGACAACCTCTTTCAGGTTATTTCGAGTTGCGTTTTGTCAACTTATGTATAACTCGCCCGCGTTCTTTTGGGGGTTTCCGGGGTTATGCTGTCTCGGTTGATATCGGCATGTGATCCCGATGCAGTATTCGCCTCACCCGGCCGGGTTAGTTCCATCGAATAAATAACCCAATATAGTCGTTTTCTTTAGCGATAATTCATATTATTGTCTGTTGCTAATATAAGAGAGCCGGGGGGAGCTGCCTGCGCACCCCTACGGCCCGCGAGTACCGAGTAGTGTGTAAAACGGGAGCACCAGATGCAGATGATAGAGACGCGGTCAGTTCACCCCGCGCATATTCCAAAGAGTGAGCTTCGTACGCAGAAGATACTCATGATCGCCAAGAAAGACCTTCTGTCCGAATGCCT
Source organism: Ciceribacter azotifigens (assembly GCF_048159625.1). Classification (NCBI taxonomy): domain Bacteria; kingdom Pseudomonadati; phylum Pseudomonadota; class Alphaproteobacteria; order Hyphomicrobiales; family Rhizobiaceae; genus Ciceribacter; species Ciceribacter azotifigens. The sequence continues at coordinate 105,293 of NZ_JBLQTA010000010.1, read as the reverse complement.
GGCAGAAGTTCTTTCGAAGAAGTTTCCGACCTATGATGTGGTTATTCATGAGCGCGACGAGGCGGTCACGAAGGATGTCGAGGACTGTGCGACACTGATCCTTCTCTACCGTCTTCCGGTCGACGATATCAGGGCGGTCCTGCAACGTCTGAAGATCAGGAATGCGGATACATCCGTCGGGATCGTCGTGGAATCGATCAGCAGGCTCGAGTGCCATCTGGCGACGCTTGCGGAGACGCACGAGATTTCCGGGATTCTTCCGGCTAATCTGCGCCTGGACGTGTTCGTGGCGGCCGTCGATTTGCTGGTGAAGGGGGGAGAGCATTTTCCCTCGGCGCTGCTGCATCTGCTGAGCAGCGAACCCCAGTCTCCGGTCAATGACGGGTTCGACAGCCCGCTCGTCGCCACCGCCCGTCCGGCCCAGGCAGGAGCGGCGACAGGCTATACATCCGCCCTCACCATCCGCGAGGTGCAGATCCTCGATCTCATCTGCGATGGCAGGCAGAACAAGATCATCGCCGACCGTCTGGGCCTGTCCGAGAACACGGTGAAGGTCCATATCCGCAACATCTACAAGAAGATGAAGGTCCGGAACCGCACGGAAGCAGCATCCCATTTCTTCAGCAACGGCCGTTCCGGCGCCGCAGCACGGCAGAACTAGCCGGATAATCAGTTCCTTATCGCGTAAAGCAACGAGACTTCTGTCCGAAGCCGCTCGCCGAACAAATGTAGGGAGCGGAGCCGAGATAGCTCGTCATGCGGACTTTTGCCGGAGCAGGCTTTCTTGGTGCTTCGGCCGTCCGTCCGAGGGGAATGGATTCAGCATAGCCATAGCTTGCCTTCGCCACCGGGGTTAGGCCGGGGGTTACCCCGCGCTGTGCCAGCGGCGCACGCGGGGCCTCTTCGTCCGTCACAACGGCGCAGGATGTTGGCAAAGTCACGCTCGCGAGCACCGTGGCGATGAGCCCCATGCCGCGGCCGCGGCACTTCAGGCCGGTCCAGAATTTCGTCGTCACCTCGTTCCTCCGATGCTGATGATATTCCTTTCGGACTAACTATCCGATCCAAAGGTTACCAAATATCACTATATTAGAAAATTCGGGTGGATAACCCCCTGCGTCGCTAGGGGCGGTTGGGGATTAGATGGGTTAGCAACTAGGTATAATCATTAAGTAATACTCGTAATCAATTCGTACTTTATGCTTAAAAAAGATTGACGATTTATTAAATCCAGCGCGTAATTGCTATGAAACGAGAGGTGTGGAAAAGAATTCTGCGTGAGCAATAGGAACTCATCTCGCGCAATTTCCCCAATCCCTTTCCTTTCCAAAGATGTTGTTTTGACGCTGCACTCTCATCGAGAGCGCAGACGGAGGGAGTGTGTGCAATGCGCAAGTTGTTTCCGAGTATTTCCCCGGCGCTCGATATGGCCTCGACAGCCGTTCCGCGCGTGGTCCTGGTCAATGGCGGGGCCGGCTTTCTGGGCTCCCACCTCTGCGAACGGTTGCTCGCCGCCGGCGACACTGTGATCTGTGCCGACAACTTCCTGACCGGACGCCGCGAGAATGTCGCGCATCTGACCGGTGGCAGCCGTTTCCGCGTCGTCGAGCAGGACGTGCGCAATCCTTATGATTTCGACGTCTCGCTGATCTTCAATTTTGCCTCTCCTGCTTCCCCGCCGGACTACCAGCGCGACCCCGTCGGGACGCTGCTCACCAGCGTCATCGGCGCGGTCAACGCCCTTGATCTCGCACGCCGCACCGGCGCGACCGTCGTGCAGTCATCGACTTCCGAGGTCTATGGCGATCCGCTCCAGCATCCGCAGCGGGAGAGCTATCTCGGCAACGTCAATCCGATCGGCCCGCGCGGCTGCTACGACGAGGGCAAGCGTTGCGCCGAGACACTGTTCTTCGACTACCATCGCAAATACGGCGTCGACATCCGCGTCGGCCGCATCTTCAACACCTATGGCCCGCGCATGCGCCTCGACGACGGTCGGGTTGTCTCGAACTTCATCGTCCAGGCACTGCAGAACAAGGACATGACCGTCTACGGCGACGGGCAGCAGACGCGCTCGCTCTGCTATGTCGACGATCTGGTCGAAGCCTTCATGCGGTTTGCCCGCGCCGACGGCCACTCAACGGGTCCGATCAACCTCGGCAATCCGGCGGAGATCCCGGTCATCCACCTGGCCGAGCTGGTGCGGGAACTCACCGGGTCGCGGTCGCGGATCGTGCACCTGCCGGCCGTCATCGACGATCCGAAGCAGCGGCGCCCCGATATCAGCCGCGCGGCGGAAGAGCTCGGCTGGGCGCCGCGTGTGCCGCTGACGGCCGGGCTTGCCAAGACCATCCGCTATTTCGACGCACTGCTCTCGCGCAGCGAAGCGCACGCTCGGGAAAAGATGGAGACCGTCTGACATGTCGCGGAATGTTCTCGTCACCGGCGGAGCCGGCTTCATCGGCAGCCACATCAGCAAGGCGCTCTTCCGCGCCGCCTACCAGCCCGTGGTCTACGACAACCTCTCCACCGGCCACGCCGATGCAGTCCGGTGGGGCCCTCTGGTGCTCGGCGACGTCGCCGATGTGAGAACCCTCCGCCGGGCGATCGAGGACTTCGCCCCGGCCTGCATCGTCCATTGCGCCGCCAACGCCTATGTCGGCGAGTCCGTCGAGAACCCGCGCAAATACTACGCCAACAATGTCGGAGGCGGCCTCACCTTGCTGGGGACCGCCCTCGATATGGGGCTGACCAATATCGTCTTTTCGAGCAGCTGTGCGACCTACGGCGTGCCCGAGCGCCTGCCGATCGACGAGGAAAGCCCTCAGGTGCCGATCAATCCCTACGGCCGCACCAAGCTCATCTTCGAGATGATGCTCGAGGATTTCGCCGCCGCGCACGGCCTCCGCTTCGTGGCACTCCGCTACTTCAATGCCGCCGGCGCCGACCCGGACGGCGAGCTTTGCGAGCGCCACAAGCCGGAGACCCACATCATCCCGCGGGCGCTGCTTGCCGCCGTCGGGCATCTCCCGCATTTCGAGGTCTTCGGTCGCGACTACCCGACCGCGGACGGCACCTGCGTGCGAGACTTCATTCATGTGAGCGACCTTGCGGAGGCCCATGTCGCGGCGGTGGATCATCTTCTCTTCGGCGGTGAGACGCTACGTCTCAACCTCGGCTCCGGCCGGGGCACTTCCGTCGGCGAGATCATCGAGGCGATCGGCCGCATCACCGGCCGCAACGTGCCGGTCGAATACGGACCGCGCCGTCCGGGCGACCCGCCGATCCTCTTTGCCAAGACCGGCCGGGCGAGCGAGCGCCTCGGCTTCCGGCCGCAGCTCTCCGACATCGACACGATCATCCGGACCGCCTGTCCGACCTTCGGCCTGGAGGCACGGTTATGAACGGGAAACTGACGAGAGCCAGAACGGCGGTGCCGGCAGGGCCAACGATGCTGGAGCCGATCTTCACCGGCCGCCGCCGGTTGGGCTACTGGACGGGCATTCTCGCCTGGCTCGCTGCGCTCGGCTATTTCTGGGCGTGGTGGCTCGATCCCGCCCATGTGATCGGATGGGGCACCTGGTTCGTTGTCACGCTGGCCGTCGCCTGGGTGACGCTGCTGCCGGCCTATTTCATCTTCATCTTTCTCGGCGCCCGACGGATGAGCCGAACGGCACCTTTGCCGCAGGGGCGGGTGGCAATGGTCGCCACCAAGGCGCCCTCCGAACCGCTGGAGGTCGTCCAGAAGACGCTGCTTGCCATGCTGGCGCAGGAGGGCCTCTCCTTCGACGTGTGGCTCGCCGACGAGGATCCCGACGAGGAGACCCGGCGCTGGTGCGCGGAGAACGGCATCCGGATTTCGAGCCGCAAGGGCGTCGAGGCCTATCACCGCAGCGAATGGCCGCGCCGCACGCGTTGCAAGGAAGGCAATCTCGCCTATTTCTACGACCAGTACGGCTATGACGATTATGATTTCGTCGCCCAGTTCGATGCCGACCACGTGCCCGATCCCACCTACCTGCGGGAGGTGATCCGACCCTTCTGCGACCCGCGGGTCGGCTATGTCTCCGCGCCGAGCATCTGCGACGCCAATGCAGCCCGGAGCTGGGCGGCGCGCGGACGCCTCTATGCCGAAGCGAGCCTGCACGGTTCGCTGCAGGCCGGCTACAACAACGGCTGGGCGCCGCTCTGCATCGGCTCGCACTATGCGGTACGCACGGCGGCGCTGAAGGAGATCGGTGGCCTCGGCCCGGAACTCGCCGAAGACCATTCGACCACCCTGATGATGAATGCGGCCGGCTGGCGCGGCGTCCATGCGCTCGATGCGATCGCCCACGGCGACGGACCGGCGACCTTCGCCGACCTCGCCGTCCAGGAATTCCAGTGGTCGCGAAGCCTCGTGACGATCCTGCTGCAGTATTCCCGTCCGCTGGTCCGGCCCCTGCCGCTGCGGCTCAAGTTCCAGTTCCTGTTCTCGCAGCTCTGGTATCCGCTCTTCTCCGGTATGATGGCGGTCATGTTCCTGCTGCCGCTCGTCGCGCTTGTCGACGGACGCGTCTTCGTCAACGTCACCTATCCGGACTTCCTCCTGCATTTCGCGCCGCTGTCGCTGGTGCTGATCGTGCTCGCCTTCTTCTGGAGACGCACCGAGACCTACCGCCCGCACGACGCCAAGCTCTTCGGCTGGGAGGGGATCGCCTTCATCCTCCTGCGCTGGCCGTGGTCGCTGGCGGGCGTCATCGCCGCCGTCCGCGACGCGGTCGCCAGGACCTTCGTCGATTTCCGCATCACGCCGAAGGGAAAGCAGGGGCGCGCCCTGCTGCCGGTGCGGGTGCTCACTCCCTACGCCTTGCTGGCGGTGGTCTCGGCGGCGGCGATCGCACTCGCGCCGCAGGAGAATTCGGCCGCAGGCTTCTATCTCTTCGTCGGGATCAACGTCGCGCTCTACGCGCTGCTCGGGCTGACGGTCATGGTGCGCCATGCAATCGAGAACGGACTTGAAGCCATCCCCGTTTCCCGCGGGCTCGCCGTGACGCTCGCAAGCACGGTCTTCGCCGTCTTCATCGGCGGCGCCGAGCTCGGCCGGCATGGCGTCGGCTCGATCGAGGCGCTTGCCGCCGGGCAGGACGTCGTCAGCTTCACCGAAACCCGTTTCACCGTCGCCGGAGCCGGTTTCGGCGGCAAGACAACCGTAACGCGCTTGCGCATTCGCTGGAAGGGCTTCGAGCCCGTGCCGGCCGCGGGCGTCGAGAAATCCGATGTGTAGCACCGGGCAATGCCGCTCCGTGTGTCGCGTTCAAAGGAGGGTGCAAATGAAAGGATTTATCAAAACCGCAACGGTCGCGTGCCTGTTGCTCGGCCTCGTCTCGCCTTCGGCCGTGTCGGCGGGCGAGCGGGCACCGAAGATAAAGGTCGAGCCGGTGACCGCGCGCGAACTCACGCAGATCTACGGTGACAAGACCTGGATCTGGAATACGGGAGGCGGCCGCTTCAACGGCGAGAGGCACGGTTTCGTCGCCTGGACGAACGAGAAGAACAATCCGTCCTTCGGCGAGGGCCGCTGGGCTGTCGACGACAACGGCAAGCTCTGCATCTTCGCCAAGTGGACGGCCGCCGACGGCGCCGGACGCGCCGCCACCTGCTTCGGCCATGTCAAGGTCGGTGACACCGTCTACCAGCGGCGTCACCCGTTCGGCCACTGGTACGTCTTCCGTCACGCAAACCCTCGCGCGAGCGACGAGTTCCGCAAGCTCGTCGATGCAGACACGGTCGGTTCCAAGGCCGCCCGGCTGAAGAAGACCCTCGTCGCGACGAAATGAACGAGAAAGGACAACACGATGAAAACGCTGAAACAGAAGGCACTCGCAGCAACCGCCATGGTGCTGCTGCTGGCCGGCGCATCCGTTCCGATGAGCCAGGCACAGAATGCCGGCGGGATGGCGGGCAGTGCCGTGCAGTCCATCATGGACAAACGGCCGGCCGTCCATCCCGGCGGGCTGACCTTCGGCGCCTATGATCCCCACGGCGACTTCGCCGAACAGACGGATCTCGGCGTCGAAGGCCTCTTCCTGCCCTGGGAAGACGTCGACCTGGAATCACTGAGGGCGGCGGACGGCTATGCAATGGCGCGCAACCGCACGCTGCTGATCACCATTGAGCCGTGGTCATGGGACGTCGGCTGGCGGCTGACGTCAAATCAGCTGCGGACGAAAATCCTCAACGGCGACTACGACCGCAACATGCAGACCATCGCCGCGATCATCGGGCAGATGAAAAGCCCGGTGATCGTCCGCTGGGGACAGGAAATGGAGGACACCTCCGGTCGCTTCTCCTGGGCCGGATGGGATCCGCAGTCCTACCTGACCGCCTATCACCGGATGATGGACATCGTCCGCAAGGAGGCACCCCAGGCGAAGCTCATGTGGTCGCCGAAGGGCCTGCCCAACCTCAAGAAGTACTACCCGGGCGACGACTATGCCGACTATATCGGGCTGTCGGTCTTCGGGCTTGAGGCATACGACGAGCGTGCCTACGGCGCTCCGCAGACTTTCACGCAGCGCCTGCAGCAGGGTTACGACCTCGTCCAGGGCTATGGAAAGCCCGTCTGGGTCGCCGAGCTCGGCTATGAGGGCGGAGACAACTATCTACGCTCGTGGATGCAAGACGCGACGGTCAAACGTGCGGAATTCCCGAGGCTCGAGGCGGTCGTCTACTTCAACGACAAGGAGGTCCATCCCTGGCCGTATGATCTCGGACGCCCGGATTGGCGCGTCGTGCGCGAGCCGACCGTCAACTAGGCGTCGAACGAACTGGCCCCGGCTCGGCAAGCAGCCGGGGCACAGTGGAAGCCGGCGGCTCTTCCCACCTTCGACGCCGGCTTTCTTGCGGCGACTGGAGGCGGCCTCACGTCTCGGGAGAATGCCCCGTCCCCGAGCGCGAGCCGACCTCCGGTCACTGCTCGTCACTCGTCCGTCAGTTCCTCGATATGGGCCAGGTGCATCCGCAGGGTCGGGAGCAGCGCCTTGGCGGCATCGCGGACTTCTCCCTCCGGACCGTGCTTCGCATAGTCGTCGAACAGTGCGACTGTCTGCTGGTGACCGATAAGCTGCGTCGAGAGATACGCCTGATCGAAGTCCGCGTCAGACGCCGCCTTCAGCGCATCGAGCTTCTCCTTGTGTTCGTCGTCAAGCCCCTGCGGAAGGGATATGCCGTCGGCCGTCGCGACCTCCTGCATCTTCGATCCCGCTGCCTGATGATCGGTGACCATTTGCTGTGCGAATTCCTGCGCCTTCGGATCCTTTCCGCGTTGAAGCGCCAGCTTGCCGGCCTCGACCTCGAAGAGGTTGGCCGTCGCGGCCTTGGTCGCGAAGCCCTCCGCCGTCTGGCGGGCGGGATTGTCCTGGGCCAGCGCCGCGCTGCCGCATAGAAGCACCGCGAGGATCAGTGTCCGTGTTTTCATGATATAGTACTCCTTCCACGGACCGAACCAGACGATCCGGTCATTGTTCCGCCGGCTGTCGCGGCGCAATGTCCAAGGGAACCGGAGGGATCGGAGCCGCATTTGTCGTTTGCCTTCCATGATCGATCGGTCCGCCCGCCGGACGACGCCAGGACGAAAGGGGAAACAGGATGAACACCGCCAATCCGCAGCTCGAAGGCCTCTACCTGGCCCTGTCTGCTCTTTGCGACCTGCTGGTCGAGAAGGGCGTCGTCGAACGCGAGGAATTGCACGACGCATTGCAGAAGGCTGAAAGAACCGCCGTTGCCGGGAGCCATGTCGACGGAGATACAGATTCGCGCCGGAAGGCCATCGCCTTTCCGATCCATTTCCTCCTTCTTGCGAGCAAGTGCACGGCGCGCGGCGAGGTCCCGAGCTTTCACGAACTCACCCGCGAGATCGGCCGCCGTGGCTGAGATGCGTTCCGTCGGCCTTTGCGCGCCACGTCCGGTTCTGTGACGACAGGCGCCGGGGCCGGGCACCGGCACCGATGCGGCCGATTGCCGCGAATGCCGTCGAGCGTCCGGCCGTCTCGCAAATCCGGCTTGATCTTGCGAAGCAAGGGTGAAGATGTGCGACACGAACAAGAGTCCGCCAGGAGGCGCTTCCTTGCCCGAAGTTGGATCAACTTGAACCGTGAGGCGTCGGGGCAGACTCGCCCGGAACCTCCAGCCTTCGCCAGGGGGCGTGAAGGCCCGGAGAGCGACGTCCTGCCCAAGCTGGCACAGGTCAGGCCACCCGCGATCGGGATCGTCGCCGGTTGGCTTTCCGGGCTCGTTCTCCTGGGCGGCCTGGTCACTTTCGTGCTCCACCACGGCGATGTCACGGTTTTCCTGTCCAAGCTGAAATCCGCCGATCCGCTCTGGCTCTTCGCAGCGGTCGTCTCCCAGGCCGCAACCTATGCCTGCGCCGCTTCCGTCTGGCTCAGGGTGCTTTCGCGCGCAAAGACGCCCTTGCCGTTCGGCAGTCTTTTCAGGCTGGCGATCCTTCAGCTCTTTGCCAACCAGGCGTTGCCCACCGGTGGCCTGAGCGGAGCAGCGATGGTCGCAAGCGGGCTCGTCAAGCGCGATGTTCCCGTTTCGCTGGTCACGACAGCGATTCTCGTCAGCGGGTTTACGTATTACGCAAGCTACCTGGCGGTCGCTCTTTCGGCGTTTGTCATCTTGTGGCACAGCGGTGATCTCGGTGCCGCCTGGATACCGCTCGCGACCGCATTCTTCATGGTTCTCCTTGCTCTGGCCGGCGTGACGCTCCTGCTCGTCCGCCGGCAAGGGAGGATCATTCCGGAGGCCGCACGCGGATGGGCGCCGGCGAAGAAGCTCGCAAAAATTCTCGGCAGCGCTCGCGCGGATGTGCTCCGCGACTGGAGACTGATCTTCGAAGCGTTCCTGCTGCAAGTCGGCATCTTCGTTCTGGATGCGGCGACGCTATGGATTGCCGCTCGCTCGATCGGCCTCGACATCGATCTCGTCAGTGCCTTTTCGAGCTTTGTGCTGGCGTCAGCCGTGGCTACAATCTCGCTCATCCCGCTTGGCCTCGGAACCTTCGAAGGAACGTGCACGGCGCTGCTGCACATCATGGGAAACAGCATCGAAGGCAGCCTCGCCGCCACGCTGATCCTGCGGGGTTTGACGCTCTGGCTGCCGATGGTGCCGGGGCTGTGGTTGATCAGGCGTGAACTGAACGGGAAGGACCTGACGGCGGCCGAAGGCACCGGCCCGGCAGGCCCCGCGAAGTAGAAGGAACATGGCCGGGCGGAGCATTGTTCGGCCCGGTGAGAACCGGTGGCTCCGCGGGTGCCGGGCGACCGGCGAACCTCGCAAGTGATGGAAAGGAGTGTCCTCATGCCTCTCACCTTGATCAGCCCCGCCTTTGCCGACGGCGAGCGAATCCCCGAGAAATATGCCCGACGCGGCGAGAACATCATGCCGCCCCTGAAATGGAGCGGGGTGCCCGAAGGAACCCGCAGTTTCGTGCTGATCATCGAAGACCCCGATGCGCCGAACGGCACCTTCCACCACCTCGGCATGTTCAACATTCCCGCCGATTGGGTCTCCTTGCAGGAGAGCGCCGACACCGCCCCCGGCGGGCGGCCCCGTTTCGTCGCCAACGACTTCGGCCATGCCCGCTACGACGGGCCGCAGCCGCCGGCGGGTCACGGCGTCCACCGCTATTTCTTCCGGCTGGCCGCGCTCGACATCCCGACGCTGTCGCCGTTGAGTACGGTGAAGGTGGGCGAGCTCTGGCGGGAAGCGAAGAAGCACGCACTCGCCGAGGCGAGCGTGATGGGCACCTACGAGACGGCCGGCTGAGGCCCGCCGTCTCGTTCCTCAGGCGCCGCCGAAACGGCCGAGGCCGATCTCGGAGAGCTTTCCGTCCTTCCGCAGCACGAAGAGCACGTCGAGGTGTCGGGAAAGGGCGAATGCCACGCCCTTCTTCTCTCCGAGCACCATCAGCGCGGTCGCGAGTGCATCGGCCTCCATGCAGGTGCGGGCAAGCACGGTGACGGAGGCGACCGGGTTCGTCACCGGCCGGCCCTTCGACGGATCGATGGTGTGCGAAACCATCTCGCCGTTCACTTCCGCGAAGTGGCGGTAATCGCCGGAGGTGGCGATCGCGCCGTCTTCAAGCGTCATGACGCCGAGGATGTCGCGGTTCTGCCGATCGGGCCGTTCGACGGCGACCGACCACGGTTCGCGGCCGGGCTTTTCGCCACGTGCCCGCATCTCGCCGTCGATGCCGACAAGGTAGGAAGTGATGCCGAAGCGGTCGAGGCAGCGCGCCATCTCGTCGACGCCGAAACCCTTAGCGATACCGCAGAGGTCGAGCGTGAGCGGCGTGAGCTTGCGCACACGCGAGGCGGCGGCATCGAGCTCCAGCATCCCGCCGGTGTCCGGCCGCTGGCCGGAGGCTGGTGCGGAGCCCGCATCGGCCGCCTGCCGTCCACCGGGACCGAAGCCCCAGGCGTTGACGGCATCGCCGACGCCGATGTCGAACGCGCCGCCGGAGAGCTTGCCGATGTGTAGCGCGGACTTCAGGACCTCGAACATCTCGGGCGGCACCTCGATCCATTCGCCGACCGGCGCACGGTTGAGACGGGAGAGGTCGGACTGCGATTTCCAGTTAGACATCTGCCGGTCGACGGCGTCGACGGCGGCAAACAGGGCCGCGGGCAGGGCGGGATCGACGCGGTCCGGGCCGTAGAAGATCGCCGAATAACGCGTTCCCATGGTCGTGCCGTTCAGCACGTGGCGGCGGGGGATGGCCGCCACGATCGTGTCAGTAGACGTCTTCGACATAAAGACCTTGCTCCTTGAGGGTCCCGACATCGAGACCGAGGGGGTGGAGGACCTTTTCCAGTGCCGCGACGACGCCCTGGGCCATGTCGCGGCCGCCGCAGACCATGACCTGCGCGCCGCGCGAGATCATGTGGCGCAGCATGTCGGCGTCCGCCGCGAGCTTGTGCTGGACATAGGCGGGCTCCTCGCTGCGCGAGAATGCGGTCCGGATGCCAGAGAGACGGCGGTCGGTGAGCCACATCCTGAGGTCCTCCCGGTAGAGGAAGTCGGAATTCGGGCTGCGCCCGCCGAAATAGAGGTGGATCGGACGCCGGCCGCTATTGTTGCGGATGAAGCCGGTCAGCGGGCCGATACCGGTGCCGGCGCCGATCAGGATCAACGGCTCCTTGCCGCGGCGCGGACGGAAGGCGGGGTTCGGCTTGATAAAGGCCTCGATGGCATCGCCGTGCCGCAGGCCGTGAAGGAAGCCGGAGCAGAGGCCGCCGGGCTGCTTGCGCACGCAGATTTCCAGCACGCCGTCGCGCGAGGAACTGGCGAGCGAATAGAAGCGCGGCAGGTCGCTTCCAGGCGGCAGGATGCCGACCAGGTCGCCGGCAAGAAAACGCGGCAGGGACGGGCGGAAGAAGCGGGCAAACAGCCCTTTTCTCTCGCCTTCGGCCGCGGCGAAGCGCAGCACCGAGGTCGGAGCCTGCACTTCGGTGCCGTAGTCGACGCGCTGGACGAGGACCATGTGCGCGGTCTTCGGGCGGGTGGCGACATGGACGAGCGAGAGCGGGGTGCCGATGCGGGCGCCGATCTCTCCGCCCCAGCGGGCGAATTCCTGCGCCGACTGGCGATCGATCGTGGCGATCGGAGCGAGCTGGCGCCAGCCTTTCGCGACGAGCGCGTCCTCAACCTGGCGGGCGAAGCCGCAGAAGCGGGGGAACTGGCGGTCGCCGAAGCCGAGGATGGCGACGGGAAACCGGGGAGCCGCCGGCATCGCCTCGAGCTTGTCGAGGAACTGGCGTGCCGAGGCGGGGGCGGCGCCGTCACCATAGGTGGCGGCCAGCACGAACATCCGCTCGGCCTGCTTGTAGGACCTGGCGAGGTCGCTCATGGCGCCGGTATGGACCTTGTGACCGGCGGCGGCGAGCGCTTCGTGCAGGGTCTTGGCGAAACCCCAGGTGGTGTTGCCCTCGCTGCCGACCAGGATGACGGTGTCGGCCGACTGGGCGCCGTGATTTTCGGCGATCTTCGGGGTCGCGGCACGCCGCCGCCACCAGATCATAATACCTGTCGCGGCGAAGAAGGGAACGGCAAGCGCCGAGGGACCGAGGAGCAGGGCGAACCACCAGAGGCCCTGGCCGGTGTGCAACATGAAGATGGTCTCGTAGACCGACTTCACCATACCGTTCGGCATGTAGTTCATGAGTTCGCCGGTCGCCTGGTCGACATAGCCCATGCCGTCGGCCGTCGTCAGCGTGAAGGCGTCGTTCAGGTCGCCCTGATAGGGAAAGCGCAGTTCCCGTAGGTCGGCAAGGTTCGTTTCCTTGAACGGGGCGATGTCGCCGATCGCCATCGCTTCCGTGCCGGCGACGGCATCGGGGAAGTCGGGTTCCGCGTCCGAACCGTCGGAGATCATGCCGAAGGCCGCGAGCGACATGTAGAGACCGGTGAGCGCGGAAACGGTAAGGCCGGGCAGCGCGAGGCGCCCGAGTTCGGCGTGCCAGCGCTTGATGCCGTCGCCGTGGATCGGCGAGAAGAGCTTGCGCCATCCGCCGAGCCGGTTCGCAAGCAGCATGATGCCGGTGAGGCTCAAGAGGAGCATCATCGCGGCACCGACGCCAGCGGCGACGCGGCCGGCATCGCCGGCGAAGAAGCTACGGTGCAGCTGGGTCAGGGTCCGGGCGAAATCAGACGGCGCGTAAGGCCCGACCTTGTCGCCCGTCGCGGAGTCGACGATATCGGCGCCCGGGACGTCGCCATCGAAATAGTAGACGACGACCGTGCCGGACGGCTTGCGCTCGATGCGTTCGACGCCCGGATATTTCTCCGCCACCGCCCCGGCCAGATCGGCGACGCTGATCGCGGCCGAGGATCCGGTCGTCTGGACTTGCTCCCATGCGGGAAGGACGGCCAGCACTGCGCCCGTCGCGGCGATGACGGTGACGACGAGGGCGACGATCAGGCCGGGGATGGAATGGAGGTGGCGGAGCATTGCGAGACTTTCCGGTCTGTTACATGTCGTAGGTGAAGGCTTCCACATAGCCGCGACCCTGCACGGGTTTGCCGGCCCCGGCAGAGGTCAACGGCACGGTCACGTCGGAGGGGTTTTCGCGCATGTCCTCGACGGCGGTGTCGATGTGGATCTCGTAGCCGGCGTCGATCAGCGTGTCGGCGAGGTCGAGCGTAATTCCGAGGGTCTGGCCGCTGCCGACGCTCGCGCCGGTGATGCCGTCGATCTCGGAGCTGTTGCCGCCGCTCAGACGGCGCCAGTCGGTGAGGTGGCGGTAGTATTTCGACTTGCCGCCGGCCATCCACAACGTGCCGGCATACTGCCCGGAGGCGTCGGTCACGTAGATGACGACATAGGCGCCGTCGCCGCCGTAATCGGCGAGCTGCGTCTTGAAGGTGACCTGGCGGGCCTCCGCCACGGCGGGAGCCGCCACGACGGCGGCGAGGGCAAGCGCGGATGCAATCTTGTTCATGTCTTGTCTCCAGTGATGGATCGTGAAGGGGTGATGGCGTGTGACCGCCGCAGGCAGGGGATGCCGTTCCGCGAACCACCGAAGTGGCCCGCCGGCTGGGGAAATCGAATGGGGTGCGGCCTGTTACTGGATGGTCACCTTCGGCCTGGCCCCGTTTTTGAAGAGGCCGTTTGCCGGGGGCGTTGCCGTGATCGGGGTCGGGACGGCCTCGCTGGCTGCGGTGCTGCGGCGGCCGTCGTGATCGTCGTCCTCGTCTTCGTGATCGCCGTGATGGCTTTCGCGCTTGTGGTCACGGAAGCTCTCGTCTTCCATTTCCACGATCTCCATGGTCGAAGGATTGACCTTCACCTCGATCTGCCGGCCGGAGGCGTCGGTTGCGAAGATCTGGTAGCAACCGTCGTCCGTGCGGATCTTGCGGACGGTCCAGCCGCGCTCTTCCGCCATCTTCTGGATGACGTTCCGCGGCTGCCAGTCGGCCATGGGCACGTCGCAGTCGTCGTCCGCAAGCGCGACGCCGCCGAGACCGACACAAAACAGGGCGGCTGCAAGGGCGTGATATTTCATTCTCGGTGTCCTCTGACTATTGTCTGGGCGGACCATGCATGGTCATCCTGACAGCGACCTGAAAGGCGGAACGATTTTCTTTCAGCTTGTTGTCAGCTTTGGCTGATAGCGCGTTCATGTAAATATCAAGGTGGAAAAAGGGCCGGGAATCGTGCGCGTGCTGCTGGTGGAGGATGACGGTGGGCTGGGTGCGGCGGTGCGTGACCAGATCGCCGCCGACGGACATGTCGTCGACTGGGCGCGGCGCCTCGATCTTGCCGAGGACTACCTGCGCACGACCGGTTACGACCTGATCCTCCTCGACCTGATGCTGCCGGACGGCCGGGGCATTCCCTTCCTGCGGGCGCGGCGGGGCGGTGGCGATGCGACGCCGGTCATCATCCTGACCGCGCTCGACCAGATTTCAGACCGCATCGAGGGATTGGACGCCGGCGCCGACGACTATCTGGTGAAACCCTTCGACCTCAGCGAACTCTCCGCCCGCGTGAAGGCGGTGGCGCGCCGCTATACCGGCAACCCCAATCCGCTCGTCACCATCGGTGAGCTCCAGGTCGATCTCGCCGCCCGCAGCGTCACCCGCAAAGGAAAACCCGTGTCGCTGACGGCCCGCGAATGGGTGCTCTTCGAGGCCTTCCTCCAGCATCCAGGCATGCTGCTTTCCAAGCCGCAGCTCGAGGAGCGGCTCTACTCGTTCGACGATGAGATCGAGAGCAACGCCATCGAGGTCTATGTGAGCCGGCTTCGCCGCAAGCTCGGGCACGACGTGGTCGAGACCGTGCGCGGCATGGGCTACCGGTTGCGTCAGTCATGAGGAAGCGGGCGAGCCTTCAACGACATCTGGCGATCGGGCTGGCGATCGGCGTGAGCGTGATGTGGATTGCCGCGACGGCGGCTGCGGCGCTCGTCGTGCGCGCGGAACTCGACGAAGTCTTCGACAGCGCCATGCAGGAGACCGCCCAGCGCATCCTGCCGCTTGCCGTGATCGACATCATCAGCCAGGGTGAGGAACGTCCTCCGCAACGGATTCTCTCGATCCGCAAGCATGACGAGCACCTGAACTATGTCGTGCGCGACGAGAAGGGCAATGTCCTGATGCGCTCGCACGATGCAGAGCTCAACATCTTCCCGCCCTTCGAGAAGACCGGCTTCACGACGACCGAGACACACCGGCTCTACTCCGAGTCCGCCGTGCGCGGCACTGTCACCATCACCATCGCCGAACCGCTCAGCGACCGGCGCCAGGCGACGGTGGACGCCGCGATGGCGCTTGCACTGCCGCTCGGCGCGCTGATCCCGGCGAGCATCATCGGCGTATGGTGGCTGGTCCGGCGCAGCATGCGGCCTGTCCATGTCTTCGGCGACCAGATCGAACGGCGCGGCAGCGGCGATCTCACGCCGGTGGACACGGCGTCGCTGCCGCGCGAGATCACGCCGATTGCAGACGGCGTCAACCGGCTGATGGAGCGGCTTCGGCGGGCGCTCGAGGCGGAGCGGACCTTCACCGCCAACAGCGCGCACGAGCTGCGCACCCCCATTGCCGCCGCCCTGGCGCAGACCCAACGGCTGGTCGCCGAGGCGCCACACGGCCCGTTGCAGGACCGGGCGAGGGACATCGAGGGGGCGTTGCACTCACTCGCCCGGCTGGGAGAAAAGCTGATGCAGCTCGCCAAGGCGGAAGGCGGCGGCCTCATTGCCGCGACGCCCCACAACCTGGTGCCGATCCTCTCGCTCGTCGCCAATGACTTCAATCGGACAGCGACGACGGCGGGCCGACTCAACCTTCAGCTGCCGAAGGAGCCGGTAATGTCGCGCATGGATGCGGACGTCTTCGCGATCCTCGCCCGCAATCTCATCGAAAACGGCCTGAAGCACGCCCCCGCCGACACGCGGGTCGAGGTGTCCCTGACGTCGGAACGGGTGTTTTCCGTCAGCAATGCCGGGCCGCCGGTCGCCCCGGAGGTGCTGAAGACGCTGACGCGGCGTTTCGCCCGCGGCGAAACCTCGGCCGACGGAACGGGGCTCGGCCTGGCGATCGCGGAATCCATTGCCGCCGGTGCGGGCGCGCGGCTCGAACTGCTCTCGCCGGCGAGCGGCCGGGAGGACGGGTTCGAGGCGAGGGTCTATCTGGATCAGGGCCAGACGTAGGCTCTCGAAGCGTCAGAGTTCCGGTATGGGCAACCGTCCTCAGCCATGCCTCTGGAGGATGAATAACCAACGCACCCATGCACCGTTTTTGTCGATACTTTGCCGTCTTGCAATTTATAATAAACTGCATATTCTAAGAACAGAAGAGTGCAAGGGATTTGGACTATGGCGGCTGAAACCATTGACCATGGCATGCTTGCCGAATTGGCGGAGGCTGGGGCAGTCCGTGCTGCGCATGTTGTCGGGCAGCCCGGCGGCTGGTCGCTCAGGGTAAAATACGGGGCGGCAGAGCGTATGCTTGCTGCACAACGCAGTCGGCAGGTGCGTATTTTCCGGCGTATGGAAACCCTTGTTTCCTATCTCAAAGACTTGGGAATTGAACGCTTCGACGTAGACGCAGCTGATTATGAGGCCGAGGGTGGAAAGTCGCGGCCGGATCGGGCCGAGGCGATGCGCCGCGCGCACGAAGCTGCAGCACACGACAAGTGGTTTCGTGCGCAGGTCGAGGACGCCATGAGCGAAGCCGACGACCCGAATACGAAATGGGTGTCCCACGAGGTGGTCAAGCAGGGCATGGCTCGCCAGCGGGCCAAACTGCTGGCGCGCATCAACGGCGATGACGCGTGAACATCGTCTGGTTGCCAAAGGCGCAAGCAGGTCTCGTCCACGCCGTAGACTACATCGCGCAGGAAAACCCCCGCGCTGCGATCGATCAACTCCTGGAGATCGAGCAGCAGAGTGACATGCTGGCGGATCATCCAGAGATCGGTCGTGTCGGACGGCGACGCGGAACTCGCGAACTGGTCATAAGTCGCACGCCCGTCATTCTTGTCTATCGCGTACGCGCAAGAGTAGAGCGTGTCGAGATCCTGCGCCTTCTCCATGGGGCACAAAAGTGGCCCTGAAGGAGGGGATCGGCAACTGGTTGGCTTGGGGCCCGCTTGGGGCATTGTCGCTGCGTCCTGATGTCAAGCCTCACAGCAAGAGGCCCTGCGCTCCGTCGATCCAGAGCGGTGTGCCGGTGATGTGGCGCGCCCGATCCGACGACAGGAAGACGATCGCGTCAGCGACATCTCCGCTTGTGCCCGGCCGGCCGTCGCTCAACGGCACCTTGCCCTCGGGATATTCCACGGGAAATGCCGTCTCTTCCGGATGGCGGATCGAAGTGTTCTCCTCGATGCTGGTCGCGATGGCGCCGGGGCAGACGGCGTTCACCCGGATGTGATGGCGCGCAAGCTCCAATGCCGTCTGCTGGACGATGGCGACCTGGGCGGCCTTGGTCGCCGTATAGGCCGACGCGCCGGGCGAGCTGAAGGTGCGGGTGCCATTGATCGAGGAAACCACGACGATCGCGCCGCCGCCGTTCGCCTTCATATGCGGCACGCAGAAATGCAGGGTCAGATAGGTGCCGCGAAGGTTGACGGCGATCGTGCGGTCGAATTCCGGTGGCTGGAGTTCGTCGATCGGCGCCCAGACGCCGTTGATGCCGGCATTGGCGACGACAACGTCCGGTGGGCCGAAGCGGTCGACGAGATCGCGCACGGCAGCGCGCATCTGGTCTTCGTCCGACACGTCGGCGACAAGCGCCACTGCACGCCCGCCGCGCCGTTCGATTTCTTCCTGCACGTCTTCGAGTTCGTCCCTGGTCCGGCCGAGGAGCCCGACGGATGCCCCGAGCGCGGCGAACTGCAGGGCGGTCGCCCTGCCGATGCCGGAGCCGGCTCCCGTCACCAGAACGGTCTTTCCCTGAAAATCCATGATCGTCCTCCTGCCGGTTCCGCCATGCCGCGCCGCGCCACTGGTGGCGCCGGTGAGGCGAAGGTTGAACCCGGAACGCTGCCGGAAGGTTCCTCGGGACCGGTCTGCCGGCGACGGGAGAGCGTTTGCGAGATTGTTCTCTCAGCAATTTCAGGTTACGCTAAAATAGCGGCGGACCTTTCGTGAGCCAGCGTCGTTTAGCCTTCATACGGGAGGAGAAGATGACCCATCACGTTCACAATCGCCAGGTACGCGTACCCGGCAAGAAGCCTGTCTATGACGTCTCCGAATACTGCCGGCGCAACGGCATCGACAAGGCCGAAGCCCGCAAACTTATAAAGGCGCTCGGCCAGTTTGCGACCCATCACGAACTGACGATGAACGCCGTGGCCCGCCCGCCGAAATACCGGTAAGTCACCGCCGCTTCATGCGGCACTCGGGTCGGGTTTCTCAGAGCGCGTCCAGCTCCGCGCGGTGCCGCTGCATCGCGCGGAATCGTGTGTAGTCCCGATCGTAAAGCGAGCGGGTTGCCGGGTTGGGACGCATGACGGTGACGGGACGGGCCATCGCCGCACCCGCCTCGGCGAGCGTGGCAAAAAGGCCGGCGGCGGTCGCCGCATTTATCGCCGTGCCGAGGAGAACGGCGTCTTCGGTCTGCGCGACAGCGATCTCGCGCCGTGTGACATCGGCATAGAGCTCGACGAGAAGCGGATTCCTGACATGCCCGCCGGTCAGGTGCAGCCGTTCCGGAGCGAAACCGCTCGTTTCCAAGGTCTCGAGGATCTGGCGCAGGCCGAGCGCGATCGCCACACAGGCCCGCCAGTAGACCCGGCACAGCCCGTCGAAGGAGGCGTCGAGGGTCAGGCCGGCGATCGTTCCCGTCAGCCTGTCATCCGCAAACGGCGACCGGTTTCCGTGAAAGTCGGGCAGAATGTTGATCCGCTCGCCGAAGTTTGTACCTTCTTCCGCCCGCATCTCCATGATGCGAGCTATCACCCGCTGGTGCGCTGCAGTTGTCGCACCACCGCCCTCGACATGGGCAAGCAGGATGTGGCCGAGGAGCCCCCCTGTCGCCGACTGCCCCGCCTCGATCAGCCACTGGCCCGGAAAGATCGCCTCGAAATAGGGTCCCCAGATGCTGCGTCCAAAAAGCGGGGACGGGGCGAAGCCGACGAGGCAGCTCGACGTGCCGGCGATCAGCGCGGCCTGCCGCGACAGTTCGCCGGGTTCCGCCGCCACCGGGCCGAGAACACCGAGGGCGCCGGCATAGGCATCCACCATGCCGGCGGCGACCGTGATGCCGGGATCGAGGCCGAGTTCCGCCGCCGCCCAGGGCGAGAGAACGCCGACCGGGCGGCCGACGGCAACGCCTTCTTCCGGCAGACCGCCGCGGGCGACGAGATCATCAAGGCCGATCGCCGAGAGGAAGTCCGGCTGCCAGCCCTTCCCCTCATGGGCGAGGAAATTCCATTTTGCCGTCAGCGTGCACAGCGAGCGGGCAGGGGAGCCGGTCGCGCGCCAGGTGAGGAAGTCCGCGAGGTCGAAGAAGAGCCCGGCGCTCGCCCAGAGATCAGGCCTCTGCCGCTTGAGCCACATCAGTTTGGGAAGCTGCATCTCGGGTGACATGACCTCGCCGCAATGGGCGAGCACCGGGTGGCCGGTGCGGGTGCATTCCTCCGCTTCCGCCGAGGCCCGGTGATCGAGCCAGGACATAGTGTCGAAGGTGACACCACCTTCCTCGGCCAGCGCGATCTTCGAACCGTTTTCCGCGCGCAGCACCAGCGAACAGGTTGCGTCGAAGCCAACCGCTGCAACTTTTTCGGCCGCTATGCCGGAGGCGGCGAGCGCCTCGCGCACGGCCTTGCAGCTCGCCTGCCAGATGTCTTCGGAATCGTGTTCGCCGCGCTCGGCGCCCGGACGGCGGAGCAGGATCGGATGTTCGCGCCGCGCCAGCAGATTGCCCGCCGCATCGAAGACACCGGCCCGCGCGCTGGCGGTCCCCACGTCGACCGCAATCACGTGATCGCGCATTCTGGCCCGCTTCCGTCCCTATTCTTTTGCGACAAGGTGGATCAAATCGGCCATGGCGTCAAACGTGGCGTCGGGTGCCAGTGCTTCGAGCGCCGCACGGTAGGACGCGAAATGCGTATGCGAGCCACCGGTGAAGGCAAAGACGGTCATGCCGGCGGCCTTGGCCGCCTCGATACCGGCCGGGCTGTCCTCGATCACGATACAATCGCCGGGTGTGCGGCCCATCCGTTCGGCGGTATGGAGGAAGAGGTCAGGCGCGGGCTTGCCGCGGGCGACCATCGCCGCGCTGAAGATGTTCGGGTCGAAGCGGTCGATCAGTCCGGTGACGGTGAGCGAGAGGCGGATGCGCTCCATGTGGCTCGACGAGGCGACGCACCAGCCGATGCCGTGGGCCTGCAGCGCCTCGAGGGCGTCGATGACGCCGGGGATTGGGCGAAGAGCCGCCCGGAAGCGGGCAAAGAGGTCCTGGCGCAGCCGTTCGAGGAAGGCCTCGTCCATGTCGAGGCCAAATTCCTCGCGGGCGGCGGCAATGACGGTCGAGAGGCTCCGTCCGAGAAAGCGACGATAGGCGCCGGCCTCGTCGATCAATACGCCGGCGCGTGCGAAGGAGGCGACGAGCACCTCGATCGAGATCGGCTCGCTGTCGACGAGGACGCCGTCGCAATCGAAGATGACGAGCCTCTTCTCCGGGACCATCGGGTCTCCTCTGTCGTTTCAGGCAAGCTGACCGTCGAGATATTTCCGCAGGGTTGCGGCGGTTCCGTTTTGCCGGAGGCTGGCGAGCGCCCCGGTGAATCGGGTGACGAAACGCGGATTTGTCCCGACGTCACCGAAGATGTCGCCGAGGGCGAGAAAGGCCTTCGGATCCTGCCGGGCGGCAAGGGCGGCCGTCTGAAGCCGCTCGGCGTTTACGTCGTTGAATGCGATCGCCTTGCCACTGTCCGAAACACCTTCGCAATACCGGCACCAGAGAGCCGAGACGAGGGCGAGCCCGGTAACGTCGAGCCCTTTCGCCAGGCGGTCGGCGGTCGACGGCAGGATGAATTTCGGCTGGCGGTTCGATCCGTCCTGGGCAAGCCGCGGAATGGTGTCGCCGATCTTCGGATTGGCGAAGCGGCGTTCGATCAGCGCATAGTAGTCGATGAGCCTGGTATCGGGAACCGGCGGCACGACGGGGATGATCTCGTCGTTCTCGAGCTTGGCGAGAAAGCCGCGGATCAGCGGGTTCTCCATGGCCTCGTGGACGTAGTGGATGTCCATCAGCGCCGCCGGGTAGGCGATTGCCGCGTGGCCGCCATTCAGGATGCGAAGCTTCATCAGCTCGTAGGGTGCGACATCCGGCACGAAGGTGACGCCCACCTCTTCAAGCGCCGGGCGCCCGAGCGGGAACCTGTCCTCCAGCACCCATTGCTTGAATTCCTCGCAGAAGACCGGCCAGCCGTCCTCGATGCCGTAGGTGTCGCGGGCAATGGCGATCTCCCGCTCGCCGGTCGCCGGCGTGATGCGGTCGACCATCGCATTCGGAAAAGCGACGTTTTCGTGAATCCAGTGGGCGAAGGCCGGGTCGGAGAGCCTGGCGAGCCCGCAGACGGTCGCTTCCGTCACCTCGCCATTGCCGGGGATGTTGTCGCAGCACATGACGGTGAACGGCGGGAGACCGGCCGCGCCGCGTGCCTTCAGCCCGGCGATGATGAGGCCGAAGACGGTCTTCGGATGATCGGGGTCGGCAGCGTCTGCCGCAATCGCGGGATGGGTGGGGTCGAACTTGCCCGTCGCCGGGTCGATGAAGTAGCCACCCTCGGTGATCGTCAACGAGACGATGCGGATGGCAGGATCGGCGAGCGTCGCGACGATCCGGTCGAAGTCGGGCGCGGTGATGATGTCGACCATCGGGCCGGTGACGGTTGCGGCAGAACGGGCGACATCCTGCTCGACCACGGTGGTCAGATAGTCCTGCGCCTTCAACGTGTCCCGCATCTTTTGGTCCGACGGCATGACGCCGGCGCCGATGATCGCCCAATCGAGATCGCGCCCGCGATTGAAGAGTTCGTGGAGGTAGACGGCCATGTGGGCGCGGTGGAAATTGCCCACCCCGAAATGCACGATGCCGGCCTTGAGGCTCGCCCTGTCATAGACGGGAACGGAGGCCCTCGCGGCAATGGCGGGCAGGTTGGCGAGCGAGAGTTTGAAGGTCATGGGGAAGTCCTCGGATTGATGCGCCGGCCGAGCGTTCAGCTCATCCAGTTGCCGCCGTCGACATTGTAGGTCTGGGCGACGATGTAGTCGGCCGCTGCGGTGGCGAGGAAGATCGCCATGCCGGTCAGGTCTTCGGCGCGTCCCATCCGGCCGAAAGGCACGGCTTCCCCGACCAGCTTCTTCTTCTCGCCGAGCGGGCGGTTTTCGTATTTCGCGAACAGGGCATCGACACCGTCCCAGTGCTCGCCGTCGACGACGCCGGGGGCGATCGCGTTGACGTTGATGCCGTGCTTGATGAGGTCGAGCCCGGCCGACTGCGTGAGCGAGATGACCGCGGCCTTGGTGGCGCAGTAGACGGCGACAAGCGCCTCGCCACGGCGGCCGGCCTGGCTCGCCATGTTGATGATCTTGCCGCCCTTTCCTTTGGCGATCATCGACTTTGCCGCCGCCTGCAGCATGAACAGCGTGCCCGCGACGTTGATCGAGAAGAGCCGGTCGAAGCTTTCCCGGCTGATCTCGACGATCGGTGCGAGGTCGAAGAGAGCGGCGTTGTTGACGAGAATGTCGAGCCCGCCGGCTCGATCCTCGACGGTTTTCACTGCGGCATCGATGGAGGCCTGGTCCGTGACGTCGAGGCGGATCGCATAGGCCGAGGGGCCGATCTCTTCGGCGGTGCGTGTCGCCCGGTCGAGATCGATATCGGCGATCGCGACCGTCGCCCCTTCGCGGACATAGGCCTCGGCGAAAGCACGACCGATGCCGCGGGCCGAGCCGGTGATCAGGGCCGATTTGCCTTGCAGTCGTCCCGTCATAGGGCAAGTCCCTTCGTATCGAACTTGTGGAGATGGCCGGGCTCGGGGGTGACGAAGACCTCGTCGCCGTGCCGGACCGGGACGTCGCCGCCGGTGCGGGTGGTGAGCGTGCCGATGCCCGGAACATCGACATGCAGGAAGGTGTCGGAGCCGAGATGTTCGGCCACCGTGACCTTACCCTTCCAGCGACCCGTTTCGGTCGAAAGGGTGAGGTGTTCCGGACGGATGCCGATCGTGTGCGCACGTTCGTCGGTCGCCGTCCGGCCGGAGATCAGGTTCATCTTCGGCGAGCCGATGAAACCGGCGACGAAGACGTTGGCGGGGCGGCGGTAGAGGTCGAGCGGCGAGCCGACCTGTTCGATGCGGCCCTTGTTGAGCACGACGATCTTGTCGGCCATGGTCATCGCCTCGACCTGGTCGTGGGTGACATAGATCGAGGTGGCGCCGAGCTTGTGGTGGAGTTCGGTGATTTCGAGGCGCATGGCGACGCGCAGTGCCGCATCGAGGTTGGAGAGCGGCTCGTCGAAGAGGAAACAGCGGGGCGAGCGGACGATCGCCCGGCCGATCGCGACGCGCTGGCGCTGGCCGCCGGAGAGCGCGCGCGGCTTGCGGTCGAGATAGTCGCCGAGGTTGAGGATGCGCGCGGCTTCCTCGACCTTGCGGTCGATTTCGGCCTTGTCGACATTCGCCATCTTGAGCGGGAAGCCGATATTGGAGCGCACGCTCATATGCGGATAGAGGGCGTAGGACTGGAAGACCATGGCGAGCCCGCGCCGTGCCGGCGCCGTTGCCGTCTCGTCCTTGCCGTCGATGATGATCCTGCCGCCGGACGCGTCCTCGAGCCCGGCGATCAGCCGCAGCAGCGTGGACTTGCCGCAGCCGGACGGGCCGACGAAGACGACGAACTCGCCGTCGTTGATTTCGAGGTCGATCGAGGGGATGACCGCGTGCTCGCCGAAGGATTTGGAGAGCTGTTCGAGCCTGATGCTTCCCATGATGGTCGTTCCTTACTTGACGGCGCCGAAGGTGAGCCCGCGCACCAGTTGCCTCTGACTGAACCAGCCGAGAATGACGATCGGCGCGATGGCGAGCGTCGAGGCGGCCGAGAGCTTGGCCCAGAACAGGCCTTGCGGGCTCGAGAAGGTGGCGATGAAGGCGGTGAGCGGCGCGGCGTTGGTTGTGGTCAGGCGGATGGTCCAGAAGGACTCGTTCCAGGCGAGAATGATGTTGAGGAGCAGGGTCGAGGCGATACCGGGAACCGCCATCGGCGTCAGCACGTAGACGATTTCGCCGAAGAGCGTTGCTCCGTCCATGCGGGCGGCTTCGAGGATCTCGCCGGGGATTTCCCGGAAATAGGTGTAGAGCATCCAGACGACGATCGGCAGGTTGATCAGCGTCAGCATGACGGTGAGGCCGATGCGGGTGTCGAGCAGGCCGAAATCGCGGAACAGGAGATAGATCGGGACGAGGACGGCGACACCCGGCATCATCTTGGTGGAAAGCATCCACATCAGGATGTCCTTGGTCCGCTTCGTCGGGGAGAAGGCCATCGCCCAGGCGGCGGGAATGCCGACGAGAAGGGCAAGCAGCGTCGAGCCGACCGAGAGCACCACCGAGTTCATGAAGGGTTTCAGATAGTCGCGCTGCGTCTGGACCGTCACGTAGCTTTCGAGCGTGAAGGACGGCACGAGGTCAAAGCCCTGGATCGCCTCGGTCTCGGTCTTCAGGCTGGTGATGATCGTGTAGAGGATCGGGAAGAAGATCAGCAGCGCGACGACCCAGGCGAGGGCAGTGACGGCGATCTTGCGGCGGGTGGTGATGCTGCGTGCCATGGTCGTCTCCTCAGCGGTCGAGATTTCTGCCGACGGCGCGCATCAGGAAGAAGGCGACGACGTTGGCGAGCACGACGGCGATGATGCTCCCGGCCGAGGCGCCGCCGACGTCGTAGCCGAGGAGCGCCGTGCGGTAGATCAGGAAGGCGAGATTGGTGGAAGCGTAGCCCGGCCCGCCGTTGGTGGTGACCAGGATTTCCGCATAGACGCCGAGCAGGAAGATTGTCTGGATCAGGATGACGACGGTGATCGCGCGGGCGAGATGCGGCAGCGTCAGATAGATGAACTGGTTCAGCGCATTGGCGCCGTCCATTTCGGCGGCCTCCATCTGCTCCGCATCCATCGACTGGAGCGCGGTGAGCAGGATGAGGGTGGCGAAGGGGAGCCACTGCCAGGCGACGATGATGATGATCGACACCAGCGGATATTGCGCGAACCAGTCGACCGGCGTGAGCCCGAGCGCCCGGCTCATGTCGGCGAGCACGCCGTAGCCCGGATGCATGATCATGTTCTTCCAGACGAGGGCGGCGACCGGCGGCATGACGAAGAACGGCGAGATGACCATGATCCGCACCAGCCCCTGGCCGAAGATCGGCTGGTCGAGCAGAAGCGCGACGGAGATCCCGCCGATGACCGTGACGAGGAGCACGCCGCCGACGATCAGAAGCGTGTTCCACAGCGACTGGAAGAAGGCCGGGTCGGTGTAGAAATAGCGGTAGTTGAAGAGGCCCGCGAAGCTGACATTGGCCGGGTTCAGGAGATTGTAGTTCTGGAACGAGAACCAGAGCGTCATTGCCAGCGGCACGATCATCCAGATGAGCAGGAGCCCGACCGACGGCGCCATCATCATGCGCGCCAGTCCCCGTGTGTTTTCCGTTGCCATGGTGCAGCCACCCTGAATTGTGAGGGAGAGGGCAGGGGCCTATCCGTCGGTCGTTGATCCTCCATCGGACTGCTCTCCCCAGCCTGGCGGGAGAGAACGATGCCGATGTCCGCGCCGCCCGGACCGCAGTCCGGGCGGCGTTGCGTTCGGGAGGTCGAGCTACTTGATGTATCCGGCGCGGGTCATTTCGCGTTCGGAGAGGCTCTGCGCCTGGGCAAGCGCGTCATCCACCGACATCTGGCCGGCAAGGGCGGCCGAGAAGAGCTGCCCGACCGAGGTGCCGAGGCTCTGGAATTCGGGGATCGCCACGAACTGAACGCCGACATAGGGCACCGGCTTGACGCTCGGGTTCTTCGGGTCGGCCGCGTTGATGGAGTCGAGCGTCATCTTCGCGAAAGGCGCCGCCTTCTGGTATTCCGGGTTCTCATAGAGCGAGGTACGGGTGCCGGGGGGAACGTTCGCCCAGCCCTCCTTGGCCGCGACGAGTTCGAGATAGCCCTTGCCGGTCGCCCAGGCGATGAACTTTTCCGCGGCTTCCGCCTTTTGCGAGCCTGCCGGGATCGCGAGGTTCCAGGCCCAGAGCCAGTTGCCGCGCTTGCCGAGACCGGTGTCGGGGGCAAGCGCGAAGCCGACCTTGTCGGCGACGGTTGAATCCTTCGGATTGGTCACGAAGGATGCGGCGACCGTGGCGTCGATCCAGATGCCACACTTGCCCTGCTGGAAGAGCGCGAGGTTCTCGTTGAAGCCGTTCGAGGAGGCGCCTTGCGGGCCGGCGTCGTTCATCAGCTTGACGTAGAAGTCGAGCGTGTTCTTCCATTCCGGCTGGTCGAACTGCGGCTTCCAGTTCTCGTCGAACCAGCGGGCACCGAAGGCGTTGGCGGTCGCCGTCAGGAAGGCCATGTTCTCGCCCCAGCCGGCCTTGCCGCGCAGGCAGATGCCGTTGATGCCGTGCTCACGGTCGGTCATCTTGCGGGCCGCATCGGCCACGAAGTCCCAGGTCGGGGCGTCGGGCATGGTGAGCCCGGCTTTCTCCATCAGGTCCTTGCGGTACATGACCATCGAGCTTTCGCCGTAGAAGGGCGCGGCATAAAGCTTGCCGTCGTCGCCGGTGAGACCCGAGCGGATCGCCGGCAGCAGGTCGTCGACGTCATAGTCGGCGCCGAGATTGTCGAGCGGCAGCAGCCAGCCCTGCTTGGTCCAGATCGGAACCTCATACGTGCCGATGGTCATGATGTCGTACTGCCCGCCCTTGGTGGCGATGTCCGTCGTCACGCGCTCGCGCAGAACGTTTTCCTCGAGCGTCACCCACTCGACCTTAATGTCGGGGTTCTTGCTGGTGAAATCGTCCGTCAGTCCCTGCATGCGGATCATGTCGCCGTTGTTCACGGTCGCGATCGTCAGCGTCTCGGCCGAGGCGATCCCGGCGAGCGCAAGGGCCGAGCAGGCGCCCAGCAACAAGGTCTTCAATGTCATGTCTTCCTCCCAATGTGAGCATTTGCGCGCTTAATGAGCAAATACTCGATTTGACGACGAAGAATGTCAATGCGGATTCCATGCTGCGGCGCCGCATGAACTGACTAAGTCTTTGTCTGAACGGGGAGAAATTTCCCCTGACACACAGGGGAAGCTGCCACTGGCATGCACATGGACGTCGGACTAATCAGCGGGTCGGCAAAACCGGAACGCACCGCTGCAAACAATGCGTTCTATTCGGGCTGTGCGCTCACAATATCGAGGATAAGCTCAGCCAGGGGCGCTTCGTGACCGCTAAAGCTCTCGATCATGGCCCCAAGAACGCGGTCACGCTCCAAGACATCCGGATTGAACGGTAGTGCTGCGTTCTCGGCCAGCAGGCTCATGAAGGCCAATTGCATACGGCCATTTCCCTCACGAACAGGGTGAACCGCATTGATCTCGGCGAGCGTGTGGGCGGCCTCGATTGCAAAAGCCGCGGGGGAAAGGCCCTGCAGATGGTCCCGGGCCGCAAGATCGGCAAATATCCGGTTCATCTCCTTGTCGATGTACTCGGGATAAGGGAACCAGTTCGCGTTCGGCGGTGTAGACCAAGGGCTAGGCTGATATTTTCGCGAACTGGGCGCGGACCAGCGCTCTTTGCTCGTCGGCGGTCTTGCCAGACGCTGCGTCAAGAATCCGCTTTATGCGCGGGGTCAGCGCCAGCCCCTCAACCGAGGTGATCTTCTCCGCGCGTTCGCGGGTCAAGCGGCCTGGCT
Organism: Ciceribacter azotifigens; assembly: GCF_048159625.1. Classification (NCBI taxonomy): domain Bacteria; kingdom Pseudomonadati; phylum Pseudomonadota; class Alphaproteobacteria; order Hyphomicrobiales; family Rhizobiaceae; genus Ciceribacter; species Ciceribacter azotifigens. Next base: position 77,357 of record NZ_JBLQTA010000010.1, on the reverse strand, counting down.
TGAGCTTCATCATGGAGTTGGCAGATCGGTTCATCATGGTGCAAGCCTATCACATCTGTACGTGAGGGACCAACGGGGCTTCCGACGCCACAGGCGCCGCGTACCATGGTGCCTGCGGAGCCCGCGTGACCGCCAATGACACAGAAAGAGACCCCGCGGGGGAGACGGCCGCGGGGTCTCGCTGCGCAGGTATCGCGACGGGGGCGCCGCGACCCGGCGTGTGTCAGACGGTTAGTTCGCGTCGTTCGAGCTCGGTCACCATCGCGAGGTCGAGGATCTTCTGCAGGTTTGCGGCATGCCGGAAATTCGGTTCCTGGCCCCGTCCTTCCTGAATTGCGGCGATGAACTTCTGGTAGTTCGTCGCGACCGGATCGACCTCGATCTCCTTCCACACGGCGAGTTCGACATCCTCCTGCAGGCAGGCACGCAGAACCGAGCGATCCGGACGGTGGATCACCTCGAGCGCGCCCTTGTCGCCGTGGACGCGCAGCCTCAACTCGTTGAGGTGGCCCGTCGCCCAGCGGCTCGCATGGATGACGCCCATCGCTCCGTTGGTGAATTCGGCGGTCATCGTGAAGCTGTCGTTGGCGTCGAGATCGTATTCGCCGATCCTGTTGCCGGGCGCCTTCTCGAAGGTCTTCAGCCGCGCGAAGATGTGGTCGATATCGGTCGCCGCGCCATAGCCGGCGAAATCCAGGATGTGGATGCCGACATCGCCGAGCACGCCGTTGGAGCCGTGCTTGGTCGAGAGACGCCATAGCCACTGGCTTTCCGTCGCCCAGTCGCCCCAGGCCTTCGAGACGAGCCAGCTCTGGAGGTAGGAGGCCTCGATATGGCGAACCTTGCCGATCTCACCGGCAAGCACCATCTGGCGGGCCTTCTGCACCTGCGCAACGTTGCGGTAGGTGAGGTTCACGACATTGACGATACCGGCGCGTTCGGCGGCCGTCGCCATCTCGTCGGCCTTGCCGTAGGTCTCGGCGAGCGGCTTCTCGCACATTACGTGCTTGCCGGCAGCAATCAGCGGAAGCGTCGTCGGGTGGTGGGCACGATCCGGTGTCACGTTGGTCACCGCATCGAATTCGCCCCAGGCAAGGGCCTCCTCCAGCGAGGTGAAGGTGTTCGGGATGTCGTGGCGGGCGGCGAAGGCACGCGCCTTGGCGATATCGACGTCGACCGCCGCAACGAGCTGGACGTCCGGGATCGTCGCGAAGTTCATGGCATGGGTGTTGGCCATGCCGCCGGTTCCGAGGACGAGAAGACGAACGGGAGCCATCACCGGTATCCTTCCTCGCCGGCCTTGTGGAGTCTCGGGCCGCGCTCGGTGATCGGTTCGAGCGCCTTGTCGACCGGCACGTTCGGCGCCTCGTGGATTCCGGCGAAGGCCGGCTGCGGATTGTAGGCCCAGCGCACCGCGTTCCGGATCACCTTCTGCACCGTCGCATCATGATAGGTGGGATAGGTTTCGTGACCCGGTCGGAAGTAGAAGATGTTTCCGGCCCCGCGCCGCCAGGTAAGGCCCGAGCGGAAGACCTCGCCGCCGGCGAACCACGAGATGAACACCGTTTCCTGCGGCTCCGGCACGGAGAAGAACTCGCCATACATCTCCTCGTTCTCCAGCACGAAGTTCTCAGGAATGCCGGCGGCGATCGGATGGCCCGGATTGACCGTCCATAGGCGTTCGCGCTCGCCCGCCTCGCGCCATTTCAAGGCGCAGGGGGTTCCCATCAGCCGCTTGAACGGTTTCGAAAAGTGTCCGGAATGCAGAACGACGAGCCCCATGCCTTCCCACACGCGTCTGGCGACGCGCTCGACCACTTCGTCAGCGACCGCGCCGTGGTCCTTGTGGCCCCACCAGACGAGCACATCGGTTTCCTTGAGCCGGGCTTCCGTGAGTCCATGCTCCGGCTCCTGCAGCGTCGCCGTCGACGCCGTGATCGCCTCGTCGGCATTCAGCGCCGCGGCAATGGTCGTATGCATTCCGTCCGGGTAGATCGAGCGCACCACCTCATTGACGCGCTCGTGGATATTCTCTCCCCAGACAACTGTCCTGATCGTCACGTGACTTCTCCTTGTTTCCCGAACGCCGCCGTGGCGTCCGGCATTGCTCTCTTGCCGTTCAGGCAGCGCCCTTCATGAGGGCGCGGTGGTGGGCGCGGCCATTCGCGTCGAACCGGTGCAACTCGCTCTCCTGCGGGGCGATGGCGACGGTCTCGCCCGGTTTCGGGGTGAGGGTGCCCTCCTGGCGCACGACCAGCGGCTCGGCAGCGCCGATGTCGACATAGACGTAGCTGTCGGATCCGAGCATTTCCGAATGGACGACCGATCCCCGCCAGCGGCCCTCCTGGGCGAGCGACATGTGCTCGGCGCGGATGCCGATCGTGGGGACGCCGAAGTCCTCAGAGAAGCGTCCCGAGAGGAAATTCATCTTCGGCGAGCCGATGAAGCCGGCGACGAAGAGCGAGTTCGGGCGTTCGTAGAGTTCGAGCGGTGTGCCGATCTGCTCGACGATGCCGTCGCGCAGGACGCAGATGCGGTCGGCGAGCGTCATCGCCTCCACCTGGTCGTGGGTCACGTAGATCATCGTCGTGCCGTGCATGCTGCGATGGAGTTTCGCGATCTCGAGACGGGTCGCCACACGCAGGGCCGCGTCGAGGTTGGAGAGCGGCTCGTCGAACAGGAAGACGCGGGGATCACGCACGATCGCCCGGCCGATCGCGACGCGCTGCCGCTGGCCGCCGGAAAGCTGGCGCGGCAGGCGCTCGAGATAGGGCGTCAATTGCAGCATCTCGGCGGCTTCGCGCACCCGGCGGTCCCGCTCGGACTTGTCCTGACCGGCGAGCGTCATGCCGAAGGCCATGTTGTCGAACACGGTCATATGCGGATAGAGCGCATAGGACTGGAAGACCATTGCGATACCGCGTTTGGCCGGCGGCAGCCGGTTCATCACCTCGCCGTCGAAGGAAAGTGTGCCCGAACTGATGTCCTCCAACCCTGCAATCAGCCGCAAGAGCGTGGACTTGCCGCAACCGGACGGGCCGACGAAGACCATGAATTCACCGGAGCGGACCTCCAGGTCGACACCTTTGATGACTTCGAGCGCGCCGAAGGACTTGCGGACATCGGCAAGCTGGATATGGGCCATGGGTTCTCCTCCTATCCCTTGACGCCGCCGGCGGTGAGGCCGGAGATGATCCGCCGCTGGAAGATCAGCACGAGCACGACCAGCGGCAGGGTGACGATGACCGAGGCGGCCATGATGGTGCCCCAGGGAATTTCAAAGTCGCTGTCGCCCGAGAGCAGCGCGATGGCGACCGGCACCGTGCGCTGGCTGTTGGACGAGGTGAAGGTGAGCGCGAACAGGAATTCGTTCCAGGCCGCGATGAAGGCGAGCAATCCGGTCGTCACCAGCGCTGGCCACATCAGCGGCATGAAGACCTTTGTGACGATCACCCATGACGAGGCACCGTCGACGATCGCCGCCTCCTCGATCTCTATCGGCAGGTCGCGCATGAAGGTGGTCAGCACCCAGACCGTGAAGGGCAGGGTGAAGATCATGTAGGAGAAGATGAGCGCAACCGGCGTGTTGAAGACGCCGAACCAGCGGATGAGTTCGAAGAGACCGGCGAGCACCGCGATCTGCGGGAACATCGAGACGCTCAGAATGGTCAGCAGCAACAGCCCGCGCCCGCGGAACCTGACCCTCGCAAGCGCATAGGCCGCGGTGATGGCGAGCAGCAGCGAGATCATCACCACCAGCGTCGAGATCAGCAGCGAATTGCCGAGGTTGCGCAGGAAGGTGCCCCGCGACAGCACGGCAACATAATTGGAAAACGTGACCGTTCGCGGCCAGTAGCTGACGTCGAAGAGGGCACTGCCGGGTTTGAGGCTGGTGATGACGGCGTAGTAGAACGGAAAGACCGCGACCACGACGATGACGGCGACGAGAAGATAGAAGGCGGATTGCCGGACGACGGTAGGCATCAGCGTTCACCTCCCGACAGATTGACCCGGCCGAAGCGGATGTAGAGCACCGTGATCGTCGCGATAATGAGGAAGAGCATGGTCGATGCCGCCGCGCCGTAGGCGAACTTGTCGAACTCGAAGAGGTTCTCGCGCGCCATCACCGACATGGTCTTGGTGCGGGCGTTGTTCGGCGTCAGCACGTAGATGAGGTCGAAGATCCGCATCGCATCGAGCATGCGGAAGATGACGGCGACCATCAGCGCGGGGCGGATGAGCGGCAGGGTGATGCGCCAGAAGACCTTGGCCGGATGAACGCCGTCGATCTTCGCCGCCTCGTAGATGTCCTGCGGCACCATCTGCAGGCCGGCGAGGATCAGGAGCGCCATGAACGGCGTCGTCTTCCAGACGTCGACGATCAGCACCGCGGTCATCGCCGTCTGCGGATCGGCGGTCCAGGCGATCTTTTCGCTGATCAGCCCGAGGCTGAGGAAGATGTCGTTCAGGATGCCGAACTGGTCGTTGAGCATCCAGGCCCACATCTTCGCCGAGACGATCGTCGGAATGGCCCAGGGGATGAGGATCGCCGCGCGGACGATGCCGCGTCCGGGAAATCGGGCATTGAGCACCAGGGCGACGACGAGGCCGAGGATCGTTTCCACAGTGACGGAGATCAGCGTGAAGCGAAGCGTGTTCCAGACTGCCCCCCACCAGGCGGGATCGGCAAGCAGGCCGCGATACACCGTGCGGCCGCTCTTCAGGGTGATCCAGGTCAGGTAGTTGTCGAAGCCGACGAACTCCGCCGCGCCGAGATTATTGAGGGTGGCATCGGTGAAGCTGAAGGAAATGGTCCGGATCAGCGGCCAGCCGGCGACGAGGGCAAGCACCAGAAGGGTCGGCGCAAGAAAGGTCCATGCGGAACGGATGCGCTGGGCGCTGAGATCGGAACCGGCGGCCACCTTGGCGGGCCGAGACAGGGCGGGACGGTCGAGCGTGAGATTGGTCATGAGCGATCCTCGGGAACAACCAAAGTCAGACCGGGCGGCGGGAATGGCCGCCCGGTCCGCGCATCACCAGGAACTGCCCATGAGTTCCGTGAGATCGACTTCGAGCAGTTCGAGATTTTCCGCAGCCGTTCCTGAGCCCGAGAGCGTGTTGTGGACCGCGCTCCAGAACCGCGAGGAGACTTCGTTGTACTTCACCTTGGTCACCGCCGACGGCCGCGGAACGGCGTCCTGGAAGATCGGCTTCCAGTTCGGCATGAAGGGTTGGGCCGCAGCAATGTCCGGATCGTCGTAGAGAGCCTGCAGGGTCGGAAGATTGGAGTTCTCGATGGCGCGGCGCTTCTGCGTCTCCGACGAGGTCAGGAACTTGACGAGCGCAATCGCCGCCTCCTGTTCCTCGGAATACTTGGAGACCGCGAGATTCCAGCCGCCGAGAGCGGAGGACGGTTTGTCGCCAATGGCCGCCACCGGCAGCGGAGCAACGTCGAACTTGCCCTTCACTGCGCTGTCCTCACCGTTGCCGAGCGAATAGGCGTAGGGCCAGTTGCGCATGAAGACCGCATTGCCGGTCTGCCAGACGCCACGGGACTCTTCCTCCTGATAGGAGAGAACGCCGGGCGGCGAAATGGTGCCGATCCACGATTTCGCCTGTCCGAGGGCGGCCGCTGCCTTCTCGTTGTTGACTGAAATGGTGCCGTCTGGCTCGACGATCTGACCGCCGCCTGAGGACTTGATCCATTCCAGCGCATTGCAGGTAAGACCTTCATAGGCATTCGCCTGGAAGACGAAGCCCCACATATCCTTCTGGCCGGCCTCGCGCTCCTTGTCCTGGATCTCCCTGGCGGTGGCGGCGAGTTCGTCCCAGGTCTTGGGGACGGCCTTGCCATATTTCTCCAGCAGGTCCTTGCGATAGTAGAGCGCCGGCGCATCGGTGTACATCGGCATGGCGACGAGCCGGCCGTCGACGGTCTGCGAGGCGATGATGGAGGGGAAGAACTGGTCGACGACGTCGCTTGCAGCCTCCTTGAGGTCGACGAACTGGTCGGCGAGCTGCGGTGCCCAGATCACGTCGGTCTGGTAGACGTCGACATCGGAATTGCCGGCGGCGAGCCACAGACGGTATTGCGCGAATTGTTCCGTACTCGACGGCGGCATGGTCACCAACGTGACCTTGTGGCCGGTCTGCTTTTCGAACTCCCCGAACATCTTGCGCAAGAAATCGAGATTCTTGCCGGTGGAATTTGCCGCGATCGAAATCTCGGCCGCCTGCACGGAACCGCACAGGGCCATGGCGGCGATCATGGCGGCACTCAACAGCTTCTTCATGCGTCTCTCCTCCCAGAAAAACCAGAGACCAAGGCTGATCCCAAATAAAATTGAAAGCGCTTTGGTTCCGCGACTGTGGCAAAAAACCTGACGGGAGTCAAACGACGAGAGGCGTCGAACGTCATGATCCAAATATCCGCTTGATTTCGCGCAGGTTTTCTCACGATCAGCGCTGTGGAAGTCTTTCCCATCGAGGCGCTACGGACACCGCTCCCCATCCGTTTATATGGGCTTTTGTAAGCGCTTTCGATTTCCGGGGGCGCCATCTTGCAAGTGCCCGCGCGAGCGTGGGATAAGCCGTTTGACGGACGCCGATGCGATCGGCACCGACGCAATGTCTCCGGAGGAACCCGCCGCAGGATGAAGCTCAAGGAATTTGCCGAACACATAGGGCTTTCGCCAACCACCGTCAGCAGGGCGCTCGGCGGCTACCCGGAGGTGAACGCGGAGACCCGCGCGCGCGTCATCGAGGAGGCCGCCCGGCTCGGCTATCGCCCCAACATCAACGCCGTCCGGCTCGCGACAGGCAGGGTGGGCGCGATCGGTGTGGTGATGAGCAAGACCGGCGAATACCAATTCACCGAATTCATGAGCGGGATTGCGGAACGGCTGAGCGACGAGGACATCGACATTCTCGTGACGCCGATGGCCGAACAGGATCTGCAGAGCGAGCTGCAGGTTTTCCGGCGGCTTGCCGAAAGCCGGCGCGTCGACGCGGTGATCGTCCACGCGCCGCGGCCGAAGGACGAGCGCATCGCCTTGCTGCACAAGATGCAGATGCCCTTCATCGTGCACGGGCGATCGGAGACGACCGTGCCGCATGCCTGGCTCGACATCGACAACGAAGGCGCCGTCCACAGGGCGACCGAGCATCTGCTCGACCTCGGGCACCGGCGGATCGCCATGATCAACGGCCGCGAGGGCCTCACCTTCACGCTCCACCGCGACGCCGGTTACCGCAAGGCACTCGAGGGGCGGGGGATTGCCTTCGACCCCAAGCTCGTGTCGCACGGTATCTTCACCGACGAAGTGGGCTTCCGCTTCGCGCGTTCCGCACTCGAACAGACGCCGCGCCCGACCGCCTTCGTCGCCGGGTCGATGATGACGGCGCTGGGCGTCTACCGTGCCGCGCGCTCGCTGAACCTCAGGATCGGCGAGGACATTTCCGTCATCGCCCATGACGACGTCTTTCCCTATCTGACCGCCGACAACATGTCTCCGTCGCTCTCGACCACCCGCTCATCGATCCGGGCGGCCGGCACGCGCGTCGCCGACCTCCTGCTCCAGGTGCTCGGCGGGCGCGCGCCGACCGACATCCACGAGCTCTGGCCGGTCGAGCTTATCCTGCGGCAATCAACAAGGCCGAGGACCGCCTGATGGACATCGTCGTCGTCGGCCACGTCAACCATGACCACATCTGGCGAATCACCGAGCCGCTGCGTCCCGGCGGTCGGATCACCTACAGCGACCGTGTCCTGCGCCTCGGCGGCGGCGGCTATTATACCGGGCGGCGGCTGATCGAGTTCGGCCACCGGGTGACGCTGGTCGCCTCGCTTGCACGTGACGCGCACGGTCTCGATGCTTTTCGGGAGCTCGCAGCGCTCGGCTTCGTCACCGACCATGTGACGTTGACGGAGGGCAGGACCGAGTTCGCCGAGATCCTCCTCGATCCGGCGGGCGAGCGCACCATTCTCGGCAGCATCCACAAGGCCGCGCGCACCGTCGAACTCTCCGGGCCGGTTTCGGGGGATGCGTTCTACGTCAACGGCACGCAATTGCCGGAGGCGCTGGTTACCGCGCTTACGCAGGCGCCGCTCGTCGTGTCGCAGTTCCCGCTCCGCTCAGTGACGCCGCGTCCCGCCGACGTCATGGTCGGCTCGATTGCCGATTTTCCGGGTGAGCGCCCCGACGCGATCTGGCAGCGAGCGCGGGAGATCGCCGGGGATCGGCTGAACAGCCTCCTGCTCACCGACGGTCCGAACAGCATCACCCTGCACGACGGGCGGCAGATGACCGAGGTCCACCTGACGGATGCGGTGAGCACCGCCGATACCATCGGCGCCGGCGACAGCTTCAGCGGTGCGCTCCTGCACTCACTGCTGCTCGGCCGCTCGATGCGCGACGCCACTGCCGAGGCGGCTGAGGCGACCGCCGACTGGCTGCGGCGGCGTGACGCAGAAGACGGCACTCCGCCCCGAAGTCCCGGCCTTTGAGTCCTGACCTGTCGCGCGCCCTGGACTCTCATGCGACCCGCGGTCCCGGACCTTCTCCCGGTCCCGTGCCGTTCTGGTTCGCCGGGGCGAAGGCCCTCTCGGACAGTCCGTCGATTGCAATACGCAGGGCAAGCGAAGACGGTCGCGCCGGTGTCTTTGTAAGCTTGGGGCCAACGGCCGGCCGGAAGTGCAGCTTTTCCAACATGACCCAGTCTTGTCCGCCATTCGGACGGTCAAAGCCCATGACTTCGCCTTCCCGAAGACCAAGCAGTGCCAAACCGTATAGTGTCGTGACCGGCAGGAATGCACTGCCAGGCGCGCAGGTGCCGGGAAGGCAGAGTGTGCGCGTGCCGACGAACCCATTCGCTGCACGGAACGACACGCGCGAGTCGATCGTCGCCAGGCCCGCCGGCACCGGCCCGTCAGCGGGCAGGCGGCGGGCAGCAAGCTTGCGGCGAAGAAGCGCCAGCCATTCCTTCTCCGCTGACGGCCGGTCCTGCAGCAGTCTTTCCAGCACATAACGATCTCGCGGCGCGAGCATTCCGGGATTCTGTCCCATCGTCATTCTCCATCCTGCCCGGCGTCGCACGCGGGCTTTCGAGGTCCTATGGAGAAGCCCCCTGGCCGTACACACGGCGCAGGGGGTTACGATCCTGCGATGAGGCAACCTCCTATACGTCCGAACTGCGTGAACGAAAGAAGCGTCATGATCGCCGGGCCTCAGGCGGAGCGGGCGACGTCTGGCGCGGCGTTCTTCACCGTGAGGATGGTGAGGCGCCGCATCCGGCCGTCGCGGGCTGTCCACTCGATGGTCTGGCCGGCAGAAAGCCCGAGAAGCGCCGCACCGACGGGCGTCAGGACCGAGATGCGCTGGCGGGAGATATCGGCGTCGCCCGGAAACACGAGTTCGGCGGTCTGCGAGGGCTCGCCGTCGATCTGAAACTCGGCGACCGAGCCGATATGGACGACGTCCGGGGACATGTTCACGTCCTCGACGATGCTCGCACGATCGAGCTCGGCCGCAAGCTGCTCGGCGGCATGGGGATCGCGTTCATCCAGCATGTCCGCAAGCTTCGACAGGCGTTCATGCTCGGAGCGGGAAATGACGATGGCAGGCAGGCGACCGCTCTTGGTGTCGACAGTCATGGTGTCCTCACGGGCAAGGTTCCGCGTGAGCCGAAAGACACACGCAGAATCGGGAAAAGGGATTTCGTTGATGATGTCGCGCTGGTCTGGCGCAGTTCCCATGTGATGCCGGAACCGCTGTCGCCCCACGGCCGGGGCGCGACGCGACCAGGCCGGGGGTCAGTATCCTGCGAGAGGAAACAGCCGTTTCAGAAATCGGGCGAGGTCGTTCGTTGCCATGATGCCATTTATGATGGGGAGCGTCTGCGGGGAAGTCAAGCCGCGGGCCCCGCCGCAACTGCTCCAGCGGTCGGCATGTGAGAAGCCGCAGCTGAAATCGTTAGACCACCGCGAGGATCACGAGCATCACGAAGTGCCGCGAGCCAGCCAAAGAGGCCGTTGGGCAGCGACACGTTCAGCGATATCCAACGCACATCACGTAGTCCTTCAGCAGGTCCTCTTCGTACTCGACCGAGGCGAGACGAGCCTCGAGAACATCGCGCGCGGAAAGAACGCCGATTGGCCGTTGTTGCCGATCCACCACCGGAATGTTGTGCAGGCCCCGGTCCGTCATGATCTTCCAGACGTCGTCGAGACGGTCCTCGACACGGCAGGATATCACCGCGCCGGTCATGACATCGCTGCATGCCGTAGCACAGGAGCATCCATGGCAGTGACGGATCTGGCGGACGATGTCGGTTCGCGTCACGACACCGATCATCTCTCCCTCGAAATTGTGCACGACGACCATGCGACGTGCCGGTTCGAAGAGCAAGTCCGCGACCTTGGTCAGCGGCTCGCAGGCCGCGATCGCAACGAGACGATCCCGCGCCCTGTACAGCAGTTGTTCCACACGGTGAATGCCGAGCCCTTTGCTTGAGCCTACCCGACCATCGTACCGGCCGTTGCCCTGGGGCGCCGACAATAGGTTTGGGCTGGTTGTCTCTTCGACATGGCACGCGTTTTCCATCGGTGATCTCCAATTTCTGTCCGACACGGTTCATTGGCCGCGAGGGACGGGACAGTCGTCGCTTGCAACAAGCGAATCCGCCTGTCTGGCGGGGACTCGAAAATCTCTCCTTGAAAAAGATATATGCAATCTATATCTTTTACAAGGCAGAGGCGTCGGGTCTGGAGTTGAATATGATGCACACCATGGAAGGGGCTCAGATCAAGAGGTCCGCGGGGTTGCGACCTGACGCACTGCCGAGAGCAGAGGAATGGCCACGCTCACGCGACGAACTCCTCGAGATTGTCTGCTGCACAGTCACGGGCGACGTATCCTGCGAATGTCTGACCAGCCTCATCGCCGCCATAGACATTTTTGAATCAGGCCGTTCGCGTGAAAGGAGCATAAGATGACGTCCGCCACGAACCAGTTCTATATCGGATTGAATGGAGTTACGACCCGCGTCGGACCGGATGAGGATCGGGAGTGGGCCTATCACGAGTCGCTCGTCAAGGCCGATTACGAGCGTTGCCATCCAGGTGAAACCTTCGGCGATCTCAAGCACCGAGCACGCTTTTCGAAAGAAGACATGGGGCTCCTCCGGGAGTGGATGACGATCGCGGCAGCGAGAGCTGCAGAGCGCGACAAGCGGCAGGCCGCCGTTCCACCAAGGGCGGCTTGAGGCCATCCTGGGCGAGCGCACGCCCGCCGGCACAGTGAACACATAACAGGACCGTCGCTCAGCCAACGCGGTCTCGCAACCCCGGACGATCACATGCGACTGACGACATTTTCCGACTATGCCTTGCGTGTGCTGATGTATGCTGCCTCGCACAAGGACCGGCTGATCACGATCGAAGAGACCGCCGAATTCTACAACATATCGCGCGGTCACTTGATGAAGGTGGTGAATATCCTGACCCGGGCGGGTTTCGTTCGCGGGGTACGGGGACGGTCCGGGGGATTTATGCTCGCACGACCACCGGGGGAAATCGAGCTTGGCGCCGTTGTCCGCGCGACCGAACCAGATTTTGCACTTGTCGAGTGCTTTGGCCGCGACAACAAATGCGTCATCAGTCGGGATTGTCGCTTGCCCAATATCTTGAATGAAGCGCTGTCCGCTTTCGTCAGTGTATTCGATCGCTACACGCTCGCGGATTTGCCCCTTGCAGTTCGCAATTTTGTGCCACCTGACGATATCAGTCAGGTGCTCCGAGGCCCGAAGATAGAGTGGAATTCGAACCAGACGGAACGGGAAGAGAGGTGACAGTCATGGCGAAGCACCACACGGCATCCGGCGAGATTTTTGATCTGGCGCCGCTGGCCTCCGGGTTGAAGGCCGCTCGCACAAGGGCCATCGTCAAGACAGATGCCTTTGAAGCCGTGCGCCTCGTCGCCCACGCCGGCGCGGACATCAAGGCCCACAAGGTAGACGGCCCGATCACGCTCCACTGTCTGGAAGGTCGAGTGCAGGTCAACCTGCCTGGCAAGTCATTGGAGCTGTCCGCAGCCAAATGGGTCTATCTCGAAGGAGGTGTTCCTCACTCGATCAAGGCGATCGAAGACTCGTCGCTGCTCTTGACGATCGTCTTTGCCGCGAAGGCGAACGAGACAGACCCTGCCGAAAAAAACTTGCCCGCACCAGTGCGGGAACCCCAGACCGAAGACGAGCTGGACATGCTGCTTGAAGAAGGATTGGAGGAGACTTTTCCCGCGAGCGACCCGGTTGCCGTGACCAATCCCTCGGCGCGCGTCGGAAGCACCAGCCACGACACTCCCAAAGACGAGACTTCCCGGGGGCCGGCAACGCGTGATCGCAGGACGTGATGAGCCTCGAGAGATCTGGCGACATTGCGAGGCAGAATTCCAATTCCGCGCGAGCGCGCGGTTTCGATGACCCGGAGATATAGGATGGACTTTCCCGACTTCTTTGCTGATGCCCCCACCATTTCCTTGCGCGATCCCCTGGCAGTCTTCCTGGGTGCATCGAAACTGGGGGTAATGACCTACACCTATGCCGACGCGGTGAAGCTTGCAGGACACTCCTGCCCGACGGTTGCCTCTGCCTATTTGATGGTGCGGCACGGGCTCAGGCATCTCTACGGGGATGACATGCCAGAACGCGGCGGTCTCGAAGTCCATATGCGTGACCCGCGCGACCACGGTACCACCGGTGTCATCGCCTCCGTGGCAACGCTCCTCACCGGCGCTGCGCCCGAAACCGGCTTCGGCGGCATCGGCCCGGCCCGGCGGTTTGCGCGCCGCGACCTCCTGCATTTCGAAGCTCCGATTGCAGCCCTCATGGCCTTGCGACGCCTCGACAATGGCCGCGGCGTGCTCCTTGATGTCGACACATCGGTCGTGCCGCCGGCGCGCGAGATGCAGCAGCTATTCCCGCGCATATTGGCGGAGCAGGCCGAGGACGTCGATCGGGCTCAATTTGCCGAGCTATGGCAGTCCCGTGTCGAGAGAATGTTGATTCAGCATGCCGAAGATCCTGCACTTGTCCGAGTCAGGGAGTGGGAAACTGCGGCATGAGCAAGGATCCGACGCGAGGCATCTCACGACGAGATCACTTCGTCTCACCATTTCCTGTTGGCACCAGATGCATTTTCGGCCACTCGCCCATTGCCTGCGAAAGCATGGAGGTTCAATCGGCAGCATGCTGAAGGAAGCGTTGCGCCGCGTTCTCATCGAGCAGGCGCAGACCGGGCGGCCTGTGACCTATAAGGAGGTTGCTGACCGGCTCGGGCTGACGCCCCCACAGACAATCCACCGCGTGACGCAGGCGCTCGAGTCGCTCATGGAGGAGGATAGGGCCGCGCACCGGCCGCTGCTGGCGGCACTCTGCGTCAGCCGGTTGGGCCAGAACCTGCCGGGACGTGGGTTCTTCGCAAAGGCCGAGCTACTGGGCATCTTTTCAGGCGATCCCTCAGGTCCGGAAGCGCATGCATTTCATGCGAATGAATTTCAGCGCGTGCTCGAATTCTACGAGCGTTCACAGCACCGGATCGACAAAGGGGCCGAGTGATCGCCAACTCAGTTCGTCGGGGATATCTGCCAGATCTTCGCCGCCGTACGAGAGCGCTCCAAAACCCCAGACTAAACGGTTCGCGCCGTGGTTCCGGCGCGATCGTCTTGTCATGCCATCTCCCGTTTCGTCTTCCTGGCCGAAGACAACAGGAAATCCCGCCTATCGCCGTGCCTCAGACTTCTGACGCGACCGCATGAGCACGTGGTCCAGCGAGACAAGACCCGGGCCGCGGATGAGGATCACCAGAAGGCAGACCGCCCAGGTTCCGTGCGTCGGCCAGGCATCGGGATAGACGAAGATCTCGATCACCGCCGTCATCGCGAGCAGCGCAAGCGCCGAGAGCCGAGTGAAGAGGCCGATGACCAACAACAGGGGAAAGAGATGTTCTGCCGCCGCCGCGAGATGGGCGGCGAGCCAGGGGTCGATCAACGGCAGCCGGTACTCATCCTCGAAAAGGTAGACGGCGCTGTCGGTAACCGTCCAGCCGTCGACCTTGGTCTGGCCCGATTGCCAGAACACGCCGGCGATCGAGACCCGGGCGATCAGGGCAAGCAACCAGTTCGGAAAGATCTCGGCAAGAGAGACCGCCCGCGCATGGAGCGCGCCGGTAGATGTGACGAATGTCATGACTGTTCCTCCGGGGCCTCTATGGCGGTGAAGAGACCGGCTTCCAACAGACCGGCGAGATTTATGGAAAGGTCGAAGGCGTCGCTCGTCTGCAGCGCTCGGGCCGCCGCTTCGCCGAGCGGGAAACCGTCCGCGAGGCTTTGCAGGAAGACGGCACCACCGGGCGGCAATCGTCGCACCTCGACGAGCATCTGCGGCCGGACGATCGCGGCATCCTCGCCGTTCCAGTCGGCAATCGGCGTAGGTTCGGCCTCTCTCACGTTCATCGCCCAGATGGTGACCACCGGATGGGAGGAGCGGAGGATCGTGAGCGACGGGTGAGCATGGAAGCGCAACGAGGCCAGACTTGCCGGCGGGATCGCAGCCAGTGCTGCCGGATCGAGAGGCGCGGCATCCGCCGCGTGATAGGCGCGCGAGCGGGCGATCTCCAGCCGCGCAACATCCGCGAGATAGGGCAGCGACGCTGCGGGTTCGAAGCCTTCGAGGAACGCGGGCAACTCATCGCCATAGGCGAGCAGAAGGGGACTTCGCGGCGGATGGGTGATGATGAACGCACGCGCCATGGCGGCGAAGAAATCCGCGCCGACAAGTCTTTCGACGACCGGGAAACGGCTCTGCAGGGCCGCCGTGAGACCGACCATGACATTGTTGCGATAGACACCGAAGCGACGGTCCGGCGCGCCGTTCCACGCGGTCAATCCTTGCGGTGGAGAGGGATCGTCCGAAACCAGCGCCGCTGAAAAGAGAGTTTGTGACGTCATGGCAGCCTCATGACGCCCTGGCGAGCACGGCACGGTCGAGGATGCGTCCAGCCGCGTCCGCCTCGGCCCGCAGGGTCGTCCAGTCCGGCACATCGTTGTCCCATTCGATGAGGGTCGCGACGGGCCCCGTGCGGGCGATCGTCCGCTCATAGAGAGCCCAGACCGGATCGTGGACCGGCGTGTCGTGGCTGTCGATCAACAGCGGCGCGCCGTGATCGTCGACGGTTGCGGAATGGCCGCTCAGGTGGATCTCGCGCACATGGGCGAGCGGAAAGCGGTCGAGATACTCCCGTGCGTCGAGATTGTGGTTGGTTGCGGCGACAAAGACATTGTTGATGTCGAGCAGGAGACCGCAGCCCGTGCGGCGCGCCACTTCGGCGAGGAAGGCCGTCTCTTCGATCGTGCTCTCTTCGAAGAGGAGATAGGTCGCCGGGTTCTCAAGCAGCATCTGGCGCCCGAGCGCCTCCTGCACCTGCGAGACGTGTTCGACGACGGTCGCGAGCGTCGCTTCCGTGTAGGGGAGGGGAAGGAGGTCGTTGTAGAAGTTCTCGCCATGGCTCGACCATGCGAGATGCTCGGAAAAACTCTCCGGCTCGTAGCGGTCGCAGAGTGACCTGAGGCGTGCGAGGTGGTCGCGGTCGAGCGGCTGTATCGCGCCGATCGACAGACCCACGCCGTGGATTGACAGGGCGTAGTCGGCCCTGAGCTTGCCGAGACGGGCATGCGGCGGTCCGCCGGCACCCATGTAGTTCTCCGCATGGACCTCGAAGAAGCCGAGGGGCTGCGGGGCCGCATCGATCTCGTGAAAGTGCTCCGGCTTGAAGCCGACGCCGGGTCGGGACGGCAGGCGTGACGCTCGCATCGCGCATTCTCCTTTGCTGTCGGTGAGCCTGCCCCCCGGCCACCGCCTTGCCGGCAAACGGGCGAGGGACAGGCGGATGGTCTCAGACGGGGGCAGGGCCCTGGGTCAGCATGCCGTGACCACTGGGCGTCTTCATCGTCTCGCAGGTTCCGGCGGGAACGAGCTTCCAGGCGTTCTGCTGGTAGTCGACCTTGGATGTGCCGGCACAGGTGGTGCCGGGGCCGGCGGCGCAGTCGTTCTGGCCCTTGAGGGCGACGCCGTAGCATTTCTCCTTCGCGTCGGCGGCCGCCGCCGGTGCAGCGGACGCGGCCGCAATGGCGGCGGCGACGGAGGCTGCGAGAAGCGTGGGGGTAAGCAGGTTCATTTCGGATCGTCCTTGTTGGTGCGTCGTCTGATTTGCCGGCGGCCGATCAGGCCGGGGTGAGGGAACCCATGCCGGCAGGAGTCGTCATCGTCGTGCAGGTGCCGGCCGGCACGAGCTTGAAGGACGCCTTGTCGTAGTCGATCGTCTGGTGGCCGGCGCAATCGTGCTTGCCGGCGGCGCAGTCGTTCTGACCCTTGAGCGCGATGCCGTAGCACTTCTCCTTGGTTTCGGCGGCGGAGGCCGGTACGGAAATCGATGCAAGCGCCGAAGCAATCGCGCCGGTCAGTGCAAGTGTTACGATAGACTTGTTCATGGTTCTGTCTCCTTTGAGGTTGCTCGCCGAGGATCGGCTGCGAAAGGGACTACGGAACCGTTCGTCGCTTTGTTACAGGGCCCCGATGTTTTTTCATCGCAGGCGTGAAGTTTTCGGCAGTGCACGGGAAGTTGACCAGGACGAGAGGAAAATTGACGAATTTTTTCTTTCTGCCTGTAATAAAGGCGCGGGCCGGTGCGTAGGGGAATGAGAAGGCTTGTCAGCGAGAACGCGAGAAGAGCAATGGGCGGAATGGATGCGGGCGGCGATTGCGGGCGACAGTCGCGCGTACCAGTCATTCCTGACGGGCGTCACCCCGCATCTGAGGGCGCTGGCACTCAACGGATGCGACCGGTTCGGTGCGCCGAAGGGTGAGGCCGAGGATGTCGTGCAGGAAGTGCTGCTGGCCGTGCACCTGAAGCGCGGGACGTGGGATCCGGACCGGCCGATCGGTCCCTGGCTTTCGGCGATTGTCCGCAACAAGCTGATCGACGCCCTACGGCGACGGGGCAGGCGAACGAGCGTGCCGATTGAGGATGTGACGGACATTCTGACCGCAAACGAGACTGCCGACGCAACGACGGACCTCGGCGATGCGGAACGGCTGATTGCGCGGCTGCGGCCGCCGCAGGACGAGATCGTCCGGCTGTCGCTCCAGGGGAAGGATACCCGGGAGATGGCAGGCAGGCTCGACATGTCGGAAGGGGCCGTGCGCGTCGCCCTGCACCGGGCGCTGAAGACGCTCGCGAAATTATACCGGAGTGATGCCGATGAAGACGAGTGAACTCATCTCCCTGATCGCAGCCGATGCGCCGAGCGTCCGCCCGCTCGGCCGCGCCGTGGGACTGGCCGTTGCTGCGGGGATATGCGTTTCGCTGCTTCTGATGCTTGGCACGATCGGCCCCCGGGACGACATCGGAACGGCAATCGAAACCGCGCGGGTCGCCTTCAAGATCGGCATGACCTTGCTGCTCGCTGCCCTTTCGACGGTTCTCGTCTTCCGCGTCGGACGGCCCGGCGCCTCGCTCGTCGCGCAGTTGTGGGCCTTGCTCCTGCCGCTCCTGCTGCTCGCCGGTGCGGTCGGCGCCGAGCTCTACGTATCACCGACAAGCACCTGGGGCCGCAAGCTGGTCGGCGAGAACGCCGCCTTTTGCCTCTTCTTCATCCCGGTGCTTTCGGCCGCTCCGCTGGTCGGCCTGATGGCTGCCCTCAGGCGGGGAGCGCCGGACAATCCGACCTTCGCGGGTGCGGCGGCAGGTCTCGCCTCCGGCTCGATCGCGGCGGCGATCTATGCCTGGCACTGCCCGGACGACAGCCCGCTCTTCGGCGCCACCTGGTACATGCTGGCCATCGCGCTCGTCGTCCTGCTGGGCGCATTTCTCGGCCGGCGGCTTTTGCGCTGGTAGGCCGAACCTGGTGGGCCCTCAGCGGTGAGCCGGCGCGCCGAAGAGCTTTTCCACGACGCCCGTTGCCCAGCCTCTGGCGTTCCCGCCTCGTGACCGCTAGCTATGCGGGTAGGAAATGGAGTTTTACGGACAAGATGACGAAAGCCGATGAGTCGGATTCGCAGCGGCAGCGCAGCCAGACACTCGTGCGCGGTCTCGAGATCCTCGATGCCGTTGCGGATCGTTCGCGCACAATAGCAGAAATTGCCGCGATGACGGGGCTCACCTACAGCACCGTCCATCGAATCGTCTCGGTTCTCCTGGAGCGGCGCTATCTGAAGGCGGACAATCCGCGCGAATTCGCACTCGGACCACGGCTGATC
This sequence comes from Ciceribacter azotifigens, assembly GCF_048159625.1. NCBI lineage: Bacteria > Pseudomonadati > Pseudomonadota > Alphaproteobacteria > Hyphomicrobiales > Rhizobiaceae > Ciceribacter > Ciceribacter azotifigens. The sequence continues at coordinate 59,048 of NZ_JBLQTA010000010.1, read as the reverse complement.
GAGCTCGGCTTTGCCGCCTATTCTCGAACCGATCTCGTGCGGATCGCCCGTCCGTGGCTTGAGGATCTGTCGCGTGAAACGCGTGACACGGTTCATCTTGCGCAGCTTGACGGCTGGGAAGTCGCATATCTCGACAAATTGCGCGGAGCGCGGCCGGTTGAGATCAGTTCTCGCATTGGCGGTCGAAAGCCGGTCATATCGACCGGTGTCGGCAAGGCACTGATCCTTGATGAGCCGGAGGCGACGTTATCCAGGCTTTATCACCGAGACCACCATCTCCTGCCCGGCAACATGACCGAGGCCGACTGGCTGCGCATGATGGCCGATTATCGCTCCGGCGGCTATTCCTACGACCTCGGTGAGGACGAGCCGTCGATCCGTTGCGTGGCGGCGCCGATCCGAGACGCGACCGGGCGGATCATTGCTGCCGTATCGGTCTCCTCGACTGTCGAATACATGTCGCCCGATCGCATGCGCGATCTGGTGCCCGAGGTCCAGCGGGTCGCCGCGGCGATCTCCGCCGATCTGGGCGCGCGGCCTCGCTGAGCCGCGCGTTCTCTCGTCATAGCCGCGCCCGCGCGCGACGGTCGGGCAGAGTTCAGAGAACCTTGCCCGGGTTGAGAATGCCCTTAGGATCGAGGCTCCGCTTCAGCTGGCGCAGCATGGCGAGCTCATTTTCTGATCGGCTGTAGGCGAGCCACGGCTTCTTGTGCAGCCCGATGCCGTGTTCGGCCGAGACCGAACCACCATAGGCACGAATGATCTCGTAGACGATCGTCTCGATGCCATGACCGGTGGGATCGATATCGGTGATCGGGCCCGCGACCAGATGGATATTGCTGTCGCCGGCATGGCCGAAGAAGATGACCTGGAGAGCGGGGAAGGCCGTTTCCAGTGCGGCGCGGATCTCGTCGACGCAGGCGCCGATCCGGGCGAGCGGGACGGACACATCGAAATTGATTGTCGGCGCCCGGCGGGAGAGGATTTCGGCGATCCCGTCACGCAGCGACCAGAAGGCCTCGACTTCCCGCTGCGACTGGGCGATTGCCGCATCGGCGACAAGCCCCGCCTCGAAGGCGGCCTCGAGCATGGCTTCGAAGGCCGGCCGCTCGGAATCGGCGTCCGCACCCTGCATTTCGATGAGGGCGTAGATCCCATGATCGGGTTCCACCGGTGCGCGAACACCGGTCTCGGCGAGGACAGCCCGGTAATAGTCGTTCCACATCAGTTCGAAGGCGGTGACGCGCCCGGAGAGCGCGCGTTGCGCATGGCGGAGCAAACCTGCCGCCGCATCGAAATCGGCGACCGCCACCAGCGCGGCGTTGGCGCCGCCGACACCTGGATGCAGCTTGAGGACGGCGCGTGTCACCACGCCGAGCGTGCCTTCCGAGCCGATGAACAGGTGCTTGAGGTCGAGGGCGGCATTGTTCTTCGGCATGCGGTTCATCATCGAAAGAACCGTGCCGTCGGCCAGCACGACCTCGAGACCCAGAACCAGGTCGCGGGTCATACCAAAGCGGATGACGCGGTTGCCGCCGGCATTGGTCGCGATGTTGCCGCCGATCTGGCAGGAGCCGCGGGCCCCGAGGTCGAGGGGAAAGGAAAAGCCGGCATCGAGCGCCGCTTCCTGGATGCGCTGCAGGATGCAGCCGGCGCCGACGACCATCAGGCCCGATGCGCTATCGACTTCCTCGATGCGGTCCAGGCCGGCCATCGACAGCAGAACGGCGCCTTCCGAGGGAACCGCGCCGCCGGCAAGGCCGGTGCGGCCGCCCTGCGGCACGACCGGTGTGTCGTAGTCGTGGCAGACCCGCAGGACCGCCGCCACCGCGTCCGTGTCGCGCGGCGTCACCAGGGCGAGAGGCGTTCCGCCGCGCTCGTCGCTCCAGTCGCGCAGCACCGCTTCGGGTACGTCCGCGCCGCGCTTCATGTTGCTTTCTCCCACGGCGCGCTCAAGCGCGGTGAGGAGGCCTGCGGTTGATCTCTCAAAGTTCATGGGGTCCTCCCGGTCTATTCTCGAGCCGCATTTGCCGGAAAATTGCACATATTGCAAATTGATTTTACTATTTGACAACGAACGGTGCCTCTGTTTATTTCGGCCGCGCTGGGGGAGGAGCCGAGGCACCCGCCTTGCGCTCGGGTCCACGACAAAGCCCGGCAGGAGCCAGAACCAAGACCGGCAACGGTTTTTGCATTACAGGGAGGACAGACATGTCGCTTACAAAGGCCGCGCACACGCTGCGCGCAGGTTTCGTTGCCGCATTCGCATCGGCCGTACTCTTCAGCACCACCGTTTCCGCAGAGCCGGAAATCACCTTCCGCGCTGCCCATTCATCGACGCCTTCATCGACCGGCCACAAGGCGTTCGAATTCCTCGACAAGGAGCTGCGCGAGAAGTCGGGCGGTCGCATCGGGCTCGAAATCTTCCCGAACTCGCAGCTCGGTGGCGAGCGCGAGCTGGTCGAGAACATCCAGTTCGGCAATGTCGACCTGACCTTCGTGTCTTCGGCGCCGGTCGCGTCCTTCGCGCCGCAGTTCTTCGCCTTTGACGTTCCGTTCCTGTTCAAGGACCGCGAGCAGGCCTACAAGGTGCTCGACGGCGACGTCGGCAAGGAGATCCTCGCCTCGCTGAACGAGAAGGGCATGGTCGGCCTGGCCTATTGGGAAAACGGCTTCCGCCAGCTCACCAACAACAAGAAGGAAATCCGCTCTCCGGGCGATCTCGCCGGCATGAAGATGCGCACGATGGAAAACGAAGTGCACATCGCCGCCTGGCGCGCCGAGGGCGCAAACCCGGCACCGCTCGCCTTCAACGAGCTGTTCACCGCGCTCCAGCAGGGCACCTTCGACGCGCAGGAAGGTCCGATCAATCTCTTCTACGACATGAAGTTCAACGAGGTGCAGAAGTTCATCTCGAAGACCAACCATATCTATTCGCCGTGGCCGCTGCTTGCCAACCCGGACAAGCTCGCAAGCCTCTCCGATGAAGACCGTGCGATCTTCGACGCGGCCGTGAAGGCTGCCACCGACTACCAGCGTGGTCTTGCCAAGGCCGCGGACGACAAGGCTGAAGCCGCCATGACCGACGTGAAGTTCACGACGCTCACTCCGGAAGAGCTCAAGGCTTTCTCCGACAAGGTTGCCCCGATCGTCGATCTGGTGAAGGAGAAGGCTGGCGCCGACCTCGTCGATCGTCTTCTGGCTGCCGCCGGTAAGTAACTGCCCATTGTTCAAGCCCGGCGGGGTACCCCGCCGGGCTTTTCCAATTCAACCCAGTCACACTGGTATTTCGAACTGGCGCCCGCATGCCAATGCGCGAGGCGCGGGAGAAACCCATGCTCAAACTCATCGATGAGCATTTCGAGGAGGCGATCGTCGTGGCGCTGATGGCCATGATGTCGGTCCTCATCGGCGTGCAGATCTTCATGCGCTACGTGATGGGCGCTTCCTTGTCCTGGTCGGAAGAGCTGTCGCGCTACTTCTTCATCTGGGCGACCTATGTCGGCATCGCCTATGCCGTGCGCAAGGATGCCCATATCCGTGTGACCATGGCCACCGACCTTCTGTCTCCGAAGGGCCAGGCCTTCATGCGCATCCTCACTCACATCATCTTCGGCGCCTTCGCGCTCTTCGTCATGTACCAGGGCTGGTTCATGGTCGAGAAGACCTTCCGCTTCGGCCAGAAGTCCGCGTCTCTCGGCATTCCGATGGGCATCATCTATCTGGCGCCCTTCACCGGTTTCCTGCTGGTCGTGCTGCGCCTGATCCAGGCTGTCGTCATCGACCTGCGTGCCGTCGCACAAGGAGCCGCTCGATGATTTCTCTCATCCTCTTCGGCCTTCTCGCGCTTCTCCTGCTGCTTTCCGTTCCGATTGCGATTTCGCTCGGCATCGCCTCGACGGTTGCGCTCATCGTGTCGGGCAAGGTGTCCGGCTCCTATGTCCCGCAGGGCCTGGTGACCTCCATCGACAGCTTCCCGCTGATGGCGGTTCCCTTCTTCATCCTCGCCGGCGACCTGATGGGCCAGGGTGGTCTGTCGCAGCGCCTCATCAATGTCGGCCGCATGTTCTTCGGCCGCTATACCGGCGGCATGGCGATCATCGCCGTCGTCACCTGCATCTTCTTCGCCGCCATTTCCGGCTCGGGCCCGGCAACGGTCGCAGCCGTCGGCACCATCCTGCTGCCGGCCATGGCCAGGGACGGCTACAAACAGGGCTTCTCGTCCGGTCTGGTCGCCTGTTCCGGCTCGCTCGGCGTCATCATCCCGCCGTCCATTCCGATGGTCATCTATGCGACCTCGGCAAACGTCTCGGTGTCGAAGATGTTCATGGGCGGTGTAGTTCCCGGCCTGCTGATCGGCTTCGCGCTCATTGCCTATGCGTGGCTGCAGTCGAAGAAGGACGGCCAGAAGCCGGGCGACTACCGCCCTTCGGGCCGTGAGATGCTGGCCGTCCTCAACGATGCCAAATGGGCGCTCATGGTCCCCGTCATCATTCTCGGCGGCATCTACGGCGGCATCTTTACCCCCACCGAGGCCGCGGCCGTCGGCGTCATCTACGGGTTCTTCGTCGGCACGTTCGTCTATCGCGAACTGAAGCTGAAGGATCTCTACAAGATCTTTGCCGGTTCGGCCCTGACATCCGCCACCATCATGTTGATCGTCGGCACGGCGACCATCTTCGGCCGGGCGCTTGCAATCGAGGGTGTGCCGGTGATGCTCGCCAACACAATCACCTCGGCGGTCGATCAAGCCTGGCTGCTCCTGCTCGCGATCAACGTCATTCTTCTCATCGTCGGCACCTTCATGGAGACGATTGCCGCGATCATCATCCTGACGCCGATCCTGCTGCCGCTCGTGACGGCCCTCGGCATCAACGCCGAACACTTCGGCATCGTGATGATCGTCAACCTGGCGATCGGCATGGTCACCCCGCCAGTCGGCGTCAACCTCTTCGTTGCCTCGCGCGTCTCCGGTCTCTCGCTCGAAACGGTCGTCAAGGGCGCGATCACGCCGATGCTGGTCATGATCGCCGTGCTCCTCGTCATCACCTATGTGCCGGCGCTTTCGCTGGCGCTGCCAGCCTTCTTCGGAATGTAGAAAAAAGGGACCAGAAAATGAGAAAGGTCAAATGCGCGATCATCGGTTCGGGGAATATCGGTTCCGACCTGATGATCAAGGTGATGAGGACGTCGAAGCACATCGAAATGGGTGCGATGGTTGGTATTGATCCGACGTCCGACGGCCTGGCTCGGGCCAAGTGCATGGGCGTAACCACGACCCATGAAGGAATTGAAGGTCTGCTGCAGCTTCCGGAATACCGGGACATCCAGGTGATCTTCGATGCAACCTCGGCTAAGGCCCACGTCACAAACAATGCAATTCTTGGAAGGGACGGCAAGAAGGTCATCGACCTTACGCCGGCCGCGATCGGTCCTTTCACCATTCCCGCCATCAACGGCAATGCCAATCTGGATGAACCGAACGTCAATATGGTGACCTGCGGCGGTCAGGCGACGATTCCCATGGTCCACGCAGTCGCCCGGGTGTCGAAGCGCACGATCTACGGCGAGATCGTCGCGTCGATATCTTCGCGGTCGGCAGGTCCTGGAACACGCGCCAACATCGACGAGTTCACCGAGACGACATCGAAGGCGATCGAACTCCTCGGCGGTGCCGAGCGCGGGAAGGCCATCATCATTCTCAACCCGGCCGAGCCACCGCTCATCATGCGCGACACCGTCTTCGTGCTGTCACAGGGCGCAGAGCCGGAGGCGATTGAAAAATCGATCGCCGACATGGTCAAGACAGTTCAGGCCTACGTGCCAGGCTATCGCCTCAAACAGAAGGTGCAGTTTGAGGTTATCGGCGACAACGCGCCAGTGCGCATACCGGGCATCGGGCCTTCGACAGGCCTGAAGACGACTGTCTTCCTCGAGGTCGAGGGTGCTGCGCACTACCTGCCGGCCTATGCCGGCAACCTCGACATAATGACATCAGCCGCCCTTGTAAGCGCCGATCGCTGGGCCGCGAAGTTTCTTGCCACGGAGGCCGCCGAATGACCCGCCCGAATCCGAACAAGCTCTATGTGCAGGACGTGACCCTGCGTGACGGCATGCACGCTATTCGCCATCAGTATCGCCTCGATGCAGTGAAGGCGATTGCCGCGGCCCTGGATGCCGCCAAGGTCGACGCCATCGAGGTGACCCATGGCGACGGACTTGCCGGATCGACATTCAACTACGGTTTTGGCCTGCATGACGACGTTGAGTGGATTTCGGCGGTGGCGGATGTCTGCAAGCATGCCGTCGTTACCGTCCTGCTCATTCCAGGCATCGGCACCGTCCACGATCTGAAAGAAGCCTACCAGGCCGGCGCCCGTTCCGTGCGTATCGCGACCCATTGCACCGAAGCGGACGTCTCGCGCCAGCATATCGAGGCGGCCAGGTCCCTGGGCATGGACACGATCGGGTTTCTGATGATGTCGCACATGGCAGATCCGGCAAAACTCCTGGAACAGGCTAAGCTGATGGAAGCCTATGGTGCCGAGTGCGTCTACGTGACCGATTCAGCCGGGGCGCTTCTGCCAGACCAGTATGCACAGCGGGTAAAGATCCTGCGTGATGGCCTCAAGCCCGAGACCGAAATCGGCGTCCATACCCACCACAACCTGACGCTTGGCGTGGCCAACTCTGTTGCTGGCATCGAGGCAGGCGCAGTTCGCGTGGACGCGTCGCTCGCGGGCATGGGGGCAGGGGCGGGCAATGCACCGCTCGAGGCACTTGTCGCCGTCCTCAATCGCATGAATATCGATACCGGTTGCGACTTGTACCGGCTGATGGACGCCGCGGACGATCTCGTCCGACCGCTGCAGGACCGCCCGGTACGTGTCGATCGCGAAAGCCTTTCGCTCGGCTACGCAGGAGTCTATTCGAGTTTCCTGCGGCATGCGGAGAATGCGTCGAAGGTCTACGGGGTCGATGCCCGCGAGATCCTCATCGAGCTTGGCAACCGCCGCATGGTCGGTGGCCAGGAAGACATGATCGTCGACGTCGCTCTCGATCTGGCTGGAAAAGGCACGGCAGCCTGATCCGCCAGCACCATCCTGCCGGCACGGCCGGCAGGATCTCCGTCCCGAGACTTTGCGGACACCGGCGAGGGATACAGTTCTATCGACGCAGCGGCTGCGAGCCGGGGCTGTGCGGCGGTATCGCGCCACGCTTCACGTCCAAGCCAGCCCGCGGGACAAGAGACCGGCTGAAAAATCCATCTCAGCACGACCAGACAGCCCGCTTCCCGCGATACTCAAGAAACCTCTTATATAAGAATATCTTGACTTGACCATCGACCGTAATAGAGTTGGTTTCTCAAGCATGTGGAAGATGGAGGCGGTCCTATGAACATAGACCTCTCTCGCCGTAGCTTTATGAAACTGGCGGGTGCAGGTGTCGCGGCAACTTCTCTCGGAGTGATGGGGTTTGACGAAGCAGAGGCCGCCGAACAGGCCCACGTCAGACCATTCAAGTTGACGACGACCACCGAGACACGCAACACCTGTCCCTATTGCTCGGTTGCCTGTGGCATCATCATCTATTCCAAAGGCGATCCCCGAAAGGGTGAGAAGGCGGACATCGTTCACATCGAAGGTGATGCCGACCATCCCACGAACCGCGGAACGCTCTGTCCCAAGGGAGCGGCGCTCAAGGAATTTGTGAAGTCGCCCACGCGGCTCAAATATCCGATGATCCGCAAGCCCGGATCCGACAAGTTCGAGAGAATGTCGTGGGAAGATGCCTTCGATCGGATCGCGCGTCTGATGAAGGACGATCGCGACGCAAACTTCATTGCCAAAAATGCCAACGGTCTGCCGGTCAATCGCTGGGCAAGCGTCGGCATGCTCGCAGCATCGGCAACCACGAACGAAACGGCCTGGGCAACCTTCAAATTTGCCAAGAGCCTCGGAATAGTCGGTTTCGATAACCAGGCACGCGTCTGACACGGCCCAACGGTGGCGAGTCTCGCCCCAACATTTGGCCGTGGAGCAATGACCAACTCCTGGACCGATATCAAGAATACCGACCTCGTCGTCGTCATGGGAGGCAACGCGGCGGAGGCGCATCCCTGCGGCTTCAAATGGGTGACCGAAGCAAAGGCTCACCGGGGCGCCCGACTGATCGTCGTGGATCCGCGATACACACGTACCGCTTCCGTTTCCGACATGTACGCACCCTTGCGACAGGGAACCGACATCGCCTTCCTGAACGGCGTCATGAAATACTGCATCGACAACGACAAGGTGCAGTGGGAATACCTGAAGGCGTTCACCAACGCCTCCTATCTGGTCAAGGACGGCTTCGGCTACAAGGACGGGCTCTTCACCGGCTACGACGAAGAGAAGCGGGATTACGATCGGTCGAGTTGGGACTATGTCATCGGCGATGACGGCTTCGTCGTCACGGATCCCACCCTTGAGCATCCGCGCTGCGTCTGGAACCTGTTGAAGGAACACCTGGCGCCCTACACGCCCGAAATGGTGGAGCGCATCTGCGGCACGCCGACGGACAAGTTCCTGAAGGTTGCCGAGATGATCTCCGAGTGCTCGTCGCCGACCAAGACGATGACGTCGATGTACGCCCTCGGCTGGACCCAGCACTCGCATGGTTCCCAGAACATCCGCGCCATGGCGATGCTGCAGCTCATCCTCGGCAATATCGGCGTGCGCGGCGGCGGCATGAACGCACTACGCGGGCATTCCAACATTCAGGGCCTGACCGACCTCGGCCTGATGTCGCACCTCCTGACCGGCTATCTGACGATGCCGTCGGAGAAGGAGGCCGACTTCGAAACCTACATGTCGACGCGGCAGTTCAAGCCGCTTCGTCCGGGCCAGACGAGCTACTGGCAGAACTACCGCAAGTTCATGGTCTCCTTCCAGAAGGCGATGTGGGGCGATGCCGCCCGGGCGGACAACGGATGGGCTTTCGACTACCTGTCAAAGCTCGACGTTCCGGCCTACGACGTCCTGCGGATGTTCGAACTGATGTATGCGGGCAAGGTCAACGGCTATATCTGCCAGGGCTTCAACCCGCTGCTTGCCTTCCCGAACCGGGAAAAGAACACGCAGGCGCTCTCCAAGCTCAAGTGGCTGGTGACGATCGATCCCCTGGAAACGGAGACCTCACGCTTCTGGGAGAACCACGGCGATTTCAATCCTGTCGACACGGCGTCGATCCAGACGGAGGTCATCCAGCTTCCTTCGACCTGTTTTGCCGAGGACGAAGGCTCGCTCACGAATTCCGGCCGCTGGATACAATGGCACTGGGCAGGCGCCACGCCTCCGGGCGAGGCCAAACACGACACCTATATCATTGCCCAGATCTTCCTGCGGCTGCGGGAACTCTATCGCACGGAAGGAGGAGCATTCCCGGATCCGATCCTCAATCTCTCGTGGGATTACGAGGACCCCAACGAACCGACACCGGAGGAGCTCGCGAGAGAGATCAACGGTCGTGCGCTCACCGATGTGATGGACACCACGGACCCCACCAAGATCGTCGTCGCGGCGGGCAAGCAGGTGGTGAACTTCTCGCAATTGCGGGACGACGGGTCGACGATGTGCGGTTGCTGGATCTATTCCGGCTGCTTCAACGAGCAGGGCAACAACATGGCCCGCCGCGACAACAACGATCCGGACGAGACCGGCGCCTACCTCGGCTGGACTTTCGCCTGGCCGCTCAACCGGCGCACGCTCTACAATCGCGCCTCGGCCGACCTCGAGGGCAAGCCCTGGGATCCGAGCCGCAAGCTTATCGAGTGGGACGGGAGCAAGTGGTCGGGCTACGACGTGCCGGACATCGCACCCACGGCAAAACCGAGTGATGTGGGTCCGTTTATCATGAACCAGGAGGGTACGGCGCGCCTGTTCACCCGTGGCCTCATGCGCGATGGTCCGTTCCCCGCGCACATGGAGCCGTTCGAGTCACCGGTTGCGAATGTCTTCAATCCCAAGATGCGCGGGAATCCGGCGGCACGCATCTTTGTGACGGATGTCGAGCAACTGGGTACATCGGAGGAGTTCCCGTATGCCGGAACATCCTATCGCCTGACAGAGCATTTCCATTTCTGGACCAAGCACAACCGTGTCAACTCCGCACTGCAGCCGGAATTCTTCGTCGAGATCTCGCCGGAGCTCGCCCAGGAAAAGGCGGTCGAGAACGGCAGTTGGGTGCGCGTCTGGTCGAAACGGGGATCCGTCAAGGCGAAGGCCCTGGTCACGAGACGCATCCGCCCCCTCAACTGCGGCGGCAAACTCGTCCATGTCGTCGGGATACCCTTGCACTGGGGCTTCACCGGCTCGGCGCGAAAGGGTTTTGGACCGAACTCCCTCGTGCCCTTTGTCGGGGATGCCAATATCGAGACGCCTGAATCGAAGGCCTTCCTGGTCAACCTGGAACCGACCACGGCGCCGAAGGACAGGGAGGTTTCCTCATGATGGACAGCCCTCGCACCGCCGTAAGCAATCCGCCGGTCCAAGCGGCGGAGGCGAACCTGACCGAGCGCGACCTTGTGCGCCGTTCCGCAACCGGCGAACTTGCTCCGCCGGAGCGACAGCTGACACCGGTCGCAAAGCTGATCGACGTCTCGAAGTGTATCGGCTGCAAGGCGTGCCAATCTGCCTGCATCGAGTGGAACGATACCTATCCGGACATCGAGGAGAATGTGGGGATCTACATGAACCCCCATGACCTCACGGAAAACATGTTCACGCTCATGCGGTTCACCGAATGGGTCAACCCGGACACGGACAATCTGGAGTGGCTGATCCGTAAGGATGGCTGCATGCACTGCGCCGATCCGGGTTGCCTCGAGGCCTGTCCCGCGCCGGGCGCGATCGTCCAATACTCGAACGGGATCGTCGATTTCATCCACGAGAACTGTATCGGCTGCGGCTACTGCATCAAGGGCTGTCCCTTCAATATTCCCCGTATCTCCAAGACCGACCACCGCGCCTACAAATGTACCCTGTGCTCCGATCGGGTTGCGGTCGGCCAGGGCCCTGCCTGTGCCAAGGCCTGCCCGACGCAGGCAATCGTCTTCGGCACGAAAGAGGATATGAAAAAGCATGCGGAAGGGCGCATTGCCGACCTCAAATCACGCGGCTACGACAACGCCGGCCTTTACGATCCACCGGGTGTCGGCGGCACGCACGTCATGTATGTGCTGCACCACAACGACAAGCCACACATATACTCCGATCTGCCGGATGACCCGAAAATCTCGAAGATCGTCCACGCCTGGAAGGGCGTGACCAAGTACACGGGTCTTGCCGTGATGGGGCTCGTGGCCGCCGGGGCGATCCTTCACGGTGCCTTCGGCCGCGCCAACCGTGTCACGCGCGAAGATGAGGCGAGTGCGGAAAAGCTGGTAGAAGGCACGACCGGACCCAGGGAGGACGCTTGATGAAGGGCGCGAGAGAGATTGGTTCGGAAGACACAATTCACCGCGGACCGCCGGTCACCGTAAGTCGCTACGGGCCGGCCAAGCGCGTCAATCACTGGATCACCGCATTCAGCCTGATTTTGCTGGCGCTTTCCGGCCTGGCGCTGTTCCACCCGACGTTGTTCTTCCTGACCGGACTGTTCGGTGGCGGCCAGAACACCCGGATGCTGCATCCCTGGTTCGGCGTGGTGCTTTTCATCAGTTTCTACATATTGTTCTTCCAGTTGTGGAAGGCAAATCTCTTCATTCGCGACGACTTCAGATGGTTCACCAATTTCAATGACGTCATCGGCGGACACGAGGAACGCCTGCCGGAAATGGGCAAATACAATCCGGGCCAGAAGCTGATCTTCTGGGCGATGGCCCTGTTGATCGTCGCCCTGATCGTCAGCGGCCTGATGATCTGGGATCAATACTTCTACACCTACACCGCCATCGAGACGAAGCGCATCGCGGTCCTCACCCATGCGGTGGCGGCGGTACTCATCGTGTGCGCGTTCATCATCCACGTCTACGCTGCCTTCTGGACGCGCGGCACCATCCGGGCGATGACGCGCGGTTCGGTCACCGGTGGATGGGCCTGGAGACACCACCGCAGATGGCTCAGGGAATTGGCTGGACACGGCCGGATTGATTCTGCAGAGTAAGCGATGAATGCTGTGGCCGGTCGGTCCGCGAGGTGAAATGTCCCTGTCGCATATAGAGCCCGATCCGTCAGCGGTCGGCGGAGTTCCGAAGGCACCGTTTGCCCTGATGCCGAGGCCGGGGCAACTCTTTGCGGATCGCGCCAAGAGACTTGCGTTTCTCGCTGCAGACAGCCGACTTGCTCCCTACCTGACGTTCCTGGCGGGCATCGCGCGCATCCAGCATGAGCTTGTGGAGACGACTCCGCCTCCCGAACCGGTTTCCGCCGATCAGGTCGAGCGGGCGCGCGCCAATGCCATGCCGCCGATCGACCGGGCGGCGTTTGCCTCGTCACGAGATTTCCGTCAGGTGTGTGACCGCTTTCTGGAGGAGGCGGAGCTACTCGAAAAGCCGGCTGCGGCGGCCAAGGCGCTGACGGCCCTGCGGGCAGCGGATGAGGAGACGCTCTCGGCGATGGTTGCCAACGTCGCGGCAGAAAGCCTGCCGAGCGAGAGTCTTGCGCAGCATCTCTACCTTGCCGCGGCAGTCCAGATATACGCGGCGCGCCTCGCCGCCGGCCTGAATGGTTCGCAGCTCGTACCGGTTGGAACCGGTGTCTGCCCCGCTTGTGGCGGCCGGCCTTCTGCCTCGCTCGTTGTCGGAATACCTGGGGCGGAGGGTGTCCGCTACGCCTGTTGTTCCTGCTGCGCGACGATGTGGAACGAGGTCCGCGTGAAATGCCTTGCCTGCGGCTCCACCAAGGGCATCGGCTACCGTGCCGTGGAGACGTGGGACGAGGAGGCGACGATCAAGGCTGAAGTCTGCGACGGCTGCAACAGCTGGGTGAAGATCCTCTACCAGAACAAGAACCCGTCCCTTGAGGTGATCGCCGACGATGTCGCAAGTCTGGGGCTCGATCTTCTGATGAAGGACACACCCTACAGGCGCGCCGGTTTCGATCCGTTTCTCATAGGATATTGATCCGATGGATGCCTCGGCCGATCTGCGGGCTTTGCCCTCCGTCGATCAGATGCTGAAAGCACCGGATGTCCTCCCGCTCGTCGAGAAGCATGGTCGGGTCGTCGTGACCGACGAACTGCGGGCGACGCTTGCCGAAATCCGCGCCGCGGTGCGCGGGGGCAGGGCAATGCCGGATGCGGGCGGCATCATTGCCTCCCTCCTGAGCCGGCTTGCCTTTCGCGACCGCTCGAACCTTCGGCCCCTGTTCAATCTTACCGGGACGGTACTTCATACCAATCTCGGGCGAGCCATTCTCGCCGAGGAAGCCATTGCCGCCGCAGTCGACGCAATGCGCAACGCAGCCGCCCTGGAGTTCGATCTCGAAACCGGCAGGCGCGGAGAACGCGACAGCCATCTGCGCGAGCTGCTCTGCGAGCTGACCGGCGCCGAGGACGCGACGATCGTCAACAACAACGCGGCAGCGGTCCTCATCGCCCTGAACGCCGTCGGCGCCGGCCGCGAGGCAATCGTCTCCCGCGGTGAACTGATCGAGATCGGCGGTGCGTTCCGCATGCCCGACATCATGCAGCGCGCCGGGGTTCGTCTTGTCGAGGTGGGCACAACGAACCGCACCCATGCGAAGGACTATATCGGCGCCATAGGTCCGGAAACGGCACTGATCCTGAAAGTGCATACGTCGAACTACCGGATCGAGGGGTTCACGGCCGAAGTTCAGGGGCGGGAGCTTGCGACGATCGCCCGGCAGGCGGGCGTGGCCCTCCTCAACGATCTCGGGTCCGGCACGCTGGTGGACCTCTCGGATTTTGGGCTGGCGCGCGAGCCAACCGTACGCGAGGCGGTCGCGGAAGGCGCAGACCTCGTGACCTTCTCGGGCGACAAGCTTCTCGGCGGGCCGCAGGCAGGCTTCATCGTCGGTCGCAAGGACCTGATCGCCCGCGTCAACAGCAATCCGCTGAAACGTGCGTTACGGGTGGACAAGATTCGTATTGCGGCCATGGCTGCCACCCTGAAGCTCTACCGTGATCCCGACCGGCTGGCCACGCGCCTGCCGACGCTGAGAATGCTGTCGCGCCGCCAGCCGGAAATAAGGGCACAGGCGGAGCGACTGGCGCCTTACATGGCGGCAATTCTTGCGCCGGCGCATGCCGTGGAGCTCTGCGACTGTTCGAGCCAGATCGGATCCGGGGCGCTGCCGGTTGACACCATCCCGAGTGCCGGATTGAAGCTCACGGCCGCCGGCGGAACGGCTCTCGAGGAGCTCGCAGCTCGGCTTCGGTCGCTGCCGCGTCCGATCATCGGCCGCATTCAGGACGGCGGTCTCATTCTCGACCTGCGCTGCCTGACGGACGAGGCGGCCTTCTTGGAGAGCCTGGCGGAAGGAGGCGCCGATGCGTTGGCTTGAGCGCCTCAGGGGTCCAAGGACCGACACCGAACCGGATCCGGATCCGATGACCGAAGCGCTCGCCGCGGCGACTGCCGGCGACTACCAGACGGCGCTGAAGATCTGGGAGCCACTGGCGCGTGCCGGCGTCGCACGGGCGCAGAACAATATCGGTGCCTGCTTCGCCGAAGGGCTCGGTGTGCCTCGGGATCGCGAGTTGGCGCTCAAGTGGCTGCGGCTTGCGGCGGCGGCGGGAGATCCGGTGGGGGAGCGCAACTATGCGGCCTTTCATATGCAGGGCGTAACCGGCAGCGACCCTGATTACGGCATCGCCGCCGAATACTACCGTCGGGCGGCCGAGCGGGGTGATGCGCCTGCGCAGGACATGCTGAGCTGGATGCTCCTGGAGGGGGAGGTGGTTCCCGCCGACCCGGCGGAGGCGTTCGCCTGGGCGGAGCGCGCGGCCACCGCCGGCATTGCCACCTCCATGACGCGGCTCGGCATGCTCTATCACAACGCCATCGCTGTGGAACGCCAGCCGGAGAAAGCAGTCTACTGGTGGCGCAAGGGCGCGCTTGCAGGAGATCCGGATGCGCAGGCCATGCTGGGAGCGGCCTGCCATACAGGCACCGGTATCGTCCGCGACGACGTGCAGGCACTCGCCTGGCTGCTTCGCGCCACGGAGGGCGGGAGCGCATTGGCGAAGCCGTTTCTCGGGCCGGTCCGGGACAGTCTCTCGGCGCCCGAGATCGCTGAGGCGGAGCGCCGGGCCGCAGAAGCACTTTCGGCGGAGGCACCATGATCGTCGGGACTGCCGGTCATATCGATCACGGCAAGACGACGCTCGTCAAGGCGCTGACGGGCGTCGATACCGACCGCCTGAAGGAAGAGAAGGCGCGGGGGATCACCATCGATCTCGGATTCGCCTATGCGCGCTTCGCGGGAGACGCGGTCACGGGCTTCGTCGATGTGCCTGGCCATGAGCGCTTCGTCCACACGATGCTCGCCGGCGCCGGCAGCATCGACTTTGCCTTGCTCGTGATCGCCGCCGACGATGGCATCATGCCACAGACGCAGGAGCATCTTGCCATCCTCGATCTGCTTGGCATCCCTCGTGGACTGGTGGCCATCACCAAGGCCGATCTCGTGGATAGGGCTCGCCTGGACAGCCTGCTTGCCGAAATTGCCGTCCTGCTTTCCACGACAAGCCTGTCGGGCGTGGAGATACTGCCCGTTTCCGCAGCGACCGGTGAGGGTATCGATGCCCTGAAACGGCGGCTCACCGCCGCCGAACAGGAGACGGTGAGATCGAGCGCCGACGGCCGCTTCCGGCTGGCGGTGGATCGTAGCTTCACCCTTGCCGGTGCCGGGACGGTCGTGACCGGTACCGTGCTTTCGGGGTCTGTCGGCCTCGACGACCAGGTGACCATTTCCCCTTCCGGGCTCACCGCCCGGGTCCGCTCCATCCATGCACAGAACCAGAAAGCCGACCGCGGCTTTGCCGGGCAGCGCTGCGCGCTCAATCTTGCGGGCGAGGGCATTTCGAAGGACGCGCTCCGCCGCGGCGACATGGTTGTGGATCCCTTCCTGCACGCGCCCACCGAGCGAATTGATGCAGAGCTTTCGGTGCTCCCGAGTGAGTCCAGGCCGCTCGGCGAGTGGCATTCCGCCCGTTTCCATCATGGCAGCGCCGAGGTCGGCGCCCGGCTCGTGCCGCTCGAGGGGCCGCTCCTGCCCGGAGAGACCGGCAAGGTTCAACTGGTCCTCGATACTCCGGTTGCCGCCGCAGTCGGCGACCGGTTCATCCTGCGGGATGTTTCCGCCCGGCGCACGCTCGGGGGAGGTCGCCTGCTCGATCTGCGCGCCCCGATGCGCAAGCGCCGTTCCCCCGAGCGTCTGTCCGCTCTCGACGCGATGTCATCGCACGACGCCGCCGAAGCCCTTGCGGCGATGCTCGAAGCGCCACCGTTCTTCATCGACCTCGATGCATTCGCCCGCGACAGAGTACTGGCCGAGCCTGAGCTGCAGCGCGCCTTGAAGATCGCCGACGCCGAGGTGATCACCGGGGCACCGGGACGCTTCGGACTGTCGGCCGGACGGCGGTTGTCGCTCTCTTCACAGATAAGGCAGGTGCTCGACGCCTTCCATGGAGACAATCCGGATCTGCAAGGTATCGGCCGCGAGCGCCTGCGGCTCCAACTGACACCGCGGCTTCCGCCGCCCGCATTTCTGGTTGTGCTCCGCGCCGAGCAGGAAGCGGGAAGCCTCGTGCTCGACGGCGCGTTCGTCCGCTCGCCGGAGCACGAGGTTCGGCTGAGTGACGCCGAGGAGCAGCTTTTCGCACTCCTCCAGCCTCATCTTCAGGGCGAGGAGAGATTCCGCCCGCCGCGCGTGCGCGACTTTGCCGAGATGCTCGGGCGAGACGAGCGGGAGGTTCGCCGGGTATTAAAGCTCTCCGCCCGGCTCGGACGCGTCGACCAGATCCGGCACGACCACTTTTTTCTTCGCCAAACGACCGCAGAGATGGTGGAAATCGTGCGGGACGTTGCACGCGCGGCGGGAGGAGAATTTCCCGCAGGTCTCTTCCGCGACCGTGTCAACAGCGGTAGAAAGGTCGCAATCGAGATCCTCGAGTTCTTCGATCGCCAGGGGATCACGTTGCGGCGCGGTGACATCCGGCGGGTCAATCCCAAGAGGCTCGATCTTTATGCCGAGCCTGTCTCCGAGGGCGGTGAAGGAAGAGATTCGTCCCCGGTGGGGCGTCCGGACTTCAAATCCGGGTGGGGCAGCCAGGCTGCCTTGGGTGGGTTCGACTCCCATTCTCTTCCGCCATCGGGAGAGTCCGCGTGAGGCCGATCCCGTGTGAAACCGACTTCGACGATTGGGTCGTCACGACCTATGGCGAAACCGGCCCCTTCACGATGCTGTTCGTGCTCGTGCGCATCGGGGAGAGACAGGTGGACCTGCTGCGGTCGGCCTATCTGCACGTGGTCGGCGACGAGCTGCGTTGGCCCGAAATGCTAGGCCTTTTTGCTGGTGCGGGGGTCGACTGGTCCGCTGTGGTATTCTTTCGCGCCGACCAGGAGGGCCTCGTGGAGGATGCCGATGCACGGTCGAGGCTTGCCTCGCTGGTCCGCAAGCTCCACGAAGACCGCTCCCTCATCCGCGAGGGCGAGTTCTTCAATGAAGACGGGCTCAGGCTGACGATCGAAGAAGTCAGGGCGGCGCACTGACTTACTGGCCGGTTGCGCTCGCCAAGGCAACAGCGGCCAGATGCCGCTGTCTCTCTTCANCTGGTCCGCAAGCTCCACGAAGACCGCTCCCTCATCCGCGAGGGCGAGTTCTTCAATGAAGACGGGCTCAGGCTGACGATCGAAGAAGTCAGGGCGGCGCACTGACTTACTGGCCGGTTGCGCTCGCCAAGGCAACAGCGGCCAGATGCCGCTGTCTCTCTTCACTAGAGCGTGCTGCTTTCATACGGAAGCATATTCTGAGTTTCTGAGATAGTTGGCACATTCGGCCGGTGAGAAGGCGTCGAGCAATTCACCGGTCTTGCGCCATATTGCCTCGACGGTCCGTGGGGCGGCTCTTCTGATGAGATGCTTGAGCTTGGCAAAGACCTGCTCGATGGGATTGAGGTCTGGGCCGTAGGGCGGCAGGAAGAAGAGGTGTGCGCCTGCGGCCCTGACGGCGCAATGTCGGTCGCGGTGGGATGGCCCAGCCCTTCACCAAAATTGCAAATTTCCCGATCATGTACGCCCGAGCAGATACACGAGCATCGGGCCAATCATGCCTCCGGCGGTCGCGACGAGAGGCGTCACCGCTCTCTTTCCGCGCAGTGCGCCGTGTCTCAACGCAGCTGCTTCCCAGACCTCCTTTCCGGCCCAGGCGAAGAAGAATGCCATGAGGACATCATTTGCGAGGTAGTGCACCGTCAAGCTGCTTCGGTCTTTCTCGAGGTGACCGATCAGGCCATCGTCCCAGAGTGGATACTCAATGAGATGGGCATAGGTCGCGGGCATGATGTTTGCCCAGGTCAGGGCTATCGAGGCTCCAAGGATGAGGAGCAGGGAATATTCTTCGAAAATTGCCCAAACGCGATACGTGCCACATTCTCGCAAAACGCGTTGTGAGGAGCGGCCGGATAGATATTGCCACTCCGACATCCGGTTGCCAGGAGACTGGCAAACCGGATGCACGGCCGCCCGGCGAAGGCAGGGGCGACCTCGGCTAAGGGTAGCCCTGGACTGTCAAGTGATCATGTATCCGCCATCGACGGGCATGATGACGCCTGTGACGAAGGAGGCTGCGGGGCTGACAAGAAAGGCCACGACATTTGCAACATCCTCGGGCCTGCCCCAGCGTTTCAGCGGGGTGCGATCGAGAATCGGACCGGACCTTTCTGGGTCGTCCTGCAGAGCCTTGGTCAATGGCGTCGCGATCCAGCCGGGTGCCACGGCATTCACCCGGATGCCGTCGACCGCATATGCAATCGCCAGGGACTTCGTCAGCTGGGCAATCCCTCCCTTGCTTGCGCTGTAAGCCGGCACCAGTGCGCCGCCGAAGAAGGACAGCATGGACGCCGTGTTGACGATCGTACCTCCGGCTCTCGCCAGCTTCTCCCGGGCTGCGGTGCAGACCCGCATTGTGCCCGTCAGATTGATGTCGAGCACCTGTTCGAACACGTCGAGTCTGTATTCCTCTCTGCGGCGAATGATGCCTGCGCAATTGACCACGATGTCCAGCTCGCCGAAGTCGCTCACGAGAGCCCCGACAGCGGTTTCGTCGCGGACGTCGAGTTCGCGCGCGATGACGGAAAGGCCATCAGGCACGGCGAACTGACCGGCGTCGAGCCCTGCCGTCACGACGTTCGCACCCAGTCGAGCGAGATGCATTGCGATGGCGGAACCGATGCCGGTGGTTCCACCGCTCACCAAGGCAGTCCGGCCGGCGAGCATGTTCTTATCGAAGCTCATGACCATCTTACCGAATGAATTGATCGACATAGTCGGCACCGAGACCGACTTCTTCGTAGTGCTTCCGGCACATGTCAATCTTCGTGAAGACGTCCTCGAAGCCGTTGTTGTTGCCCCATGGATCGACGTAGTACATGCAGCCGTTCACCTGAAACAGGGTGATCATCTCTTCGACGCCCTCATCGACAACAAGGGTATGGGTCTCACCTGGAGGCTCGAATGCATAGGACCCTTCAGTGGCCACCCAGTCGTGTTCAAGGTAGCGCCAGCTTCCCTTGATGACGAAGGCATGGACGGGATTGGGATGGCGATGCCTGGACAGCACGCCGGATTTTCGAACCCTCAGAAGATTCATCCAGTATCCCGAGGACCGGTTGAGACAAAGTGGGCGAAACCAGACGTGCTCGGCTTGTGGAACCCATATCCGCTCATCTAGGGGCACGACATTCGGAATCACGAGATCCGGCAGGATTTCGGCCGGTTGCGGCTTCTGGTAGGGCATGCGCCGCTGCGTTTCCAGATCGGGGAGTTTCTGTTCGCTTTCCATGTCTTCACCTCCATGCTGTACCAAAGAAGACCTGCCGGGCCGCAGCTGACACCACAGCCCGGACACGGTTCCGGGGCTGGAAAGCCGCAACCCTGGCAGGTGTCGATCGTCAATCTGAGGCGTTGAGAAATGCCTCGACTTCCGATCTCGTGGGAATTGGGGCGACGGCTCCATATCCGCAAGTGGAAAGCGCCGCGGCCGCATTGGCATAGCGCGCCGCCTCCACCGGAGATTTGCCCTCGACCAACATCGCCAGAAAAGCTCCATCGAACGTGTCGCCGGCACCAGTAGCGTCCACACTGTCGACCCTGAAGCCGGCAATAGTCCGGCGGCCGCTCCGATCTGCAACCAAGACGCCTTCCCTGCCCAGTTTCAGGAGGCACAGGGGCGCGCCGAGATCGAGGTAGAAGTCCGCGATCTCGTGCGGATCGGTGAGCCCGGTGAGGACCGTGGCATCTTCAAGGCTCGGGAAGATCACGTCGCAGAGCGGAATTGTCGCATGGGTGACGGCCCGTGCGCGCGCGTGCGGCCACAGCTTCAGGCGTAGATTGGTGTCGTAGGACACTTTCACACCGGCAGCTCGAGCAGCCTCGATTGCAGCAAAGGCGCTGTCGCAGGCCGCGTCGCTGATCGCCTGACTGATCCCGGACACATGTAGATATTTTGCTGTCCGGATATGATCCAGTGGCATTCTGTCCGGCGCCAGCCGACTGGCGACCGAGCCCGCACGCATGTAGGAGAACACATGCCCGGTCGGGCCATGCGTCACGAAATACATGCCGGTATGGGCCTCGCCACTGCGGATGACGTGGCTTGTATTCACGTTCTCCTCCGCCCAAAGGGTCATGAACATGTCACCGAAAGCATCCTGACCGAGACCGGTGACGTACCCGACGCTGATGCCCTGCCGGGCGGCAGCGATCGCGGTGTTCGAAGTGTCGCCGCCGAAGCCGAGGCGATAGAAAGTCCCGTCAGTCCTTTCCCCGCTCTGATTGAGCTCGATCAGCGGCTCTCCGAACGCTATGAGATCCAAAGCCATGATCAGTCCTTAGATCCGGCCGTATTTCGCGAGGCCCTCGCGCAGCGAACCAACCTGGATAATGAGCTTTGCCTGCTCGAGTTCGCGCATGTCGATGTCCTTCGACATCGCGAGCACCGCTTCGGCATGGGCACGTGGAACGACGACGACGCCGTCGATATCTGCAACGATGATGTCGCCCGGATGAACCATGACGCTGCCAATCTGGACCGGCACGTTCGATGCGAGCGTCTTGAAGCGGCCGAGCGTCGTCCCCGGGCTTGCAGTGCGTGCGAAGACCGGGAAATCATAGTCTCGCCTAATCTCGGTAATATCGCGCACGCCTCCATCGAGGATGGCACCCTCGTGCTTATTGGCAACCGCGCCGGCCGTCATCAACCCACCCCAGACAGCGACATTGGTCTCTTCACCGACCGAGATACAGATGACCGAACCGGCAGGGCTTTCGTCGATTGCGTCCAGCGCGTGCTGTGGCGGCAGGAATTCATCGCTCGGGCCTTCGAGAATGGTGACCGCAGGACCGACGATCTTTCGGTCGTTGATTCGCGGCTTCACGCTTTCGTCCATGAACCCGCGTTTGCCCGCGACCTTGTCCACGGCATCCGCGACAGATGCAGTGGCCACTTCGCGAAAGCCGGTGATCAATTCTTCCAACGTCATATCAAGCACTCCTGTTTGCATATACGGTCTCTGGTCTGGCCTCACCACCTTCCCAGCGGTTGACCCAGTTCCGGGGAGTTTCCCCCGAGAATACGCGTGCGATCTCCTCGCTTGCTTTGCGTCGTAGGTCGTCGACGGACTGTTCCGAGTACCAGCCGGTGTGATCGCTGACGACCGCGTTGGAGAGCCCGAAAAACGGGTTGTCGGCGGCCGGCGGCTCCTGCTCGAATACGTCGAGACCGGCACCGAAGATCCGGCTCTCCTGAAGGGCTGCAGCCAGCGCCGCACTGTCGATGAGGCCGCCGCGGGAGGTGTTGACGACGATCGCGGTCGGCTTCATTCGGGCGATGAAGCCGGCATCGACGATATGTCTTGTGTCCGCAGTCAGCGGCGCATGCAGCGAGACGACGTCGGCCTCGGCCGCCAGCCGGTCGAGATCGGCGAGCTCCGCCCCCTCCGGCGCCTCCCTCAGATAGGGGTCGAAGATCAGGCACCTGTCGTAGCCGATGCTGCACGCCTTGCGATGGAAGGCGCTGGCAATGCGGCCATAGCCGATCAGTCCGAGCGTGCCGCCCCGTAGGCGATACATCGGCTCCGTGCGGGCGACGTTCCAGGCGCCCTGGCGCACCGCCCTGTCGCGCGAGACGATACGGCGCGCTACGGCAAACAGCAGCGCCAGCGCCTGATCGCTCACCTCTTCCACGCCGTAGTCCGGGACGTTGGCAACATAGATGCCGCGCGATGCCGCGTGGGGGCGGTCGATATTGTCGACACCCACGCCATAGCGCACGATCGCGCGGCAGGTAGGCATGGCGTCGATCGCAGCGGCATCGACGGGGCTCTCGCGGACGAGCACTGCATCGGCGCCGGCGACCGCCTTGCGGACGGCATCCGCCGAGCCATTGCAGGGAATCTCGACGACGCGCGCACCAAACGGAGCAAGCACCGCTGCTTCGACATCGGTCCCGCCATAACCTTCGTCTAGTATGACGATCAGCGGGCTTTCTGGAATTGTTGTCTTTGTCATGATGGGCGCGTCGTCTCTTCGATTGCTTACTTCTGGGTTTCAGCGTCCTTGACGGCCTGCAGCAGACCGTTGACCCACTTCTCGCCGACGGACTTCTTTAGCTGTTCAGCGACTGCCGGCTGGGTGGCTTCGCGGAACTTCTCGATCTCGTCCCGGGTCGGCACATAGACTTCCATGCCAGCATCGGTGAGCACCTTTTTGGCGGCCAGGTCCTGTGCGCGGGTCATGTCGCGATGGATGTCGCGAGCCGGGATGACGCAGTCGTCGACGGCCTTCCTTTCGGCATCGGTCAGCGACTGGTAGAACGTGTCGCTGATGAGATAGGCGTGCAGGCTGTAGACGTGACCGTCGAGGGTTGCGTATTTCTGGCTCTGGTAGAGGCTGGCGGCCATAATGTTGGTGACGCCGTTCTCCTGTCCGTCGACGGTGCCTTGCGACAGCGCCGCCGGCAGTTCACCCCAGTCGATCGCCGACGGGCTGGCGCCAAGTGCCTGAACCAAGCTGAGGAAGACGGGTGCGGGCTGCACACGGATCTTTAGGCCCTTCATATCGTCAGGCGTCTTGACTGGATGCTTGCTGTTTGTGAAGTGGCGAATGCCGTTGTCGGCATAGGCGAGCAGGCGAATGCCGGTCTGCTTCAGCATCTCGTCGGCGAAGTCCTTGCCGAACTTGCCGTCTAGGACCTTGTAGGCGGTCGCGTGGTCCGGGAACAGGTAAGGCATGGCGAACAGATCGAATGGACGGTAGACGCTTGAGATGCCGCCGTCATGCGAGACGACCATTTCGATCGTTCCAAACTTCAGGCCTTCCAGGGCGTTCGTGGCGTTGCCGAGCTGACCGGCCGGGAAGATCTGCACTTCGATCGAGCCGCTGGTTGCCTTCTCGACGCAGGCCTTGAATTTTGAAGCTCCGGCGTGCATCGGTTGATCGTCGCGTGCGGGCTGAAAATGTTCGTACTTGAGAATTTTGGGGCTGGCCATCGCCGGCATGACGCCAAGCGAGACGAGGGCCGAGGTCAGCAGGGCAAGTTTCCTGAGCATATTCTAATCCTCCATATAGCTCTGGGTATCAGCGACTGTATCCAAACAGATTGGGCAGCCAGGTGCTCAATCCGGGGAACAGAACGATCAGTGAGAAGACCACGAGTTCAGCGATCAGCATCGGCACGATCGAACGCGCCAGGCTGAAGAGTGGCATCTTGGTGACGACCGAGACGACGAACAGAACGCCGCCAACGGGTGGGGTGATCATGCCGATCGTCAGGTTGAGAATGACCACCATGGCAAAGTGCAATGGGTTGATGCCCGCAGCCTGGGCGACAGGCGCCAGGATCGGAACAAGAATGATGACGGCCGGTAGCGTATCGAGGAACAGGCCGCAGATGAGCAGGAATAGCGACACGACGATCAGGAGGCCAAGCGGCGGAAGATCAAGGGCGACGATTGCTTGACTGACCGATTGCGGGATCTGCAGGACCGTCAGCATGTAGGCGAAGATTGTAGCCATCGAGACGACGATCATCACCACCGACGACATCAGCGCGGTTGTCACGAGAATCTGCGGGATCTGCTTGATCGACAGTGTGCCGATGACGAAGCGGCCGACAACGAAGGCATAAACCGCGGCGACGGCTGATGCCTCAGTGGGCGTGAACAGACCACTATGGATGCCGCCGAGAATGATGAGCGGCATCAGGGCAGCGGGGAAAACCTTCCAGGATGAGAGAAGGAAGGTACCCCAGGACGGTCTCGGCAGCGGGAAAGTGAAGTTCTCGCGCTTGGCGATCCACCAGTTCAGGACGAGCAGGGATACACCGAGCAGCAGGCCCGGGACGATCCCCGCCATGAACATGCCGATCACACTGACGCTATTATCGGTGAGTGCGTAAACGACCATGATGATCGATGGCGGTATGATTGGTGCGATGATCGAACTGGCCGCCGTCAGACCGGCGGCATAGCCAAGCGGATAGCCTGCCTGACGCATCATCCGGATAATGACCGAACCTGGCCCCGCGGCATCCGCTAGCGCCGAACCGCTGATGCCGGCCATGAAAATCGCCATGATGACGTTGGCGTAACCGAGACCGCCACGGACATTGCCGATTAGCTGACAGGCGAATTTCACCAAAAGGTCGGTGATCCGTCCACCCGTCATCAGCTCCGCTGCGAGGATGAAGAACGGAATGGCCATCATCGGAAAGCTGTCGAGGCCGCTGAAAAGCCGCTGTGCGACCAGCATGGGGGATACGTGCCCGCCCCAAAGGAGCGAAGCGAGGCCGGCACCGCCCATGGCCATGGATACCGGAACGCCGGCAAGCAGTGTGACAATAAAGACGATAATGAGGACTGCAGTCATCTTAAGCGGCTTTCGATCGCAGTGATGGCAGGGGCCTCGCCAAACGCTTCGGCCTCTTCGCCAGAGTCAAACTGACGCGTTATGTAATTCCTGAAGCCGAGCAGCAGGTGCAGCATCGACAGGACGCAGCCGACCGGCACGGCGAGATAGACCAGGCCGAGCGGCAGGTTCAGGACGGCGGAGGACTGCATCATGGTCATGCTTGAATAGGCAAAGCCGTACCAGGCGACGATCGCAAGAAAGACCAGGATCGCGATCGCGACAGCGAAGCGGACCGACTGCATGGCGCGCACAGGCAGAGCATCTTGCACCAACTCGACCGCCACATGCGAACCGTTGCGAAGGGCAAGACCGGCACCAAGATAGGCGGCCCAGATCATCATGTAGCGGGTCAGTTCCTCGACCCAGGAGAGCGAATCTCCCAAAACATAACGAAGCACCACATTGGCGAAGACGAGCACGGTCATGATCAGCACGAGCACACCGAGCACAAATTGGTTGAGCCATATCAAGGCCCCGTCTATTCGCGAAAGCATTGAAATTCCTCCAGACGGGCACCCTCCCGAAGGCGCCTGGTTACAAAGATCAGTTAAGATAGGATCTCGCCTTCACCGGCAGTTTCCATATGGTGAAGTTAGGTACGCGGGGGTTGGTGAAATCCATGTCGCCATCGACCCAGAGATGAAGATGGTTGGAAAGAACGTGCAGCGTTCCATCCGGGGCAAAGGCCAGTGTGTCCGGCCAGACCATTTCGGGATCGTAGGCGACCTGCGTCAGCTGCCGGGTGGCGGGATTCCACTTCAGTACACCGTTGAGCTGAAGCGCAGTCAGATAGACATTACCTTCCTTGTCAGCAGCCAGACCGTCCGCGTTGGACGGCAATGTGGTCTCCATCCGGACGGCAGCCTCCAACTCTGATTCCGAGACCTTTGAATCGCGCAGCAGGACCGTCGGCAACGAATAGAGGGTATTTCCTGTCAGGCTGGTCCAATAAAGGGTATTGCGATCACCAGACAGCGCAATGCCGTCGGCACCGGTGCGCATGCGACCGCTTTTCAGCACCTGACGACCGTTGATCGCGAAGCTGAAATTGCTGTCGTCATTGGTGAACTTGGTGGCGTTGAGTACGCGCCGCGCGCTGTTGGTCTTGCGATCGTATACGATCAGGCCCCCGCACAGCGGATCGCCAAAGATGCCGCTGTCGGCAATGTAGGCAAACCCGGATTCGTTGTCGACGACGACATCGTTCAGAAAGGAACATTTCTTGTCGGAAATTTCCGGGCCAAACACGAGACGCTGGATCTCCTTGTTCGCTTTGATGTCCCACAGAACGAGCTTCTCGTCCTTGGGGCCGGATGGTTGACCGGCGACATGGCCCTGATCGAGGAGCCACATCACGTTCTTTTCATCGATTTCGAAACCCAGCACCGCCTTCAGGCCATCCGGGTTGGAGATGTCGTTCAAGCTGGCCGAGGGAAACGGCGCCAGTTCGTATTTGTCGCCGGTTTTGACGATCTTGGAGACGGTCGCCGGCATGTCGGCGCCTCCCCAGCGGGCAGTCGTGACATACATGGATCCGGCCGAATCGAACTTGAGACCCTGAGCCAGCGTCTTGCCGAACAACGGGCTTGCCTTCCACTTCTCCGCGGCCTGCCTGTCGTCGAGCTTGTAGGGCAGGCTGTTCCAGCGCGCCACGGACTTGGGCGTGTTATCCGCGGCAAGGACGTTGCCCGCGATGTTCAAGGCGAGTATGGAGATAAGCGCCATCTTGTAAGCATTCATGATTTTCCCCTCCCCAGGAGACATCTTTCTCTCAAGATGAAAAACTGCTACCTTAGGCGGCAGTTGAACTAAGGTAGCAGTTTGATCGACGTTGTAAAGGGGGCTAGATGAGCTCTGTTGAAAACCCATCTGTCAAAGCGAAATCGGGCTCGAAGCGAAACAGGACCGGCGCGGGAATAGCGCGCCCGAAACTGCTCGTTGACGAGGTCATTCGAACTCTCCGCGCAATGATCGTTGAGGGGCGGGTCCTGCCGGGCGAACGCCTGTCGGAAAATGCGCTCGCAGCGGAACTCGGCGTGTCCACGACCCCGGTTCGCGAGGCGATCGCTCTTCTGAGGCAAGAAGGGCTCGTCGCAGTCCAGCCACAGTCTGGAACCTATGTCTTCGATCTCCGCCCGGGCGAACTGGGGCAGCTCTGCGAACTACGATTTGCGTTGGAGCCAACCGCGATTCAGCTTGCACTGGAGGACCCGTCCTCACAATTGGCCGATAAGTTGGCGGTAATCGTGCGACGGATGGAAGATGCGCAGTCAGAAGGGCGAGTGCAGGACTATCTGGCGCTCGATACGGAATTTCACGAGACGATTATCGCCTCTGCAAACAACCCTTATATTTCAAGTGCCTACGCGTTGATCAGTGCAAAGATGGCCGCGCTACGCAACCGCTTGGGCCGAGATCCGCACCACATGGAGAAGTCAAAAAACGAACATTTAGAAATAGCCGAGGCCGTTCGAGTGAAAGATCTCAACAGAGCCATTGAAATACTCATGCGGCATATTGCTCGAAAGGAGGGTTCCTATTGGGAGCATTTAGACTCTGAAAACCCGCAGCGCCTTCCAAAATTTACAGGCAAAAACGGTCAAGATTAGTTCGCGAATTTAGCCGCCTCCGCAGCAACGGAGATTGCTACCGCCCACGTCTACCTAGGGACAAGCCGTGTGCTGCGCCGTCAGGGCCGCAGGCGCACACCTCTTCTTCCTGCCGCCCTACAGCCCAGACCTCAATCCCATCGAGCAGGTCTTTGCCAAGCTCAAGCATCTCATCAGAAAAGCCGCCCCACGGACCGCCGAGGCAACATGGCGCAAGACCGGTGAATTGCTCGACGCCTTCTCACCGGCCGAATGTGCCAACTATCTCAGAAACTCAGAATATGCTTCCGTATGAAAGCAGCACGCTCTAGATGACCGGGTGCCTAGGCCGATATCTCCCGAGCCGTGATCGAATAGGCGAAGGTCTTCGGGTTGAGGCAATCCAGCTCTCCACGCGAGGTGAGGGCGGCTGGATACATCAGGAAGCCCTGCTTCATCTCACTTTCCGGCAGGACCAGATCCCGGGCCGTATTGTATCCGACCCAGTTCATCTCCCAGTTGCCATAAGCCTTCTCGCGGAAAGCGCGTACAGCGGGATGATCGAGCGGCAGTTTCTCCTCCAGCACGACCTTGCGCACGTCCGCCGGATCGACTGCGACCCAACCGCGATTGTCCAGATAGACCTCTGCCCGGCAATGCTGTGCCTTTGTGACGTCCCCGGAGCGACCGAGGCTCTTGAAGTCGGCGGAGTCCGCGACACGAATACCAAAGACATCCCGCGCCGGGAGACCAGCGGCCCGGGCCAGTGCTACGAACAGGCTGGAGATGTCTGCACACTTGCCGCCGAAATAGCCGCTTTCCAGCATGTCCTTCACATTTCCCACACCGCAACCCGCGATGTTGGCGTCCCGGAAAGTGTTGTCGATAACCCAGTCATAGATTGCACGCGCGCGATCTTCGGCTCGCTCCCGCCCTTCAACGATCCGCATGGCAGTCTCTTTGACGATCCCGTCGACCGGCATGCTCGGCGTGCCCTGCAGTTCATGCCGCAGTTCCTCAGGGGTCGCGGCCACCGTGTCCGTTATCCGCCGGTCACGCGTGGCGACCCGCTGGCTCACCTCGATGAGGGGCTCAACTTCGCCTTGCCAGGATACAAGGAGGATATCGGCGCCGGAGGCATGGTCCTTCTCGATACGGATGTCGTTGCTGTTGGAAACCGAGCGGGGTGCTTCGGCTTTCTGGTAGCCGGCAGCCGTCTGTATGACGGGTAGCCAAAGCTGCGCCGGGCCTTCGCTCGGCTTAAGATTGACTTTGGTCGTCACTTCGAAACGACGCCAACCCTCCGCCGTTTCCGCGGCATGGCTTCCACCTGCTGTGAGCCAGGCGCCAGCGAGAGCGGCAGTCGATGCAGATTTCAGAAAAAGGCGGCGATTCAGCATGCTCTCAACTCCCCTTGAGTGGCCGCGAATATAACCTCCCTCTAAAGCTATCATGACGGCGCGGTGTTGGAAACTGCCAGGCAGGGGAGTCAGCACCCGCCTGCGGCCAGCTCGGGTCTCCCTGCAAGGTCCAGTCCGCGGGCGGTGGGCGGTTGCCATGTCGTGGAATTCATGGTTGCGCCCTGGGGATTGGTGCCGATGAACGCGCCGCCTGTGCCACCCGTCCAGCCGGTGGAGCCGGTGTTCCCGGGCGCTGTTCCGTCTGCAGCCGGTGCCGGTGGCGTTGCCGGTTCGGCTTTCCCCGCAGCGGCGACGCAATCGGTCGGCTGGGCAGGTGTTTGCGCCGACGCTCGGGTAAGCGGCGCCGCCAGCACGCACGCGGTTGTCAAGGCGAGTGCGAAAGATCGCAGGACTGTGAGGTTGTGCATGGCCGTCTCCTTGCAATCCTCATCAACGGCGATCAACCCCGCTTGTTCCGGTCAGGGGACGACAGTGATCTTCGGTTCCCCCGGCAGGACCGCGCCGACGATGCGCGCCAGCGAATAGCCGGCACCCCGGATCCGGTCGAGCAAGGCTTCGGCCTTTTCCGGTCTGCATGCGACGAGCAGGCCGCCGGAGGTCTGCGGGTCGGCAAGCAGCAGGCGTTGCCAATCCGGCAGGCCCGAGGGAAGAGCGACGTCGGCGCCGTAGCTTGCCCAGTTGCGTCCCGAGGCGCCGGTGATGAAACCCTGCTCTGCAAGCGCCTCGGCCTGCAACAGAAACGGAATGTTCGAAAGATTGAGGACAAGGGAGAGGCCCGATGCCCTCGCCATTTCCAGCCCGTGACCGAGGATGCCGAAGCCCGTGACATCGGTCAGAGCGTGCACGTCGGGGTCGGCGGCAAGCTCGGCGCCGATCCGGTTGAGCAAGGTGGTGGTGCCGATCATTTCCTCGTAGCAGCCATCGGGCAGGGCGTTCTTCTTGATGGCTGCGGAATAGATCCCAACACCAAGGCCCTTGGTCAGGATCAGTGCATCGCCTGCGCGCGCGCCGCTGTTGCGGCGAACCTGGTCAGGGTGGCAGATGCCGATGACGGCGAGGCCGTAGATCGGCTCGACCGAATCGATGGAATGACCGCCGGCGATCGGGATGCCGGCCTCGGCGCAGACGGCGGCTCCGCCATCCAGTATTCTCGCGATGGTTTCGGGCGCGAGCTTGCTGATCGGCATGCCCAAGATCGCCAGCGCGAGGATCGGCCTGCCTCCCATGGCGTAAATGTCCGAGATGGCATTGGTGGCAGCGATCCGGCCGAAATCGTGCGGGTCATCCACCACCGGCATGAAGAAGTCGGTGGTCGCGATGATACAGGTGTTGTCATCGATCTGCCATACGGCTGCGTCGTCCGCCATCTCGTTGCCTACGAGCAGTTGCGCAAACGGAGATGCGATTGTTGAGTTTCCGAGAAGTTGTTGCAGGACCGAGGGGGCAAGCTTGCATCCGCAACCGCCGCCGTGGGCGAGTTCGGTGAGACGGGGACCGGCAGCGTCCATCATTCCTCCATCGGGCCATACGGCCTGCGCAAAATGATCCCAAAGCATCGCATGGGCTCCTCCCGGCGGTCAAACCACCTCGCGCCGGACGACGATCTGAACGGTCGCTCGCGGCCGCACACGCAGCGACCAAGCGAACACCGGTCAATCTTAGAGAGCACTAAATGAGTGTTTGCGGCTTTTTGCAATCTTTAGTATTAGGGTGACGTCCTTTTACCTCGGCAGCCCCTTCGCGTGGAGGATGGCGAAAGCGACCTGCCGAGCAAACTGAATGCCTTTGAGGAGGCGCGACTCCACCACCGACGATAACACGCAGGGAGGTAGGCATGGCGTTGACTTTGGAGGTTGTCGGCAAAGGGTTTCGGCTGAAAAGCGCTGACAACAAGCGGGAATTTGACGTGTCGCCGGCACAGGCGAAGGCGTGGCAGGAGATCCTCGATCGACGCGCACGCGAGCAGGGGCTCAAGAACTCCGAGGAATTGCTGGCAAACGTGAAGATCGCCGTTCCTGAGGCGGGCGACTCGCAGTTCAAGATCGGCAAGGAAAACAACCTGAGCGACGCCGATACGATGCTGATGATCGACGGCAACGTCCAGTTTTCCAATCCGGATCTCATCAACGCCTATCATGAGGGAAGCCTCAAGCCCGACTTCGTCCTCGTCCCGACCATGAAGCCTGAAGGAGCGCCGACCGCAATCGACGCGCTCAAGGCGCCCTCGTCGACGGCAGATCACCGCAAGGCCGCCGTCAGGACCTATCTCGGCCAGCATTCCGGCAATGTCGAAGAACGCACGAACGCCGCCGCTGCGCTCATGGATTCGCGCGCCGATTTCGGTTCGCCCGAGATGCAGGAAGCGCGTCTCAAGGAGATCATGGATGTCCTTGTGGAACCCTATGAGGGCGAGGCGACCCGGAAAGGCATTATCGAGGCGCTCAAGCAGCATTCCTGGTCGTCGACCGACAGCAAGGGCCTGGACGAAAAGCAGGTCGACTCGCTGATCAGCGGGCATGCCCGCGCCGCCTACGGCATCCAGTAGGGCAGGTTCCCGAATTCTGACACTCACGAGGGGCGGCAGCGCCGCCCGTCGCTTTGCATTCCGCGGCAATCTTGCCGGTTCGAAATCTTGAAAACGGAGCAGGGAGTAGCTGATGTCATTGGTCAATTTCTTCGCACGCAACCGTTCCGAACGCTCGGATACGACGAAGCCGTTCGAGCAGGTCATCGATCAGACCAAGAAGAACAGCAAGAAGAACGAGCCGCCGCCGGCCTTGCCCTGGAACGGCGGTCCCTCCGGCATCGTCGAACGACAGGTCGAGCCCGGGCTTTGGCCTTTCCGCATCTATGAGCAGGCCGGCATCGACCCCAAGGACAACAAGGCTCTCAACGAGCAACTGGCGGCAACGCCCGAGCTCGACCGGAAGCCCTTCGGCAACAGGCCGTCGGCGGCAGAGGAGGCAGACAGGGCGCTCGAAAACGGCGACGCGGTCTTCGTCCTGAGCCCCGAACGGCTGGACCTCCTGGAAAAGCAGAGAACGGCCCTCGCCACGGCCAACGACAAGACCAAGAGCGAGGCCGAACGCGACAAGGCCAAGGACGACCTCGTTGTCGCCATCTCCAAGGAGGTCGATCTCGCTTCGGAAAGTCTCGGCACGCCGAAGTTCGGTGCCGACAGGAACGGCGACAAGAAGCTCGATGCCGGAGAGGTGAGCGATCTCATCCGTCCGATCGCCGAGCGAGCGCCGGACGACCCCACCTTCATGGACGCGCTCAATCAGGTGCGCGACATGAAGGAGAAGGAATGGAAGGCAGACGGCAGAACCGACGACCAGCTCGGGCGGATCGCCAGCCTCGGCGACAAGAAAGACTATGAAGGGGTCACCAGGGAGACCAAGAAGCAACTGGTCGACATCGCTCTTGCCGCCGGCAGCGAGGAGGGCGCGCAGATCACTGCGCTGACGAACCGCGCGTCGATCCTTGCCGGCTACACGGCCGGTGATCCGGAAAAATACGGCGCCGCCCTGAAGGCAGGGATCGCGGATGCCCTGAAAGAAGTGCGCGTCGATCGCCATGTCCGCGATCTAGAGGCCGCCTACGGAGAGGGAGGCGTCGAGGGCGCCGAGAAGTTCCTTGCCAAGCTGAAGGAGCAGACCGATCCGGCTCACGCGCTTCCGAGCTTCGACACGTCCGGCAAGGCGACCGGGGACATCAAGAAGCTGCTCGACCAATCGACCGGAGCATTGATCGCATCGGATCCCCGGGTCCGCAACATGGTCGACCAGTCGATCGACGCCATCGGCGCTTCCGGAAGCAAGGGGGACACCAAAGCGAAGATCAAGGCAATACAGGATCTCGGCGTCGCCTCGCAGAACATTCTCTACGGCGACGGCAAGAAGGCCGGGCCGGGCAAGGAGTTTGTCGATCACGTCGCCAATCGCCTCGTCGAAAAGATGAACACCGAACTGCCGGGGCTCAACGTCCTGTCGCATCAGCGGATATTCAGCATTCTCAGCAGCGAGGACGCGAAGGGCGGCGGCACGGCACTGCTGACCGCCATTGCGGCGCGCACGGCGGAGCTTGGAAGTCAGAAGCGTGAGGAACTTAAGGCCAAGGGCGAGCTCGGCTACAACGACTACCTGGCGCAGAACTCCGACGCCCAATGGGCCGTTCGCCGCAGCATCGAGAATTCTGGCAATGTCTCGAAGGCGCAGGATGAGAAGATCACAACGCTCTACAACGAGCTCTACCATGGCCTTTCCGGGTGGAACGGCACCAAGCTCGATGATCCGGTCTCGCGTGCCACACAGCTCGCCCGCGACATGGAGGCGATCGACAATCTGAGCCCCGAGAACAAACAGAAATCCCAGGATCTCGTGAAGGAAGGACAGGTCCGTCAGCGGCTCTGGGAACAGCAGGAGAGCATCGATCTGGCGCTGAAGATCTACGAGACCCCCCTCAGCAAGGTCGAGGGCCTCACGACGGAAGCCCCGATCCCCTCGCTGTTCGGCACCGGCATCATGATGACGAAGTCGAAGTCGATCAGTGAAGCGATGAAGGGTCTGCCGGACATGCCGAAGACCGAGGGGCCGGATCCCTACGCCAATGTCGAGAAGGGCACCGACCCGGAAGCGACCGGTACGATCTGGGTCCAGCGTTCGGCGCGCGCGCTGGCGACCTTCGCCGTCACCGAAACCCTCAAGGGCCGGGTCGGCGACATCCAGACGGCGCTTGCAGAAAACCGCGTCCAGTCTGCTTTCCTGAATGGCGGGGCCGGCCTGAGCAGGTCCGAGGTCGACGCCGTCATGAAATATATCGACGGAACGGCAGATCAGAGGAATCCGGAACTCAACAAGTTCGTGAAGGACGTGACCGAAAAGATCGGTGAGGCACGTCTCAAGGACATCGTGGCCGGGCGGGTGCAGCCGACCGATGCCGAGAGAACCCAGATACAGCAGATGAAGCGGCTCAAGGTCGGGACAAATGCGATCGGGCGGCTCTCCGGCGGCGGCAGTGCGATCCTGTTCGGTCGCAACCTCGATGCGCTCGGCACGACTGGCGACGACATGGTCTACTACGTGCCGCATACGATCATGCTCATGTCGGCGGCGAAGACCGCCCTGAAGCCCTTGCCAGCCGACGTGCTTCTCGATGAACCCAAAGGGCCGACGACCACGGAAGCAAAGATCGATGCGCTGAAGGAGCGGGTGAACGCTAGCCACAGCCTTTCCGCAAGAGAGAAGAAGCTCTGGAGCGGAGCCCTGAACTCGGGGCACTTCCTCCGCGGTGGTGGTATCGATGCTCTCTATGTCGGCGCTGACCTCAGCAACGCCATCATGCAGGGCACTGGCTGGATCGTAGGAGACAGGGCGGACGGGGTAAAGGCGACCGGATACGGTATCGCGACCGTAAGCGACGCCATGTTCGCGGCCGCTGGCGGGGCCGGCGCCCTGGAGGCAAAGGCAGCGAACAACGGCCTGGTTCGCCTGATGAGCCGGTTGGGCCCGCTGAAGGTGTCCGGCGTCGCGGCGGTCCTGCAGGTTGCCGGCGCCGGCATCGTCCAGGGGCGGAGCGCCTATAACGCCGCCCACACCTACGACAAGGCCGATGCCGACGCGATTCAGGTGATGTTCGGCGTCAAGGATCGTAAGGTCGCCGAAGCACTGGCGGAGCACAACGACCTCCTCGATGAAGGGGTCATGGGCATCCTGCAAACGGTATTCCCCGGTGACGAGCATCTGATGGGGGGTGACAAGGGGACCCGCAGCGCCGACGCCGTTCTGACGGGGACCTACGGAGACGAGGGCTATACGCGGGCGCGCCTCGGGCAGGTCTTCAATCGCATGACGCCGGAGCAGGCGACCGAATTGTCAGAGACCATTCGCGACATGACGGCAGACAAGGACGGAAAACTCCCGGAAACCCAGGAGGATCTGAAATATCTCAAGCTGCCGGAGGACCCCACAAAGGTGGATCTGACCAAATATCCGACGGTAAAGTACAACGCCGAGCAGAAGCGCTACGAGGATTCAGAGACGACGATGTACTGGGACGGTCACCAGTGGTGGATGCCGCCGAAAAAGGTCTCCGCCAATGGGGCAATGCTTCCGAGCGACGATCCCCTGTGGTACCGCCCCTCGGACGGCACGCTGATGCATGAAAACGCCTATGCCTCCTATGTAGAGCCGCGCAGCACCGAAGGGTTGAAGGCATGGCTCAGGAGGAGGGGCTATCTGGAATAGCATCGCCTCCGATGCGCCCGTCGGTTCGTCGACGGGCGCGGTCGCTCCGGCAATGTCCTGACGGCATCATGCTACCGGAATCCCGATGCCCAATTCGGCAAGGACCACGTCGATCTGACGGATCGAGGCAGGAGCGGCGTCGCCGTTCCGGATCTGGTCCGCGAGGCTCGGAATATAGACCTGACCGCCGACATACCGCTCGTTCAGACGCTGTGCGTCGGTATAGCGGCCGTC
Organism: Ciceribacter azotifigens; assembly: GCF_048159625.1. NCBI lineage: Bacteria > Pseudomonadati > Pseudomonadota > Alphaproteobacteria > Hyphomicrobiales > Rhizobiaceae > Ciceribacter > Ciceribacter azotifigens. Next base: position 23,428 of record NZ_JBLQTA010000010.1, on the reverse strand, counting down.
CGAGCCGGCGGTTGCCGGCAGCTTCGTGAGATCGCCGCCGATCTCGTCGAGCGTGTGGTGCAGGTTGTCGCGCAGCGTCTCCAGCTCCTCCTTGGAAATGCCGTTCAGCCAGTCGATGAACCGCTGACGGTCGGCCGGCTGTTCGAGCTGGAAGCCCTTAAGTTCCGCGTATCTGGCGAGGATCGGAACGGGGCTGTGACCGTCACCGCTCTGGTCGACGAGCACGCCGGCGGTCGTCTCGCTCAGGCTGGAATGGGTGAGGAAGCGTTTCGACGTATCGGTCATGTACCGGTTGGAGTCGCGGGTGTCCGCGACGATCATCTGGGCGATCACCGCGGCGCCGACGATGACCAGACCCGCCGGTCCGAACATCGTGCCGGTGCCGAGAGCCGCCATGATCGTTCCCCCCGCCGCCGCAGCCGAGAGGCTTCCCATCAGCGGGTCGCCACCCTTGAAGTAGTCGAAGGCGATCCAGGCGTCGAAGCCGCCGCTCAGCGCCCCGAGGAACTTGACCGCCGGCCGGCTGCTGCTGCCGAAGTGCCTGACGGCGGTGGAGTTGGAGCTGAGCAGGTCCATGCCGCCGAGGAGCTCCGTCGTCCGCTGGCCGAGCCCGACCGCATCGATCACCACTTTGAGGTTGTTTCTGAGGCCTGGGCTGTTCTGAGCCGCATTTGCGGAATTGGCAACGCTCGCCCCGGTCGCTGCAAGGCCGATCAACCGGAGCATCTGACCGGGACCGGTCGTGTTCGCGAAGGAGCGGACACCGCTCGAACTCTTCAGCCCATTCAGCTCGCCGTCGAGGGCTGCCATTTTTACGCGGGCCTGCTCGATCGTTTCGCCGGGCTCGGGCAGCGACCTGCCGACCGCGTCAATCGCCCGGTTCATGTCGGCTTCGGGAATGCCGAGCATCCGTGAAAGGCCGCCGTCTTTCAGCCCTTGCAAGCTGGCCTTCGCCTTCCCGAGGGCCGCCGGATCGCCGGTTTGCAGATCGGTGAAGGAAGGAAGTACCTTGTGGCGGATGATCTGCGTCGTTGCCTCTTCGGCGAGCTTCCGGCCGCGATCGGTGAGGCGAGCCTGATAGCCCATGAGCCTGACCACAGCCGGGCTGTCGAGCAAAGCCGGCTTCTTCTTCATCGCGATCTCGACCGCCATGGCAGTCTTTTCGTCCGAGAGGATCTTGCCGATTTCGTCGTCGACGGCCTGTCGTTGAGACGCCAGTTCAGGCGGCAGGTTGCCGAGCGACGTCAATTGCTGCAGCAGTTTTTCGCCGCTTGCGGCAATATTGTCTTCGAGGCGCTGCTCCGTTGCAGCCCATTCCGGACCTTTCTCCTTTTTGTAATCGTCAATCGCCTTCGTGAGTTGCTCCGGGCTCATGGTGCCGCCGTGGTTCGAAATCAGCCACTGCATTTCCTGCATATGGGTCGAGTAGGCGACTACGTCCTGGTTGACCCTGGCGGACGCATATTGCCTTACCTGCGGAACGATGTTCCGGACCACGAAATCGGAAGAAGCCGGGGCACTTTCGACGGCCACGGCGATCGGATAGTCGAGACGGGAGCCATTGGCGATCGCCATCGGTATGGAGTTCGGGCCATAGCCACCGAGCCTGGCGAAACGCTCGGTGATCGCATCGGCGCCCGGACTGCCGCTTATGCGGTCGATGACCGTCATCAGGTTTGTCTGGCCGTTCGTTCCGATCAGGTCGCCACCGATTTTCTCCTGTTTCCGGCTGTCTGCCGCCTCGATCACCGGCATGGCGGAAGAGAGGAGCGACACGGAGAGCCGAGGATCGGCGCCGTCCGTCAGCCGCCCGAGGTTGCTCATCGTCGTTGCCGCATCGCCCTGTTCGCTCAATGCGTGCTCCGGCTGATAGTCGGCAAGCGGTTTCGATGCCCAGTTCGCCGCCTTGTCGATGAGAGCCTGCGCGTCCGCGGAGCGCAGAAGAACGTGCCGGACCTCTGGCGCAGCCGAAGCAAAGGCCGAGGAAAGCTTGCGGAAAGCCTCTTCCGGGCTGCGAGAGGCGTTCGCATCGTCGATTATCGCGCGCGCCTTGGCCTCGACGTCGCCGCCGGCATGCGTCGACGCACGCAGGTCGATATTCAACGCCTTCGCCGTGTCTTCGATCGCTATTGCTGCGGGCGCCGCATCCGTCCAGTCCCGGTCGTAGAGACGCTGCAGCGCCGCGGACCGCTGCTCTTCCGGCAGCGTCTCGACATAGGCGCGGACATCCGTGGAAATCTCGGCGGTCGCCGCTCGATAGTCGATCTTCGGATCGTCGGAATACTGAATACGGTTGCCGCGATCATAGATCTCGTCGGCGATGACGTCTTCCCCGTCCGTCTTCAGGCCGCGCTCCCGGATCGCTGCCTCGACCGCACTACCGGCGGGGCCCGCATCGAGCCAGTCGGTGTTCATCAGCCGAAGGGCTGCCGCCTGTCGTCCGGCGGGCGGCAGGTTGTCGAGATAGATGCCGACGTCGCGCTGCATGTCCCGGCCTGCGTCGGCATAATCGGTGCCGGACGGATTGTCGGCATAGGCGAGCTTGTTGCCGCGGTCATAGAGATCGTCGACGAATGCAGCTTCACCCCTCGGCACGCCCTTGCCGTCGACGGGACCGTTGGCGACAAGCGCGGGGGAGGCGAGGGGCACGATCACCACGTCATTCGGCTGAACGGTTCCACCGCCGGTCAGCCGGATGCGGTTCGATGCTGCGAGATCCTCGAGGCTGACATGGTTCTCGCTCGCGATCTCCCAGAGACTGTCGCCCTTCTCGACGACGAAGGCCTTTTCCGTCATCGGGTCGATCGTCTTCGGACCGCCTGCCGCAGCCCTCTCGTGCACGGCCTGGTTGATTTGTTCAATGAAGAAGCGGCGCTGCTCGTCGGTAACGGCGGTGGTGCGGCCACTTGCGTCGTGGCGGCTCTTGCCGTCGAGGTCGATGCGGTAGGACATGGCCTGGATCTCCCTGGCTCTGCGCAGCATTCGAGGCTGCCCATTCCGTGGCGTGGCACGGAAAGCGAAGAACGAGACATCAATTCAAGGTGCTAGGCGATCGCGCGTGGGCGCGGGCACCACTATGGCGGGCCTTGTTAATGGTTTGATGACAGGAGCTGGGATACTCGGCCGGACGGACGGGATACTATTGCAAGGCCGGCCCAAGGAGGTCACGCAACACAGCCGGCGCCTCTTTGAAGAGCGCGAGCTCCGCAACCATGTATTGCAGCATATAGGTGAGATAAAGCACGATCAGGATCGCGAAAATCAGGTTCTTGACGGCCAGCGACAGGTCGAAGACGTGAAACTGCGGCGCCATGCGCGAAAGGTAAGCGAGCATCAGATCGGCAATGAGCAGCGCAAGCACGATCGGCGCGATCAGGAGGACACCGATCTGCATGACGCGGTCGAGAATCCCAAGCACGGCAAGACCTGCGCCGGAACCGAGCGCGGGCGAAAAGCTGGTCACGGGCCAGATCTCATAGCTGCGATAATAGGTGTCGGCGAGCAGCGAAAAACCGCCTGACTTGAAGAAGAGCGCAACCAGCGCCAGGACGAAGAACGTCCCGGCTATACTGGTCTCGGTCGCCTGCAGGGGATCGACGAGCTGCGCCGAGGTCGAGCCGCGCTGCAGGTCGACGAGATCGCCGGCCATTTCGGCGGCCCAGAAGGGGATGCCGAGCACCACGCCGAGGATGATGCCGAGAATGAGTTCCTTGAAGACGAGGCCGGTCACGACCAGACTCGAGAAGCTCTGCCCTTGCGCTAATGTCGCCGCAAAACCCGGTATCAGCGGCAGCGCGACGGCGATGGCGACGCCGGAGCGGATCAGGCCCGTAAGCCCGAGCCTGACGAAGGCCGGCGTGATCACGATCATGCCGAGCGCGCGGGCCATCGCGATCGCCGCCGCTGCGAGCACGGGATAGACGATATCGACCAGCGAGGAGGTGGCGGAGAGAACGTCCACGCCGCCCCCTACCGCGTGAGCGCCGGAAAGACGTCGAGCGTGTTGCTGGCGAAGTCTGCGACCTGCATGGCGAGAGTCGGGCCGAGCACGATCAGAGCCAGCATGACGGCGACCAGCTTGACCGCCTGCGGAAGCGTCTGGTCCTGGATCTGCGTGAGCGCCTGGATGAGGCCGACGCTGATCCCGATGACGATCGCGATGGCGAGCGCCGGACCCGAGGCGATCAGCACGGTCAGCATGGCTTTCTGCGTCTGGGCGAGGAAGGCGGTTTGATCCATGGGCGCTACCCGTAACTGAGGATCAGGCCGTGCATCAGCCGCGACCAGCCGTTGACGGCGACGAAGAGGAATATCTTCAGTGGTATGGAGATCAGCGTCGGTGAGACCATCATCATGCCCATGGCCATCAACACCATCGAGACGATGAGATCGATGACGAGGAACGGCAGGTAGAGCAGAAAACCGATCTCGAATGCGCGGGTGAGTTCGGAACTCACAAAGGCCGGAACGAGGATCAGTAGGCTGTCGCTCTTCACGGCAGCTCTTGCTTCCTCCGACCAGATCCGCTCCGTCGCCTGCAGGAAGAACTGTCGCTCGTTCTCGTCCGTGTAGCGGGTGAGGTGTACCTGGAGCGGTGCCCGGACCTGATCGGCGGCGCGCATCATGCTGTCCATCGACTGCATGTCGATCTGCTCGGTCGAAAGCGTCCGGTACATTTCGCCGACGAGTGGCGTCGTCACATAGACGGTGAGGATCAGCGCAACGCCGTAGAGCACCAGATTGGGCGGTGATTGCTGGATGCCGAGCGCGTTGCGGATCAGAAAGAGGACGATCGAGATCTTCAGGAAGCCGGTCATCGTCACCACCGCGAGCGGGATGAGCCCGATCGTCGAGACGATGATGATGATCGGAATGAGATTGGTCGTCGTCTCACCCATCGGTCGAGAGCCGCACCACGCGCACGCCGAGACCTTCGCCGATACGGATCAGCTCTCCCTTTCCGATGAGCCGCCCGTTGGCCAGGATGTTGACCGGGCTTGCAAGGCTCGGATTGGCATGAAGCACCGTACCTTCGCCCATCGCGGCGATCTCGTTCAAAGGGAACTCGGCGCGGCCGATCTCGAAGACCAGCTCGATCGGCAGATCGGCGAGCGGTTCGAGCTCGTCGGATAAAGGCGTCTCCTGTGTCATGGCGGAAAATTCCCAACTTGTTTTCAATGGCTTCCAGCCGGAGGCGAAGACAAAGCCGTCTTCGCGGCGATCGAGCGCGGCTGCGAGGTGATTGCCGAGTGTCGCGAAGGTATCGTGGGGACCGTATCGCTCGACCAGGATCACGTCGCCCGGGCGCAGACCTTTCAACTCCCCGAGGCTCAGTTGCTGCGTGCCCGCCCGGATCTGCACCGGCTGCACGAGACTGCCGGCAAAGCCGGATGGGAGGCGCCGGCCGGTATCCAGCGACGTTCCGATCTTCATCGCCGCCGCGGCGCTCAGCTGAAGTTCCGCCGGGAGTGGAAAGTCGCCGCCATCGACCGACCAGACGAGCTTTATGGGATAGCTCTCAACCGTTTCGGGTGGTCCGAGCCGCAGTGGTTCGCCGAGATGCGTTTCCAGTGCTTCGAGAGAAGGGGCAAGGGCCTCCTCCAGGAGAATGTTGCGCTGCAGGGCGGTGAGCCGCGAGACGTTACCCCGGACCCCGAGTGCGGCAGAGAGCCCGTCGAGCGCTGCGGCGGGCATCATCCAGCGGCCCGGCGCGGTGCCGATGAGGAAGGCGACCTCGATCGGATCGGTCAGGCACGCCGCGCCGTCGGCCGGCACGAATGCGAGTTCGGCCGGCGGCAGCGAGAGACGGAAGGCGACACGAACGCCGACGAGCAGGTTGATGAGGTCCACATGCGCCGCGGCCACGTCCGGCAGCCACAAGGTATCCTCCGCATGCGGGCGGAGCTCGGCAGCAGCGGAACTTGCGTGTGCGGTCGACCTCATTCTACCGTTTCCTGCTCCTCGGACGGATCGCCTCCTCGTCCTCGATTTCGTCGAGGAGGCCGGCGCGTTTTTCATCCTTTTGCTGTTTGTCGGCGGTGAGGGACCGTATCCGTTCGTAATGCCTGTGTTTGAGCCGATATTCGGTTGCAAGCTCCGCCCTCTTTTCAGCTTCCTGAATTTCGCGGCGCTTGGCCTGATGGATCTGTTCCTCCAGCGCGCGGGCGCGGTGGTCCAGACCCAGCAGTGCGTCGCGGTATCGTTCGAGATCGCGCCGGCCGACCGGGCCTTGAGCGAGGTTGGTGTAGAGAGCCTCTTCTTCCTGCCGTCGCTGCACCTCATGCGCCACGCATTCGGCCTTCGCGCCCTCCAGTGCCCGGACGGTTTGAACATGCCGGTTGTGCTGGCGCTGGGCCTTTTCGTCAGCCTTCCGCATCCGCATCGCCCTCAGTTCGACGAGTTGTCGAAGATTGCCTTTTCGTGTCACCCGGCCAACCTCCCCAGTTGTTCAATGGTCGCCTCGAAGGTCGAGAACTCTTCGCCGGTCTGCCGTAGGAAGGTTTCGATGGCGTCATGCTTGTCGATCGCCTCGTCCGAGCGGGCATCCGCGCCGCGTTCATACTCACCGACCCGCAGGAGGAGTTCGATCTCCTGGTAGCGAGCAAGCAGCGTCCGGACGTGGGCTGCGTCGTCGCGGTGCGCCCTGCCGGCGACCGTTTCCATCAACCGGCTGCGGCTCTTCAGGACGTCAATCGCCGGGAAGAAGTTCCGCTCGGCGAGATCGGAGCTGAGCACGATGTGACCGTCGAGGATGGCCTTGGTTTCCTCGGCAACCGGGTCCAGTGTTCCGTCGCCTTCGGTCAGCACGGTGTAGAGGGCGGTGATCGAGCCGCCTTGCCCAGGTCCGGCGCGCTCGAGCAGGCGGGGCAGGGCGGCGAAGAGCGACGGAGGATAACCGCGTCGCGTCGGTGGTTCGCCGGCCGCAAGGCCGATCTCGCGCTGTGCGCGGGCAAAGCGCGTGACGCTGTCCATCAGAAGCAGGACGTGGCGACCCTGGTCGCGAAAATACTCGGCGATCGCCGTTGCAGCATAGGCGGCCTTTACCCGTTCGATCGCCGGTCGGTCCGAGGTCGCGACCACGACGACCGAGCGCCGGAGCCCCGCTTCACCGAGCTGGCCCTCGATGAATTCCCGCACCTCGCGGCCGCGTTCGCCGATGAGCCCGATGACGATGACGTCTGCCCTGGTGCCGCGGACGATGGCCGAAAGCAGCGAGGACTTGCCCACACCCGGCTCGCCGAAAATGCCGACGCGCTGACCGCGCGCGACCGTCAGCAATCCGTCGATCGCGCGGATGCCGAGTTGCAGAGGCTCGCTGATCAAGTCGCGTCGCAATGCGTGCGGCGGCGGCCGGTGCGTGGGGTAGTAGGTGTCGGTGACGACCGGAACCACACCGTCCCGGGAAAAGTCGAGAATTTCGCCGAGGGGATTGAGGACGCGGCCGAGGAGGTCGTCGCAGACGGGGACCTGCAGGGTCTTGCCGGTGGCGATGACTTCGGCGCGCGTCGACATGCCGTCGAGATCGCCGATCGGCGTCAAGACGGCCTCCTCGTCCTCGAAGCCGACAACCTCCGCAGGCACCGTCGCACCGGAAACGGGATCGCGCAGGTGACAGAGTTCGCCAATCCGCACCATGGGGGCGGTCGCGTGAACGATGATCCCGGTAATGCGGCGGACACGGCCGTGCACCGGCCGCGTCTCGCTGCCGAGCGCCCGCTCGCGCAGCCTTCGGACGATATCACCGGGGTCGGTCAGCAGGTGTTCGTTCATGCCGGCACATCCGGACGAGCGGGCCGCGTGCCAACCAGGGCGTCGCGGATGACGGAGAGCTGCGTGTCGAGTCCGGCATCGACCACGGCGATGGAATTGGCGAGAACGCATTTGCTGCCGTCGAGCCGCGGATCGGCAAGAACGGTGATCTTCAATGCTTGATTGGTGTGACGCTGGCGCACGAGCTCGGTGACGCGTTCGGCAATCGCCGGTGCGACGGTGATCGTGACGTCACGCTCATGCTGGAAGGATTGGAGCGCCTGCTGCGCGAGCCTCGCCACGAGTTCGGCCTGATCGAAGCCGCCGAGCAGCTTCTCGACGATCGCCAGGCTGAGTTCGGCGATCTGCCGATCGAGTCCGGCCATGTAAGCATTGACATCGGCGGTGGTCTTCAAAAGCAGCGCCGCCGCCTGGCGTTCTCCGGCGAGCCGGCCGGCTTCGTATCCCTCGCGCCTGCCTTTCTCGACGGTCTGGCGCATCTCGGCACGTTGCCGCTCGGCCTCCGCCTTGGCGGCTTCCAGGAAGGCGAAGCCTTCGAGCCAGGGCTCTGCCTGCCCCTGCCGGAGGATCTTCGCGGTCGGGCTTGAAGGCAACTCGTTCATGTGACCTCCTTCGAGGCTGCTCCGCCAAGCTTCTCGCGTGCAAGGCGCCTGAGGATCGCAGCGCCTCGCCCGGCGTCGTCCGGCTCGGAAAACGCGGCGTCCGCCTCCGTCTCCTGACGAAGACGCAGCCATGCCGCCAGCGGCTCCGGCAGGGCCGCCTGCCAGCTTGCCCAGCACTTTCGGCCGTCGGCCTCGATCGCCTGCACCAGTTGGTCGAGATTGTCCGGCGGCGGACGACCGGCAGCCAGGTCGCGATTGTGGATGGCGAGCCGAAAGGCGTCCTCGCCGATCCGCGACTTCATCTCCGCGACCTCGCGGCTGCGGATTTCGCCGGCGAGGACTTCGCCCCAGAACACCGCACCGGCCGCGCGGCAGTAGTGACCCATTTGCTCTCGCGGCAATGCCAGGAGCTCGAGGTCTTCGTCTGACGGGCGGGCACAGGAGAAGGCGGGCGGAAGCCGATAGTGTTCGCAAAGCAGGCGTGCAAGCGGCCGCTGTACGCGGCTCGACTGCTGCAGCCTCAATGCAGTCTCGATGGAGATCACCCCGTCATAGGCCTGCACGATACAGCGCGGGTGAACGAGGCGAGCCGGTGCCGTCTGGAAACCTGTCCAGACGTCTTCGGGACCGTCGCCCGCGGATTCCTCTGAGCGCGAAGCATTTGTCATTTCGCCGGACCATAGGGTTGCAGCGGATAGATCTTCCGGCGTCTGCTCTGCCTGCGCCAGAAGAGATAGCCGAGACCGCCGAGCGCGGCGGCGAGGGCACAGACGAGGCCGCCGAAGATCAGCCGGGCCTTGGCGACACTCGACGGCAGCATCCAGATTCCGAGGAACGAGGTCAGTTCCGGGGCGCGGGGCGGCTCGCTCGACCTTTGGCTGGCGACCGCAACGACCGAGACCTTCTCGTAGGAGAGGCCCGAAATGCCGTTGGCCACCAGGGTCTTGATCCGCGGGATCAGCGGGTTGACGTCGAGATCGGCCTCGTGCCGGATGAACACCGAAGCCGAGGCAGGTATGGCGTTGCGCTGCAGCGGGTCGTTATCGGGCAGAACAACGTGAACGCGTGCGGAGAGCACACCGTCGATTTCGGAAACGGTTCGGGAAAGCTCTTCGCTAAGGGCATAGATCATCTGCGCGCGCTCCTGCACGGGAGAGGCGACGAGCCCTTCCTGCTTGAAAACCGTGCCGAGCGTGGCGAATTTCTCCCTGGGAAGGCCCGCCATGTTGAGTGCGGACACCGCCTGCCCAAACTGATCCTCGTCGACGGTCACCGTCAGCTTGCCGTCCTTCTGCAAGACGCGGCTCGCCGGTATGCCCTTCGAGAGCAGGATGGCGACCATCTCGTTGGCCTCGCGCTCATCGAGATTCGTGTAAAGGTCGACGCTGCAGGCCTGCAGCGCCAGGACCATCAACGCGAGCGCCAGCCCGCGTCCGACTGCCGGGAAATGCCGCAAGGTTCTCATTGACCCTTGGTAAGCGTCATCGTCGCGCTGGTGAATTGCGTCGGAGCCCGGACGACCATCTGCGTCTCGATCGCATGGTCGAATATCCGGCCGAGGGACTCGACGAGCCGTCCCGCGTCACTGTCCGGTGTGCGTGGGACGTTCGGTTCGGCAGGAAGCGCGTCCGGCGCGAAGGACGTCGCCGACGTCGACGCGCCGGGTGAAGCGGGAAATGCGGCGCTGGCGGCGAACTTCCCGGCCCGCTCTACGAAACCCTCGAGATTGTCGATGATCGTCCGGCCGAGATCCGCGGGGCTCGCGCCATGCGGCAGCGTCGTGGTGTTCAGCGCCGAATGCTCGAAGAGATTCTGCGAAACAATCGATTCCTGCGGCGCAGGAGATATCGGCAGGGTGGGCGTCTCTACTGGCGGAACAATCGTCATGATTCCGTCTCCTGTTGAGAAAAGCGAAATTACTCTTCGTCGGACAAGGCCTCGTTCAGCACTTCCTGTGCGATCTTCATCATCTCCTGCCCGATCAACTGGCTGCCGCCGCTTGTAACCGCTTGCTGCAGCGCCTCCTCGAACTGCGCCTGGGAGGGATCGACCGTCGGGGTCGGGGTCGGGGTGGATGCCTGCGTGGTCGCGTTTACCGAACCGGTCATCTACTGCTCTCCTGCTGCTGTTTTGTTTGTCGCGCCATTGGCGGCGGTCTTCGCTCCGCTGTCAGTCAGATCGTCGGCGACCTCCTCGCGCTGGCCGCCGCGGAAGATGCGCACGCGCGGGTCGTCCATCTGGGCGGTCGGGGACGGCTGGACTGACGCGGCGACCTGCTTGACCATCGCAATGAAAGGGGGAGGGCCCGACACCCGAAGCACCGGTGCGTTGGCGGTGGCGCGCACCGAAAAGCGGTCGTCCATGAGGTCGAGCCGGTGGATCTCAGCAATCACCGCCTCTCCGTTCGCCCTGCCGATGTTGATGATCTGTGTCGAGACTTCGTCGCTCGTATTGATGTGCAGGACCGAACCGTCGAAATACCAGATGAGGCCGTTTGCTCGCGTCAGCTTGTCGAGAAAGCCGCCCGCCGTCTCGTCGCGAATCTCACCGCGCACCTGACCGCGAATCTTGTCGGACAGAAGGACCGGAACGGAAAGGTTGCGGCCGAACTCCTGCAGGGCGTCGCGAACGTCCTGATCGATCAGGACATAGCTGTACCGGCTGTCGTACCAGCCTGGATTTCCGGCATGAGCCGGACACGTCGCCGCAAACAGGGTGATGGCAAACATGCAGAACCTCCCGCTGAGCATGACGTCCTTCATGTCAAGCGCTCCGATTGTTCGCATCAAGCCGGCCAAAGCTATAACACTGGATCGAGAGGTGCAACTCGAGGTTCAGTAAAAATGCAGGGGACCGTTGCACGCGGCGCGCGCAGAAGCGAAAAATGCTTTCAATACAAGGTAGTTCCTTCGCTCGCATAGAGCTCGACGACCTTACCAGAACGCAATTTAAATCGGTTCATCTCACGCATGATTACATTGTGCAACATTATGTGATGAGCATGCAAATTGTCATTCTCAAGCTTCGACCTTAACCATTAATACACCCTGCGATGGGTGTACGTTTAGATAGGGACTGCAATCCGGCGCCGGGCATTGCCCGGAACCGGCCTCAACTTGTCAAGGAGAAGAGAATGGCTGTTTCCGGTGTAAGCGGTACGCAAACCTCGGACAATTCGATCAAGACCATGACGGATGCCTTCGACAAGGCTATCGCGAAGTCCGCAGAAATTACCAAGATCACGACCGAGAAGAAGGTCGCCCTCGACGCCGCAAAGCAGCGTCCGAACGGCTGACGAAGCCCGAGGGGTGGCCTCGGCCGCCCCTCATCCCCGTTGCAAAGATACGAGCTAGACCGGCGGCGCGCTCAGCGCAGCGTCGGTGTCTCGGCTATCCGGCGAGCGAGGTGATAGTTCCATGGCATCCAGTCTGGTCCTCAGGAATTCAGCCGCATCCCTGACGCTCGATGTCCTGAAGGGCGTTCACAGCGGCGTCTCTCTGCCCCTGGAAAGGGGTGCCTATCTGGTCGGCTCCGCAACCGATTGCGATCTGACGCTCAGCGACCGCGACGTGTCGGCACATCATATGCGCCTGCACTTCGCCGGAACCGAGGTAATGATCGAGGCGATCGGAGCCGATCTCATGGTGGATGACACCGCCGTTCCCGTCGGGCACGGTCTTCAGGTGCCGGTCCCCGTGACCGTGACACTCGGCAGCGCGCGCCTCAACCTCTCGCGGGCTATGCGGGAGCCGGCCGGACGAGCGCAAAGATCCTCGCACGGCTGGATGCTCGGGGGCGTCGCAGCCTTTTCGCTTCTGACCATAGCCGCCGTGCAGGCCGGGGTTGCGCAGCTCGACCACGGGCCTTCGATGGCGGTGTTGAACGACAATGCGGTGACGACGGGCACGATCGCGTCCCCGGCGGCTTCGTCTCAGGAGGTTTCGGCGGCGCTTGCGGCAAAACTGCGCGAGGCCGGCCTGCCGGACCTGAAGATCGAGGCCGACGGATCGCGGCTTTCCGTTTCCGGCGCCGTCGACGACGGCGCCCGCAAGAACTGGGGCGAGGTCCAGGCGTGGTTCGATCGCTCCTACGGCACAAGCTACGTCCTCACCAGCCTGGTCGGAGAGGCGGCGCCGCGGAGCGCCCCGAAATTCCACCTGCGGGCGATCTGGTTCGGGGAGACGCCGTATGCGATCGGCGCCGACGGCGCTCGCCTCTACAAGGGGGCGGCACTCGAAGACGGCTGGTACATCAAGGACATCCGGGACGGCAGCCTGACGGCCGCGCGACAGGGTGAAGAATTCGTCCTGCGCTTCTAGCGGCGCGAGGAGAGGGACAGCAAGATGAGCATCGACGTCCGCCGACACGACAATCGCAGCCGCGGCCAGGCACAGGCGGTGTCGTTGCGACCGGAAGCCGTCGGCCGTGCCCAGTCGCAGGAGTTCGATGCGAAGCTCCTGCAGTCGATCCGTCAGGCCCGCCGGAAGACATCGTCCGGCAAAGTCGGGACAGAGGCGAGCGAGCGGGCGAGGCTTTCGAGCACGACACTGTTCGACCTGTCGCGTTCCCAGGAGCTACTTGCCTACATCGTCCGGGAGGTCGTGCCCGGACTGGACCTCGAGGAGGACATCGCCAAACTCACCGTATCGATGCTGACCGACGAGATCGAAAGCAGACGCGATCTCCAGCATCGGCTCATGCAGGCACAACGCAGTTGACGCAAAGCCGCGCGGACAGCCTCGAATTCCTCCATGCGCTCGGTTCGCTCTACTGTCGGGCCGGGCACCACAAGCGTGGGCTGGTCTTCCTTCTGCTGGCCGCGAGAATGGCGCCGAACGATGTTGCCGTACTGCACTCGCTGGCCGAAGCGTTCGTCGCGACCGGCGCTGTCCCACGCGCGCTCGCAGCCATCGAGCGGATCGAAGATATCTCCGACGACATCAACCCCGCCATTCTGCGGCTGAAGAGCCATGCGCGATGGGAGCGCGGCGAGAAGGAACAGGCCCGTGACGCCTTCGAGGCCTTTCTTCAGGCGAGGGCGGCAGAATGAACGCGATCGCGGCCGTCAACCAGTTCGCCCGGGCGGCATCAAGGCGGTCCGACATTGTCGTCGCCGCCGTGGTGATGCTGGCGATCACCATGATGATCGTCCCGATGCCGACGATGCTCGTCGACTTGTTGATCGGCTTCAACTTCTTCTACAGCCTGCTCATTCTCGTCGGCGCACTCTATATTTCCAGCCCGGCTCAGTTCTCCTCGCTGCCTTCGATCATCCTTCTTGGAACGCTTTTCCGGCTGGCGCTCGCGATCACCACGACGCGGCTGATCCTGACCCAGGCGGATGCCGGGCAGATCGTCGCGGCCTTCGGATCCTTCGTCGTCGGCGGTGACGTCCTCGTCGGGCTCATCGTCTTCCTGATCATCACCATCGCCCAGTTCGTCGTCATCACCAAGGGCGCCGAGCGCGTCGCCGAGGTTGGCGCGCGCTTCGCGCTCGATGCAATGCCGGGCAAGCAGATGAGCATAGACAACGAGGCGCGCAGCGGCGACATCGATCAGCAGGAAGCGCGCCGGAAACGCGACGCCCTCGAGCGGGAGAGCCAGTTCTACGGCGCGATGGACGGTGCGATGAAATTCGTCAAGGGCGATGCCGTGGCGGGATTGCTCATCATCGCGATCAATCTCATCGGCGGGCTGACGATCGGGTCGTTTCAGCGCGGCCTGACGGTCGGCGAGGCAGCGCACACCTATTCGCTTCTGACAGTCGGCGACGGCCTCATTTCCCAGATACCGGCACTGATGATGGCCGTGGCGGCGGGGGCCGTCGTCACGCGTGTGCCGTCCGCCGAGCGCCCGCAGGACCTCGGCAGCGAAATCCTCGGGCAACTCGCCGCGAGCGACCGCGCGCTGGCGCTTGCAGCGGCGATCCTCTTCGGCTTCGGACTTGTCCCCGGCTTTCCGCTCGCTGTCTTCTGGGCACTGGCGGGCCTGGCCGGACTGCTCGCCTATGTGGCGCGCAGACGCCAGCATGGCGAAGAGCTTGCCGGCGCCGGTTCGCCACGACGCGAGACGGCACACACTCCCGTTTCCTCGGGCGGACGGGTCGTCGATCATATTGCAGGGACCTTGCCGGACGCCGGAAAACGGGCGGAAATGGCGCAAAGACTGACCCTCACGATGGGGGAGGGGCTCGCCGAACACCTGCCGCAGCCGTTGTTTGCCGAGCGGACGGAGGGGCTCGCCGCGTCCATCCTGGAAGATCTCGGCATTGCGGTCCCGGCAATCGGATGGCGGGTGGATCCGAGTCTCGCTTCGGCCGAGTTCCGTATCGATTTCGAGGCCGTTCCCGTGGTCGATGGCGTGCTCCTGCTCGATCATCTGATGGTCTGGGAAGAGGCTGTCGACCTCGACATCATGTCGATTCCCTACGTGACCCAGCCCGATCTCATGGGGTTGAAGCTCGTCTGGGTCGACCGGTCGCACGCAGCGCCCCTCGACGCCGCCGGTGTCGGCTACTGCGAGCCGGCGGACGTGGTGATGACGCTGGTCGAACGTGTCATGCGCCGCTATGCACCCGATTTCATTGATGCGCAGGAGGTGCGTGCACTTCTCGCGCGGCTGGAGGAGCCCCTCGGCGACCTGATCAGGGAAGTCCGGGAAGTGGTGTCGGTGCAGAAGCTTGCCGAACTGCTGCGCCGGCTCGTCGAGGAAGATGTTCCGATCACCAACATGCGCATCATTCTCCAGACGGTCGCCGAGCGCGCATCGCAGATCCAGAACCTGCAGGCGCTGGCCGACCATGTGCGCGCGAGCCTCGGCCGGCAGATCTGCTTCCGGCTCGCCGACCGCAACCGGGTCGTTTCCGCCTACCTTCTGACACGGCCTTTCGAGGACGAACTGCGAGCGGCGGTCGACAGAAACAGCGGTCCGGCGACCACGGTCCCGGACCGGCTGGCAGCGCAGATCGTCGCGGAATTCAAGGCGAGGGGGGAACAGGCGCCGGGACAGCAGCCACACCCTGCAATTCTTGCGTCCATGGACGTCCGCCGGCACATCCGAAATCTCCTGATGCGCCACGACCTCCAGGTCCCGGTGCTGTCGTACCAGGAAATCGCCGCGGAGTTCAGCGTGCAGTGCCTCGGCTATATCGCGCTTCCGGTCGCCGGAGTGCCGGAACTCGGGAGCGATGGTCGCGCATGAGGGCATCGGTCGAGATCATAAACAAGAAGAAGACATGTCCTTCTCGCGCAGAGGAGCGCGGGGAGGGGAACGAATAGGGAGTGGGATGCAAGTTTTACGAAGCCTTCGCTTCTTGGCGACGAGGGGACTCTTTCAGTTTGTCTTTCTGACCGCGTTCGCGGTCCATTGGGCGCCGTCACCGGCCAGCGCGCAGGTGAAGGTGGACGCCACCAACGGCGACGTGCTGGACCTCAGCGTCGGTGAGGGCACGATCCTGCGCTTCGATGAACCGGTCGAGTCGGTGTTTCTTGCCGACACCGCAATCGCCGACGTGCGCGTCGTCTCGCCGGGCGTGGTCTACATCTACGCGACGAAGACCGGCGACACCAATCTGATCGCCCTTAGCGCCGACCAGTCGACGCGCGGCACCGTCCAGGTCCATGTCTCCGGCAATCCGAGACCTGCGCAAGAGTCGGCGCTCGCGCTGCAGCCGAACACCCGCGTCGATATCAGCCTGTTCGGCGGACAATATGTGGGAACCGGGCAGACGCGGAATGTCGGTGAGGCGATGGACATGGAAAGCGTCCTGCAGAGCTATTCGACACCCGAGCGGCCCGCGCTCAACAACACGACGTTCGCCGGCGCAAACCAGGTCAACATCCGCGTCCGCTTCGCCGAAGTGGCCCGCAACGAGCTTACCCGCTTCGGCATCGACTGGAGCCTCTTCGTCAACAGCGGCTCCTTCTCTTTCGGCCTTGTGCGGACCGGCGGAGCCAGCGATGAGGACGACACGGGGATCGCCATCGGTGCCCGCGGCGACCATGTCAATGTCAACGTCCTGCTCGATGCACTGCAGGCGAACGGTATCCTGACCATCCTCGCCGAACCCAACATCACCGCCGTCACCGGCCAAACCGCCAGCTTCCTCGCAGGCGGGGAGATACCTGTGCCGGTGCCGACGGACAACGGCCAGGTGGGCATCGAATACAAGCAGTTCGGGGTCTCGCTGCAGTTCACACCGACACTGCTCCCCAACAATCGCATCGCGCTGCAGGTGCGACCCGAGGTCAGCAGCGTTTCGCAGGACAGCGTCGTCTCGATCGGCGGGCTGGTGGTGCCATCGCTGCGCATCCGCCGGGCGGACACGACTGTCGAGGTCGGCAGTGGCCAGACTTTCGCGATCGCGGGACTGTTCCAGAGGCAGGAGTCCCAGACGCTGAACAAGACGCCCGTCATCGGCGACGTGCCGATCCTCGGGGAATTGTTCAAGTCCAAGCGGTTCCAGCGCAACGAGACGGAACTCGTCATTCTGATAACGCCATATCTGGTGACGCCGACCTCGGAGCGGAACATGAAGACGCCGCTGGACAGCCCGGCCGGTGCGGTTTCTTCGCCGCGCAAGAAGGCAAGACCCGCAGCCAACAAGGGATATGGCTTCTATGTCGAATGATCGCCTTCCAGGAGCCGTAATCCCCACAGCAGCAATGCTCGCCTGCCTCGTCGCCCTGTCGGGCTGCAACGGTTCCCAACCGCAGCCCTATTCACCGAACTACAGGTATCTCTCGACCACCGGAGCCACGCCGGCGAAGGGAAAGGTCGTTCGCAAGGGCTACGACACGACCACGAGCCAGGTGCTGGTTCCGGACGCCTGCATCACGCCGGACACGGCCGATCAGCCGGTCTATCTCCCGTCCGGCTGCGCGAACAATCTGAATTTGCAGTTCATGGCGGCAGACCAACGACAATTGCTGCAGGGGCGCGATATGGGGCCTGCAATGGCGGCTCCCGTCGCGCGCGCGGCCAAGGGCTATATCGACGGGACCGGCGACCAGGTCATCCCGCCGGGCACTGCAACAAACGAGACGGGGATCGCGCAATGAAGAAGGCGATTTCATCTGCCGGCTGTTGCCGGCATGCTGTCGGTCGGGCGGCCGGTGCATTCATTGCACTTCTGGCGCTTTCCGCCTGCACGACGATCCCGGCCGACAAGGAGAAGGGCAAACAGGCGAACGCCCAGACAAAGCTTTTGAGCGTTGCCGAGAGCATTGAGGCGAAGGGCGAAAGTGGGACGGCGTTGGCTCTCTACGAGCGGGCCGCCGCCAACGCCCCGAACGACGTGTCGATGCGCGTCCGGCTCGGCAATGCGCGGCTCAAGGCCGGCGACGCCGATGCAGCCGAGGAAGCCTTCCGGGCTGCTCTCGAGATCGAGCCCGGGAATGCCGCCGCGTTGCTCGGACTGGGCACCGCCCAGTTGCGGAAGGGCGAGGCCGAATCGGCAGCGCGAAGCCTTGCGCCGGCCGCCCAAGCGCTGAATTCGGTCGTCGCCTATAACCGTCTCGGAACGGCGCTGGTCTTCAGCGGCAATGGACAGGGGGCGGAGGGCGCATTTTCGAAGGCCCTGTCATTGCAGCCCACCAACCTCGACACCGCGGCAAACCTGGCGCTTGCGGAAGCACTGTCGAACAACATGGCGCAGGCGGTGACGCACATGACGAACGTCGTGAGTTCACCGCTCGCCGAAAGACGGCACTTCATCAACTATCTCATCGTGCTTACCATGGCCGGCGAGATCGAGAAGGCACGCTCGGTCGCCGTGCCCGATATGTCGGCGAAGCAGAAGAACCAGATCCTCGCGAAGGCGGCAAAGCTGCGTTCCATTCCCGACGCCGCCGGCCGCGCCCGGGAGATCGGTCTGCTTTCCTCCGCCGGTGACGGTGTCACATGAGCGAGACGAGTGAAGAGAAGACGCTTCCCGCATCGGAAAAGAAGATTCGCGATGCGCGCAAGAAGGGCCAGGTGCTGCACAGCCCCGACATGGTCTCGGGCATTGTCGTCCTGTTTTCCACCCTGTTTCTCTTCTATGTCGCACCCGACCTCCAGGTGAAGATCGACCGGCTTCTGGACGAAGCGGCGCAAATCTACACGCGTCCTTTCGCCGATGTCTGGTACCGCCTGAGCACGATTGCCGCCGATGCACTCCTGACGACGGTGCTGCCCATCCTCTGCATCACGATCGCCGCCATTCTTGCGACCAATGTCGCAATCACCAGGGGTTTTGTCTTTTCGGCCAAGCCGCTCGAACCGGACTTCGCCCGCGTCAATCCCGCATCGGGCCTGAAACGGATCGCCTCCTTGAAGAGCGTCGTCGACTTCGGCAAGGCCCTGTTCAAGGTCGCCGCTCTCTCCATTGCTTTCGCCGTGGTCTTCCATACGGGACTGGGAGCCCTGTTCCAGTCGCCGGCCTGCGGGTTTGCCTGCCTGCACGCGACATCGCTTACCATGTTGAAGACCATTGCGGCGATCGCGATCGCTGCCTTCGTGGTAATGGGTGTGATCGACGTCTTCCTGCAGCGCTGGTTGTTCATGCGCGAAATGCGCATGACCCGCTCGGAGAACAAGCGCGAACACAAGGACACGGAAGGCGATCCGCTCATCCGGCAGGAGCGCCGCAAGCTGGCGCGGCTCCTCGGAACGACGAAAACCGGTCTCTCCAGCGCCGTGTTGCTGATCGGAGAGGAGGGGGAGGCGTTCGTCGGCATTCGCTATGTCCGCGGCGAGACACCCGTGCCCATCGTCGTCTGTCGCGCGACGGGCCCGGGAGCCACGTCGATGCGTGCGCAGGCACGAAGCCGGGGCATCCCGTTCCTCGCCGATCCGGACCTCGCCGCAGCGCTCGCCAAGACGCCCGTCGGCACGCCGGTTCCGGACCGGCTCTTCCAGGATGTGGCGAACGCCCTTGTCGCAAATGGTCTGATTTGAATGTCACAGCGCCGGAGGACCCTTCACATGTCGGAATTGCCGCCGAAACAATGGTCGAGGCCAGTGCTTACCGCATTCCTCCTGGCATCAACGATGACGCAGGCGAGGGCGGAGGAACCGTTTCCACCGGTTCTCGATGAGGCGACCGGCCAGGTCTGGATCGACAGCGGCTATATCGAGTTTCTGATGTCGCCGCCCGCATACCCGCCACCGCAAGCTCCGGGGGTGCTGATCGTCCCGGATGCGGGGACATATCTGCCGCGGCAGCTGGTGGAATACAGCACGCAGGAAGCGCCCGGAACGATCGTCATCGATCCGGACCGGTATGCGCTTTACTACGTCATGCCCGCCGGCAAGGCGCTCCGCTACAGCGTCGGCGTCGGTCGCGAAGGCTATGGCTGGCACGGGATCCAAACGGTGAGCAGCAAACGCGCATGGCCCGAATGGCGTCCTCCGGCCGACATGCGCGCGAGGCGACCCGACCTCCCGACCCATATGGCCGGCGGACCCGACAATCCGCTCGGCGCGCGCGCCATCTATCTCGGCGACACGCTCTATCGAATCCATGGCTCGAACGAGCCCGAAAGCGTCGGCCGGTCCTCGTCATCGGGATGTTTTCGCATGACGAACGACGATGTCATCGACCTTTACGAGCGGGTGAGGATCGGCGCAAAGGTGATCGTGCTCTAGTGTCGGCGGCGACGGTCACCTCCGACAGGAGGCCGATCCGCCGCGTCATGTAAACTGACAGCCAGCTAAGCCAATGGAGGTAATGCCGGTGCCCCGATTTCTCGCCGTTTACACCATGAAGCCCGAAGACCTCGCGTCATTTCGAAGCCTGCCCAAAGCCCAGCAGGATGCGGTCGATGCTGTGGGCGTACCTCAGTGGGTGGCGTGGGAGCAGCGCAATGCTGCGTCCATCCTCGATCGCGGTGGTATGGTCGGCAAGACTACGCGTGTGACAAAGGACGGAATGGTCGAAGCCGTAAATCCGTTCTGCGGCTATCTGGTCATCGAGGCGGAAACCGCTGATGCCGCCGCACGACTGTTCCAGGACCACCCGCACTTCACCGTATTTCCGGGTGACGGCATAGACATCATGCCTTTTGTAACCTGAACTCCGTTTGTGACTATCACCCGGCTTCGCCTACGCTACATTGGCTTGGGGGCACCGGGCGTCTGCGCCGGTCGGGCTACGGCAAGGACATGTCGGTATATGCGCTGGAGGACTATACCGCCGTCCGCCACGTGATGATCGCGCACTGAGGCTGTTCGCGGATAAAATCCGAGGGTGTGCCCTCGGCCGCGCCAGAATGGCAACCTACCTCTCTCGCCGACCTGCGTGTGAGAGGATTGGAATTCAGTTGCCATGGCCGCGTCATAATCGATGCAGCCGTTGTGATGGAATTGATCGACGCCAGTGAGGTCGTCCGGTCCTAGATTGCCGCGGATAACTTAACAGCAGTGAGCTGATTGTTGATGAACGATACCTGCGGCGCAAGCCGGGGCTCCATTTGGTCAAGGATTCCGCCAATTTGCTGTCTGTTCGTTGACCAAGATCTAGGCGGAATGGTTTCGAGCGGTTAGGGTCGCTGATATAAGAGATAGAGGACGAAAATGCGCTCGAAGACAATTCTTTGCCCGATCGGCCCCAAGACGACCGACCGCTTCGTGCGGCAGGCAGCGGAGCTGGCATATGAAGCGGATGCACATCTCAGTCTGCTTGTGATGGTCCTGGCCGCACCGCCCGCCATTGGCAAATACGCAGCCTTGATCTCAGATGCCTGGTGGGAGGAACGTGAACGCGACAATGCAATACTCGTAGAGAAGGTTGCCGCGGTGAACTCGATCCTGACCAACACAAGCGCGCCAGTGGATGTCGATGGTCTGTATTGCGAGACGTCTGCCGCCGCTTCGGAAATCGGCACGCGTGCTCTCTACGCCGACCTCATGCTCCTCGCCGACGAAGGAACGGTGAGCAAGGCTCTCCGGCGAGCGGCGATTGACGGTGCACTTTTCCACGCAAGCTGCCCCATCTTTCTCCCGGTTGCTGACGGAAAACTCTCGCTGGCACCCCACAAGGTAGTACTCGCCTGGGACTCCAGCCCCGATGCTGCGGCAGCTGCCCGGCAAGCGATCCCACTGATGAAGAGCGCAAGAGATGTTCATGTGCTCATGGTCGATCCGATGGATGGCGGCCAGGACCAAGACGAAACGCCGGGAACCGACATTGCCACCTATCTTGCCCGGCACGGTATCAAGGTCACGGTCGACCGATTGGAGGGCCGCGGGCGGCCAGTCGCCACAGTGCTACTCCAACGCGCGGCCGAGCTATCCGCCGACCTGCTCGTGATGGGTGCTTATGGTCACTCCCGTGTCACGGAAAGGGTATTCGGTGGCGTTACCCAGTCGATGATTGGTGGGGCAGGGATTCCCGTTCTGCTCGCTCGCTGACGCGGACGGCAATATCGCGCTCAGAGTGCCCGATGCTGAATCCTTTGCGCGTTCAATGGACATCGCATCAGCGTGGTTGGTTCACATAACGGGTATTCCGCAGCTTCCACCGCCTTGTTCGCACATTGGAATGGGTTTGCATTCAATCCGCGTCAACAAGCAATGCCGGGTGGTCTTTCGATGGGACGGCAGTCGTGGCGAGGCGTCCGAGGTCTATCTTGACGACCATAGTTATCGATGAGGTGACAAATGCTGATGACCAAGCGTAAGCCGGCGACGGTCGGCGAAATCCTGACGGAAGAATTCATGCAGCCGCTTGGCCTGACGCAGGCGGCCTTGGCCGAAGCGATGGGCGTCCAGCGCAAGCATGTGAACGAATTGTGCAACGACCGTCGCAACTTGACGGCGGCGACCGCGTTGATCCTGGCGCGCGTGTTTGGTAACGGCCCGGACTTCTGGCTCAACGTGCAGCGGCGCAGCGACTTGTGGGAGGCCATGCACAGCCCAAAGGAACTAGCGCGGATCGAGCGCGCGAAGCCGCTGGCCACAGCGGCATAGTCCGAAAGCGCCTTCAGGCTGACTGCGCCGCTGAGCTAGGCGTTTCGCACGTGAGATCGCCCCAGATTGATCGACCGAAATCAATCACCGAACAGAATGGCACCATAGTCGGTGGCGCCATGCAGGACATGGACAATAACCACCTTCGTGTTTTCGACGCGGTAGAAGATCAGATAATTGCCATGAACGCGCCGACGGATACCATGGCGTTCGTAGCGAGGGACGACGCCGAAGCCGTTCGGACTTTCGACGAGTTCCTCGCACTTGCTCCGCAGCTCCCGTACGAATGACAGGGCGCGCCGGGGATTCTGCCGAGCGATGTAATCGGCGATCTGCTCAAGGTCATTTTCCGCCTCATTGGAAAACTCAAGGGTCATGCCGATGTTTCGGTCTGACCGGCCATCGCACTGTATTTGGCCTCAAGCCGCTCAAAGACATCGCTTGCTGGCTTCGTTCGGCCAGCGTCAGCATCGGCAACGCCACGCATAATGGAGGCATCCAGCGCGGCAAGCCGAGTCTCGCGGTCCTGGACCAGTCGCACACCTTCCCGCAGGACTTCGCTTTTCGAGCCATAGCGACCTGTGTCGACGAGTTGCTGGATATAGCTTTCTAACTGCTTTCCCAAATCGGCACTGATCATGCTGTCCTCCATCGAATGTGGTGAAGCCAAGATAGGTTGTTTATCAACTATTATCAATCCTCCTGACGATCGTACGCCGCTGCTTGCGCGACAGTGTCGGACCGAAATCCAGATAGCGTTCGCGCACGATCGCCACGGCATAGTCGCGCACGCCGTCGCAAATCCGATTGTTCGACCGCCGCCCGATCGCTCTGTGCCGGATCGATGCCGCACCATCCGTCCGGATCCGCTCCACGAGCCGACGAACCTGGCGCGTGCTTAAGCCCAGGACATGCGCCGCTGACACCATCGTCATGCGGCCGTCGATCACCTTCGACAAAACCTCAATCCGCTGCAGGTCACGCTCGCTCATCGCAATCAGTCCCATCCGCAATCTCCCAGATCCGTCCAGAGCCGGGGAGTGTGACATTCCAACTTTGCAGTGCTGGTTCCAGATTGAATGCAACGCTGGCTGGAAATCTACACG